>NZ_CP020918.1:1547500-1895000 GCF_003076455.1 Flavobacterium faecale
CGCCATCGGGTCTTTTTAAACTAAATAAATTAACGTTTTGTTTCTGCAAACAGCAATTTTGCTCGTTTTGAAATTGTTCTAAGATCGAAAGTCCATCGGCACTCATCAAGAAGGCGTGTCCTTGGTTGAGCATGCTTTCGGCACGTTCGTTTACGATTACTTCCCAATTTTGTTTGCGTAACAACAACGCCATGGTCATGCCTGCAATACCGCCACCTATAATTACTGCTTTCATGATATTACTTTTTTAATGCGGTTCATAGCATCAAGTAATACCTCCTCTGAGGTGGCAAAACTCATTCGAATATGTCCTTCGGCACCTTCGCCAAACCATTGCTTGAGTCCGGGAACTACCGCTACTTTGGCCTCCTTCAACAATAGCTCATAGATTTCTTGGCTACTTTTTTTGGTTTGAGTAATATTGGTAAACGCGACATAACAACCTTCGGGTGCTATGCAGTTAAAACCTGGAACACTATTAAGTTCGTCCACCAATAGCGTACGAACTTTAGTGAGGTGAGATACAAAATTGTCTAGGTAGTACCCACAGTCGTTCAAAGCAGCTGTAGCCGCTACTTGTGATAATACTGTTGCGCCATGCACTGTAGAGTTGTGGAGTGAAATAGCCATCAATAAATCAAAATGTTTTTGATTGTGCGCAATGACTGCTCCTATACGCAGGCCCGCAAGCCCGTAGGATTTGCTAAAGCCCGTAATAGTGATTGTTTGATTGCGAATGGCTTCGCTCAATGATGCGATACTAGTAAAAACGGCGGGACTAAAGATGATATCGCTCCAAATTTCGTCAGACAATATAATAAGGTTGTGTTTGCATGCTATTTCGCCAAGTGTGGTGAGTTCTTGTTTGGTAAATACTTTTCCGGTTGGGTTTAACGGGTTGCACAAACAAATCATTTTGGTGCGCGTGGTAATTAGTTTTTCCAACACTTCAAAATCCAGATCGGTTGTCCCAGCAGGAATAGGGAAGGGCACTGCGGTACCGCCAACAGTTTCAATGGAATATCGAAATAAAAAATCAACGGGATCAAAAATTATGGCTTGATCGCCAATACTCAAAAAAGCTTGGCAGGTTAAGTATATTCCAAATGCCGCACTATCTACCGGGAAAGCAAATTCGGGTTGCACTGGAACATTTCTATTTCTTTGAAAGTAGGAGGCAATACTTTCTTTGAATTCGGGTAAACCTTCAGGAGGCGTGTAGCAAAAGTATCGGTCTTTGGCAAATTTAGAAACTGCTTCTGCAATTTCGGGAGCACTTTTAAAATCGGGATCAGCTGCCGTAAGCGGAATAACACCTTCTGGCACCGTTGCCCATCTAAGATTATAAGCACGTTTTTTTAATAAATCAAAATCGATTGCATTGTTTTGGAACATGGTATTTAGTAGATTTGAGATTGTGGGCCATTTGAAAATTCAAATGCGTTTCTCAAAAATAAGAGTTTTTTTTGTACTAGTCGGTATTCAATAGTTAATTATTCTAAGCTTAAAAAACTACTTTTTGTTATAAAAACCATTTTTGTTTTCGAAAAAAAAGGGCTTGACTTTCGTTAAAAAGTCAAGCCCTATACTGTTTTCGAAAAAAATAAATAAATCGGTAGTACTACAATGCCAAACTGAATTTACTCGTTACAAAATTGGCTTTCTTGGTTTTGGTACCTGCTGTACAAATCTCAAAACCGGCTTGTATGCTTGTAAGATAGTTAGTTTTTGCCATCCAATTATTGGACAAAGATCCGCTAGCAAAATCAATAAAAGGTTTTATGTTTCCATTGAAGTTTCCATTACCGTTAATTAGGATAAAAGTCAAAACTTGTTGTTTACCATTATCTAGACTTCCTTTATAGACATCAAAATTATAATTGCCAATTTTTTGATTGGCTTTAAACTTTACTCCAAAACCTAAATCATTGATTGGGTTTTGATTCTTGCGTAATGTCCAAATCATAATTTCGTATTTGTTGGTACCAGTGTTTGTATTGCTTGGGTCAAACCAAATGTCATAACTCGCATTATATACCGCGCCAGATCCACCATCATCCAACACCGCCGCATTCCATTCTGCCGCATAAGATTTAGTTATAGCACTAATTTTAATCGGAAAACCATTTTTGTTCTGAGATACATTATTATAGTGACGGCCATACACCAAACTTGGGTATGATTTTACACCGCTGTAACTGAAGATTCCCGTTGTTGTGTAGGCTTGAACACCCCAGCTATTTATGTTTTTGTACCAAATAAATTGTCCTCTGTCGGCACCAGTATCGCCAATTGAGGCCGACCAAATATTATTTTGAATGTAGGCCCATTGGTAATTTGGATCTTGATAGGTTCCATAATCCTCGGTAATAGTCGTGGTGCCATTTTGAGTCACCGCTTTACTTTTTAGTGATTTTGAAACAATTGTTTCTGTCTGTGCTGCAACTTCTGTAGGTACTGCCGCATCTTGGCTGCAAGATGCCATTGTCATAAATGTAGCAAGTGCTACGAATACATTTTTCATACTCTTTTGGTTAAAGGTTAGTTTTAAAACAAGCTACTGGTTGTGTAGCAAGACAAAACTATAGCCAACCGCATTTGTAATCAAGCACAATTGAAGCAAGTCTAGCATCATTTGAAGCATTTGATAAGGCTTTTAAACAAGAAAATAATTACTGGTAAGAAACGACCTTGGTTAGTGAAATTTTTGACGGAGCAAAAATCGAAAAAGAAGTTGCCGTACTTAGTGTCTTTTATTATTATCGAAAGAAAAAAAGGCGGTTTGAATTTAATTTTCGAATGATCCTATAGGAATACTATTTGTCTTGCAATAAGCAATTCGTTTTATGATATTTGTAGCATGCAAGCATCAATAACGAATCATGTCAAAAAACATATAAATCCAACAGATGATGAGGTAGCAGAATTTTGTGCGAAGTTAAAGGAACGCCATATTACTAAGGGCACTTTTTTGCTTAAACCAGGGCATCCCGTCAAAGAACAATATTTTGTAATCAAAGGCTGTTTGAAGGCGTACTATATGGATGCCAAAGGGAATAAACATATTTTGCAGTTTGCAGTCGAAAACTGGTGGATTGGAGATTTTGAAGCTTTTTATAAACAAGAGGTTTCTACTATTTATATTGAGGCGATTGAAGAGGCCAAATTATGGGCATTAGACACTGAAAGTTTAGAAGAAGTCTTAGCGCAAGCACCCATTTTTGAGCGCTATTTCAGAATCTTAGTTACCGAAGCTTTTATTTCGCAGCGAAAACGAATCTTATCCAGTCAAGAAAAAAACACCTTAGAACGCTATGTTGATTTTTGTGCATCCTATGCAACCATAGAAAACAGAGTAGCCAACTACGATATAGCTAATTATCTTGGTGTCTCAGCCGAGAATCTCAGCCGAGCTAGACAAAAGTTAAAGAAGTCCTAATTGACTTAGGTCAATTAAATTTGAGTATGCTTGCTCTAATTTTGTAGTACTAATAAATCACAAAATAAAGACAATATGAGCACACAAAATATATTGAAACCATACGAAAGCACAAATCTAACGCTTAACAATAGAGTCGTAATGGCGCCTATGACACGTGGTAGAGCGACAAGCGAAGGTAATGTAGCCACTACCGAACTAGAAGGATTGTATTATGAACAACGCGCTACGGCAGGATTGTTAATCACAGAAGGTTCTCAAGTATCTGCACAAGCAGTAGGTTATGTAAACACACCGGGGATCTACACAGATGCACAGGTAGAAGGTTGGAAAAAAGTAACCAAACGTGTCCATGACAAGGGTGGTAAAATCTTCATTCAATTATGGCATGTAGGACGTATGTCGCATCCTGATTTTCATAACGGAGAATTGCCAGTTTCGGCTTCTGCAATCAATCCAAACGCACAATCGTATACCTACGAAGGTTTCAAAGATACTGTGACGCCAAGAGAATTATCAATCGAAGACATTAAGGCAGTAGTCAAAGATTTTCAAACTGCAGGAGCAAACGCAATGAAAGCTGGTTTTGATGGTGTCGAAATTCACTCTTCAAACGGGTATTTGTTTCAACAATTCTTCAACGGATGTTCTAACACTAGAACAGATGAGTATGGAGGAAGTTATGAAAACAGAGCGCGTTTCTTTTTTGAAGTTTTAGATGCTTTGAAAACAGTTGTACCTCAAGAAAAAATTGGAGCACGTTTCAATCCATCATGTCACGATATGTTTGGAATGGAAGTGGACAAAGATACTATTCCAACTTTTGAATATATCATCAATAAACTAAATGATTATGATTTGGCCTATGTGCATTTATCAGAACCATTTACAGATGTTTCGAAAGTACCTTTTGCAGTAACTGAAATCGCAAAACATTTCCGTCCATTGTACAAAGGAACTTTGATGATTAACGCAGGATTTGATCAAGAAAAAGGAAATAAAGTAATCGAAGAAGGAAATGCTGATTTGGTAGCTTACGGAAAACCATTCATTTCAAACCCAGATCTTGTAGCTCGTTTTGAAACAAATGCAGCTTTAGCAACTTGGGACGAAAGTACCTTTTACACAGGAGGAGCACAAGGATATACTGATTATCCAACAATGGGATAATTTACAAAAATAAGCTACGGCCAAAAGCAATAGTATAACAGCGATGCTAAGACGAACAAAAATGACCCTGGAGTCAGTTGTTTGCCTTAGCATCGTTTTTTGTTTCTATTTTAAAGTTAGGTACTTCAATGTTACCTGCAATTTTAGCTTGAACGAAAATTAAACTATTCTTGAAACGTGCCTATTTGATTGATTTCTTTGGTTCGAATGGCAGTTAACCAGTTTTTCCAAACGGCTTCACTTATTGAAGGAGCTATTTGGTGAAAAAGTATCGCTGAGGTATCTCGGTATTTGATCCACAATCGCTGTACCGAACGCAATCCATCAGCATCTACCGCTGCGTTAAAATCGGTTATTGGTTTTTTCTTTAATCGAATGATAACCCGTTTGTAGGTTTCATTAAGTTTTCGGTCAGCGTCTTTATGATTGAAAAGGGAGTCAGGTTGAATGCCTTTATTTATTTTTTCAACCAAATCCAAATAGTCATTCTTTTGTTCCATTATTGACCATCTAGTCCAAGCAGCGTATCCCGAACCACCATGTAACTCTTCTTTCCACGCTTTTTCTTCAATAAATTTTTCGGTAACAGTGAAGGTAGGTAGTAATAAATCACCAGCATTGTGCTGCAATATAGCCGTAAGCTTTTCAATTCGAATACTATACTCTTTTTTGGCTAGCTTCTCTGCTTTTGCTGAGCAGTAAGATAATCCACTGCCGCTGCTTACATAATCACAAATATTAAATAGGAAGGGCTTGTTGGTCTTCCAGTTTTTATAAATAGAATCTACTGCAAACTCCAATTCAGCAGGTACAAAGCTTCCTCGGCTCACTAGTTGTAAAACCAGTTTTGTATTAGGCTTGCCAAATCGTCCGTTGCGAGAGGCTTCTTCCGCCAATTCCCAAATACTATATGGACCATTCAGTTCGCTATCTTTAATATTGTATTGTTCAATAAATTTTTTTGCATCAAAAGGTCCTGCTTCGACACACTTTTTCACCGTTGAGACATACCCTTTTTCATTAAAAATAGCTATTGACGGATTTTGAGCTTTTGCTTGATTATATATTTCGAGTGCTCGTTCTGGATTTGCTAGCGTTAGGCTGTTGGCACGAAACAAAAGAGCCTCAAACATTGCTCCAACAGCTTCCTGATGTCCCATTTTGGCCGCTTCCGAGTAATGGAAAATACGTTCCTCATCTGTCACTACATACTTATATGCGAGCGCATAATGTGCGTCAGGGTTATTCATATCTGCAGCGGTTGCATATAATTCTTTTGCTTTGTCTTTGTTCCCTGTAGCATACGCTGTGTTGGCCATTTTTACATAACTCTCGCTTGTTTGACTCAGAACGGCATTCGAAATCATAAGTAACACTAGAAGAAAAATTTGTAGTTTATTCATTTGAGGCTATGATTTGATGGGTGGCTGTTTTTAGGTAGATTATAAAGATAAATTTCCTTTCATTGTTTTCGATTTGATGACAGTAGAGCGGTGAGGCAGTCCTGAGCGACAGCCGAAGGATTGAATCATGGTTTCATTACTGCATCTGTTTGCTATCGCTCGGGAGTTGGCTTTTCAGGTCGAATGAAAGCAAAGGTTTTAGGTGCTGTTTTTTTATAATATTTTTGTTTCGAAAAATTTGATGACTAAAGCAATACATAGAGCAATAATCATTAAAAGTAAATTCTTTTTTTTATTTTGAAATTTTAATAATTCCATTACTGTATTTTTCAACTTTTTAAAATCAAATAATAGTATAATTAATACTAAAACTTGGTAGAATATTGCGGAATTTAATGCTGTTACTTTATAAACAAAATCTTGAATAATTACATTTGAAAGTATAACTGTTAAAAGAATACAACCTAAAATTCTTGTTCTGTAAAATAGTAAAGTAATTCCACCAACAATTTCAAAGAGACCAATAATAATTGGATAAATTAAGGAGTATGAATAAAAACTCCACATAACCTTATGACCTTGGGATAGGTTGGTACTTGTAGAATTTGTTAAATCAGCAAATTGACTAGGCTTTGCAATTCCATATACAATCATTGAAATTGAAACAATAAAAATTATAGTCCAATATATTATATATTTTAATTTTTCTTTGATATTCTCCATTTTTTTAAAATTGCACCTACGGTTTGCCACTATGTTATTGTCGGAAGTCAGAGTTAACGCTTGGCCGCTAAAGCTAACCTAATCTTTCTGCTAATGGCTAAATTTTTTAAGTACAAAACCATCTTTAAATTCAGTCTGAAATTCAAATATCTTGTAATTGCTTTTGACAGATAGTGGCTTTATTTACTTTTCGATGAGTATTAAATTTTCGTCAATATATTTTTCTATTGATTTCGGTAAAGGTTGATAATACTGATTATCGACTTTCTTCCAGTATCTTTCATTGAATTTACTTGGTTTTTTGAAAGAGAAAAAATAATCGAATTGTTTAGCTTCTAGTTCGTTTACATATTCTTTTTCCAGCATAAAAAATTCGTGTGTCGCTTCTACTTTTTGAAATTTCTCTTTTTCTTTTCTTTTAATATTATAACTTCTGATTTCTTTATAGTAAATAATCTTTTCTGAATTTATTTTCTGAATTTCATTACTGTCATAAATTGAATTTATTGTATAATTGTTATAGTCTGTTTCCATTCCTAAAGCTTTCATTATTTTAGGTTTTGATTCCGAAATGATTTCTAATTGTAAGTTAACTTTATCATCTACTTTAGCAATTGTACCTTTTTCAAAACTTGTTTTTTTGTCTAAGATGGTTGTTTGAGAATTGTTCAGCGTTTTTAAATTATATTCATCGTTTAGATTTTTAAAATTTGAAAATTCATTAAATGTAGGAACACCTGCAACCATAAAAAATAAAGTATTACTTAATTGGTGTACTGACTTATTCTCAAATGAACGATTAGAAATAATTTTCAACTTTGTTTTACCTGACTTTAATGAAATGTATATTTCAGCGATTCCATCGATAAAATAATGTGGTCTATCTTCATTTATTTGAAGACTCCTAAAATATCCTTTTAATTTCAAATATTTATAGGTTTTGGGCTTAGTTACGACAACTTCACTTAATTCTGTAAAAATTCTTTTTATAGATATAATTTGTGTGTTATTATATTCTTCTCTACTCAAAGAAGTTGTTATGTACAAACTATTTACAAAAGTCAGATTAGTTGCTTTGGAAATAAGAATTTTATTTTCCAATTCTGAAGAAATTGCCCCATTGATATCAGTGATACCTATCAAATCTCCTTTTTCCGAATAAATCTCAACGAATGGGACAAACGTTTCTGCAAACGTTTCTTTTATTTTATGTTGAGAATGCATTGCGGAAATTGAAGTTAAAATCAATAGTATTAAAAATTTATATTTTGTCATTAACTATATTTATTATTTGAATTCTCCGTTTTTTTTCGTCATTTATGTAAATCGTAGTTGGCAGATAGCCGTTTTTAATACGCCGTTATGAAATCTGAGTTAGTAAATTTATATTCCACCGTTCCATTTTTCGTTGCTGTAAAATTTAGTTTTAATTTAACCACTTGAAGCCCGTTTATTGTAGTTTTTTCCGTGATAGTGAAGCTGCCTTGTGTCTCGTATAAAGTCCAATCAGTTGGAATTAAAATTGTAGTTGAAAAAGATTTTGGTATTCCAATATATTTTCTGAACTCTATTTTGTCATTTGTCATTTTGTTTGAAAAAGAATAAGTTCCTAATGGCATTTCTAATAAATTTTGTTTAATATTTTTTAATACAATATTATAACCATTTAATGATGTTCCTTCATAGCTTACAATTGAGTTCTGCTGATCATTTTGATTTATTCTGCTGATATTTGATAATTTTATGTCATTATTCAAAGTCATATAGTTTACAAAAGTATTACATTGACTGTTTATGAATTTTTTAATTTGGACAGTTCCCTCAATAGTGATAGTTTCATTTGGTTCCAACAAACTATGTTTCTTTTTAAAAACTTGTCCCGAAAACTTAAATTTAAGTTTTGTGTTATCTATAAATTCAAATTCAGAAATTGTTATTGTTGAAGATGGAATAAAATCAGGAGAGTAATAATCTTGACGAGAATGTCCGCTCTTGTCTACAAAATAAACCGATTTTAATGTGCCCTCTTTTGTAAGGTTCATAACTATCAAATCATCTGTAACAAAATTCTTTTTAGATGTCACTGTCACGTTTAAGTCTCTATCACAACTAAAAAACGAACTAATTTCTGAAATATCTTCTGTCGTACTCAATCCATTTATCTTTAGAGAAATTTTATTTGGACTTTCAATGATACTACTATTTTCATCCTTTATTGAATCATTAGAACAACTTATGTTTAATATAAAGATTAGTAGAATTAATGTTTTCTTCATAATTTATTATTATATACGATTTCCCTAGAGTTTCTTCTAACTTCGGTTGGCAGTTTGTCGGCTAAGGCTAGCCTAATCGTTCGGTTAATGACTAAATTTTAAGCACAAAATTATTTTCGAATTAGATCAAGCCCTATCAATTTGACATTCGACGGGTGGCAGAAGTTGTTATTCTTCATATTTCTTTAAAATTTCAATTACCGCTTCGGTACTGAATTTTTCAGTTTCATCTATCATATTTATTAATTCAGGTTTTGAAGATGTAATTTCTTTTAGCTTATTTTTCATATTATTGAATGTACCAACTACAACTGTCTGATTGTTTTCGTTAACAAAATGGTTATTGACTTGAACACTTTGGTCATACGCCTGAGGATAATATTCTATGAACCACTTAATTTTGCCGTCATAAATTACTTCCTGTAAGGATTTGAACATATTGCCACGATTTACGAAAGTTCTTAGGTTTCCTTTTAAATCCTTAAACGTCATATTTTTAACGAGCTCATATGAGATGTAGTTTTTTTTCCCTTCGTTATCTAAAATCGCAAAATATTTATTAATTGAAGTTTCGTTCAATAAAGTTTTATCGAAAAGATTGGTTTCTCCTTTTAATTTTGTCTTAACCGATTTGTCATTTATGAATAAAATTTCAACATCCATCGTCTTTTTATCTTCAATGATAATGTTTTCGGTTGAATAATTTTCTATTGGTTTTAGTTCTTCGATTTTATTCATAACCATTACACAACTAAGAAATAAAGGCGATACTGCTAATACTAATAAATTTTTGATTTTCATTTTTCATTTTTTTGTTATAATTTCTGCTATCTTTTATTTAATCGAAACAAACCTTCGCTTACATTCACACAAAACTATGTAGCTTTACGAATGTTTCATTTTCTCTCCAAATATATTAAAACTTTCCTACAAATAATAAACAAAAAACACTCCCGATCATACCGAAGTTTCGGAAGGCATCCTTGCGATTGTGATAGCCAAGTCAAGAAATATAGTTTAGAGTAGTAGCGTTATAGACGAGAAACGAAATCCTTCCGTTCCCGAATTCATTTAAGTAAATTGTTAATTAATCTAAAATCATTTGGATAAATGGAAATAGTTTAAGAAATTTGGGTAAAAATTGTTAAAAAGATGAAATCAACTTCGTTTTGCATGTGGATGACCAAACAGAAATCGTTCTGGAGTCTTACTATTGCCTAATATGAAGTATATTGATATGGCAAAGCCTCCCGAGAAATTGGAAGGCTTTTTTTTTGAAATAGATACTAATACACTAATAAATAAATCATGAGTACTTTAAAATTTGAAACCAACGCATTACACGCAGGACACGATGTGACCAAACACGCAGGAACACGAGCGGTGCCTATTTACCAAACGTCTTCGTATGTTTTCAATAATTCTGAACATGCGGCTAATTTATTTGGTTTGGCTGAGGCGGGTTACATTTATACCCGATTAAACAACCCAACCAATGATATCTTGGAACAACGTTTAGCAGCGCTTGAGGGCGGTATTGGTGCTGTGGTAACGGCATCGGGTACAGCAGCAATTGTTACAGCTTTATTGACTATGTTGAAAACCGGTGACCACATTGTGGCATCAAGCAGTTTGTATGGCGGAACGTTTAATTTACTGAATTCGACATTACCTCGTTTAGGAATCACAACCACGTTTGTTGATCCCTCTGATGCAGCAAACTTTGAGAAAGCAGCGAATGAGAATACCAAAGTGATTTTTGTGGAGAGCTTAGGGAATCCAAAACTAGATGTATTGGACTTGAAAGCGATTGCTACTGTAGCCAAAGCTTTGAAAGTACCTTTTATGGTAGACAATACCGTAGCATCTCCGGCTTTGTTGAACCCCATTGCACATGGAGCCAATATTGTAATTCATTCTTTGACCAAATATATTTGCGGTAACGGTACGTCTCTTGGAGGGGCTATTATTGATGCGGGTACTTTTGACTGGAGCAGCGGACGTTTTCCTGAATTTACAGAACCAAATGCAGGTTACCACGGTTTGGTGTATCATGAAGCACTTGGAGCAGCCGCTTTTATTGCAAAAGCAAGAATCGAAGGATTACGTGATTATGGTGCAGCATTGAGCCCGTTAAGTGCTTTTCAAATCATTCAAGGTTTAGAGACATTATCGGTACGTGTTCAAAGACACAGTGAAAACGGTTTGGCATTGGCCGAATGGTTGGAAGGACAAGACCAAGTAGCTTGGGTAAACTATCCTGGATTAAAATCAAGTAAATATTATGACTTGGCAAAAGAGTACTTGCCAAACGGTCAAAATGGTTTGGTTACTTTTGGATTAAAAGGTGGATTTGAAGCGGCTAAAAAAGTTGCCGATGACACAAAATTATTTTCGCTATTGGCAAATATTGGAGATACAAAATCATTAATCATACACCCGTCAAGCACAACACACCAACAATTGTCAGAGGAGCAACAACTGGGATCAGGGGTTTCGAAAGATTTAATTCGCCTTTCGGTTGGATTAGAAAATATCGAAGATTTGAAAGCGGATTTGAAAGCTGTTTTTGATACCTTATGATAACGCTTTGGTAAAGTATAAATAACATTCAAATTGGATTTTGATCGTACATTTGAACCGTCAAATCAAGGGAGCGGAATAGAGAAGTTTTAAAAGGAACTTGAAGAAAAAGCTCTTAACTGATTTGTTTTTTGATAATACTATCAAAATTTTGAATCAAAAATACAATTAACTGTTAATTAGTGTAATTAAGGTTAAATTTCTTGGAAAATATGGCTGAGAATTGACATTTATTTATATCTTTGTGAAACAAAAGAAAAACAAAATGAATTTTATTACTTGTAAAAAATCAGTCTTTCAATCAAAGGAAATCCGCAGGAGTGCGATTGCATAATTTATATAGTCAAATAAGATTAAAAATATAGCAAAAGCCTCCTGAGAAATCGGGAGGCTTTTTTGTTTAAAAGTGAAGAAATTAGAAATTCAATCAATAATAAATGGTTACAATTTGTACTTTAAAATATAAGATGTCGACGGTTGCTGTGTTTCATACGCAGAAGCTCGTCTGTTGATACCAAAAAGAAAAGTTTATAACAATAAACCCTTTTGGTATCCAAAACCAAAAGGGTTTTTTTTTCGTATTTCAGAAAGATTAAAGAATATCAATAATAAAAACAAACAAATAAAAGAGTAAAGTAAAACCAATTAAACGCTAAGATTATGAGCACAAGAAGAATCATCACCGGAGCAATCAATTTATTAAGGGGCAGGAGAGGCAGCCGTTTAGAAGCTGGAACAACTGTAGAGTTAACAAACACTAGATTTGGAACAACAGCAAATGCCAAGTCAAAAGGCCAAAAAAATGTGGTCGACACATTATTATTAATGTACTCTAAGGAAAATGAAACACTATTTATATAAAAAGTATTTTAGAAATTTAGATTGAAACGCAAGTAGTCTCTGAGGTTAATAGTTCAGTTCTTACTTGCGTTTTTGCTTGTTGTCGATTTTGTATAAAAATCAAAGTCGGTAAAATTTGTTTGTTAAAAAAAATAGTGGTTTCTTTGTCTTTTAAATGTTCATAAACGTATTGAAATGTTATAAAGAAAGGACGAGGGATTAGACCCGATGACGCCTTAGCAACCCTTCGATTCATCGAAGAAGGTGCTGCATTCTACCACAAACTTATGTGGACAGATAACAAAGCAAACACTGCCCGTTTATGCTACTCTTTCTTTTTCTTATACCATTTCCATATATCATCAATAACACGATTTGAAGTTGGAAAATAAACCATTAAATCTTATTATATCAAATTTTGTTACCGAAAACGGTGCAAAATACCCTTCGCTTGATCTGTCGTATCAAGTCTTTGGTGCGCCTTTGCATACCGCTCCTATTATCCTAATCAATCACGCATTGACGGGTAACTCACAAGTAATTGGAGAAACAGGTTGGTGGAATGATTTGGTTGGAATCGAAAAAACTATTGATGTTCGCAAATATACCATCGTAGCATTTGATGTTCCAGGGAATGGTTTTAATTCACCAATTATCGAAGAGTATCATGATTTTATTGCCAGAGATATTGCTCGCATCTTTGTAGAAGGTCTTCGATACTTAAAAATTGACCATTTGTTTGCCTTGATCGGAGGATCTGTTGGTGGCGGAATTGCTTGGGAGATTTTGGCATTAGAACCAAAACTAGCTGATAATTTTATCCCCATTGCAACCGACTGGAAATCGACCGACTGGTTAATTGCCAATTGCTTTTTGCAAGAGCAAATCTTGAATAATTCAAAAAAACCTATTGAGGACGCTCGTATACACGCCATGTTGTGCTACCGTACACCAGAGTCGTTCAAAGAAAAATTCAATAGACATACCACCGAAAAGTTAGAAACCTTTCAGGTAGAAAGTTGGTTAAACTACCACGGTGAGAAATTAGGGAAACGTTTTCAGCTTTCGGCCTACAAAATGATGAACCAACTCTTAAAAACCATTGATATTACGCGCAATTGTGAATCGCTTGAGTCGGTGATCTCAAAGGTAGATGCCAATATATACATCGTAGGAATCAATTCGGATTTGTTTTTTACAGCAAAGGAGAATAAAGAGACCTACATGGAAATTAAAAAATTTAAAAATAATGTATTCTATAGCGAAATTGATTCCCAGCACGGGCATGACGCTTTTTTGATGGAATACGAACAATTAGACAATTTGTTAGAAGTTGTTTTCAAAAATAAAAAACAGATGAAAATAGTAAAATTTGGCGGTAAATCGTTGGCAAACGGCGAAGGGATCAATAATGTATTGGATATTGTTGTTAATAAAATTCAAAACGAAGAAAAAATAGCCATCGTCGTTTCTGCAAGAGGGAACGCTACTGATGAGCTTGATGATATATTGACCATTGCTGCCAAAAACGGAAATTATAAACCGTTACTAGACAGTTTCAAAGCCTATCAAATAGATGGTTATGAAGGTGTTGATTTTACGGCAGAATTTGAAAAACTAGACAAATTGTTTGAAGGTGTGAGCCTTATTGGTGATTTCAGTGCCAAAATTCAAGATCAAATTTTAGCACAGGGTGAATTGCTTTCGGCTAAGTTGTTGGTGTTTTTATTGAATCAAAAAGGGATTCCGGCTGTACTAGCAGATACGAGAAACTTGATCGTAACCGATTCTAATTTTGGTGATGCTCAACCTTTGGACGCTGTTTCGAAGAAAAATGTGATTCAGATCTTTAAAGAAAACAAAGATTCGGTATTAGTAATTACTGGTTTTATTGCATCGAATGCAAAAAATGATACCACTACTTTAGGCCGAAATGGAAGTAACTACACAGCTTCATTAATAGCCAATTACATTAATGCCGAAGAGTTACAAAACTATACACATGTGGACGGAATTTATACTGCCAACCCCGAAATGGTTTTGGATGCTAAAAAAATAGAGCATTTGTCGTATAATGAAGCGAATGAAATGGCTAATTTTGGTGCCAATATTTTGCACGCCAAAACGATTATTCCACTATTAGAAAAAAATATTCCGCTGCGTATTTTGAATACCTTCAACGATGAAAATCAAGGAACATTAATCACAGCCAATTCAGCAAAAGAAGGAATTAAAACCCTTTCGGTACTTGAGGATGTGGCTTTGGTTAACTTGGAAGGACGCGGATTACTTGGAAAAACGGGTGTTGATGCCCGTATTTTTAGAGTAATGGGAGACAATGATATCAGTGTGAGCATCATTTCACAAGGATCATCTGAGCGGGGAATTGGTTTGGTTGTAAATTCAAACGAAGCTACCAAAGCCATGATCGAATTGGAAAAAGAATTCGAAAATGATTTCTATTCGAAAGATGTGAATAAGATTTCGGTAACTGACAATGTCTCGGTGATTTCGATCATTGGGCAAGATTTGAGCACCTTCCACAAGCCATACACTGCTTTGATTCGTAATAATATTGTGCCTATCCTGTTCAATAATACCGTAACGGGTAAAAACGTGAGTTTGGTAGTTCAAAAAACAGAACTTAAAAAAGCGTTGAACGTAATTCATGGTGAAATTTTTGGTGTAGCAAAAAAAATCAATATTGCCATTTTTGGTCATGGATTAGTGGGGGGTACCTTGATCAATCAGATATTGGAATCAGCGGATGCTATTGAAAAAAGAAAAGGTGTTAAATTGAATATTTTTGCCATAGCCAATTCAAAAAGTGTATTGCTGAACAATAACGGTATTTCGCCAAATTGGAAAAGCGAAATTCAGAGTAACGGCGCAATATATGCTATTGAAGATATTATCGCTTACGCTAAAGAGAATCATTTGGCCAATTTAATTGCTGTTGACAATACAGCGAGTGGGTCATTTGTTGAAAATTATATTACGCTAGCCGAAAACGGATTTGATTTAATCTCTTCCAACAAAGTAGCCAATACGTTGGGGTATGATTTTTATAAAGAGCTACGTGCAACTTTAGAAAAAAATCAAAAAAGTTATTTGTATGAAACCAATGTTGGTGCAGGTTTACCATTAATAGATACTATAAAATTATTGCACCTTTCGGGTGAAAATATCACCAAAATCAAAGGAGTATTCTCTGGAACATTAAGTTATTTATTCAATCATTTCTCTGCCAAAGACGTGCCTTTTAGCGAAATATTAAAAGAAGCAATTGACAACGGATTCACCGAACCTGATCCAAGAGAAGATTTATGTGGAAATGATGTTGGTAGAAAATTATTGATTTTGGCGAGAGAATTGGACTTGCAAAATGAGTTTAGCGAAGTGCAAATTCAGAATCTAATTCCGGAGCATTTACGTGAAGGATCTGCTGCTGATTTCTTGACGAAACTAAAAGAATTCGATCCAATTTATGATAAAATAAAGTCAGAACAGCAACCAAATCACGTACTGCGTTACATAGGCGAACTGTCTGGTGACTTGCAGTACGACAAAGGAAATCTAGAAGTAAAATTAGTATCAGTACCTATGGACACTGCATTAGGTGGATTAAAAGGTTCTGATTCTTTCTTCGAAATTTACACAGAATCGTACGGAGACCGACCAATTGTAATCCAAGGAGCAGGAGCAGGATCGGCAGTGACAGCGAGAGGTGTTTTTGGAGATATTTTGAGGGTTTCGGATAAGGGGTAAAATCCCCCTAACCCCCGAAGGGGGAATATAAGATTTTAGATCAACGATTTATGATTTCTAAATAAAGAGGGTCTAAAATGAATATAAAAACTATATACTAATTAAATAGGGACTTACCTCCAGTCTTGGCTCCCTTCTCGCCGCGGCGAGAGGGTTGGGGAGGGGATAATATGAAAATTACATTAAACAGAGTTAACGAAAACTTCCACTTCGAATTAAAAAATGATCGTGGACATATAGTAAATGTAGATGCAAGACCTGATTTTGGAGGTAATGATATGGGACCAAGTCCAATGGAATTGCTCTTGATGGGTGTTGCAGGTTGTAGCGCCATAGATATGATTTCGATCTTGAAAAAGCAACGTCAAGAAATCACTTCTTTCAAAGCTGAGGTTGAAGGTGAGCGCGTGCAAATGGGCGAAGCAAAACCTTTTAAAGATATTCATGTGATTTTTTCATTAGAAGGAAACATCAAAGAAGATAAAGCTGCCAAAGCTGCACAGTTGTCTTTCGAAAAATACTGTTCAGTTTCAAAAACATTGGAGCCAACAGCAACAATTCATTACAAAGTGATTTTGAATGGTGCTGCTCTTGAAAAATAATATTTTCGAAGAAAACAATTATGATTATATATGGAATTTATTCTGAGGTAATCAGCAAAATACATTCTTAATTAGCTATTAGTATTTAGCCAAAAGCTAAAAGCTAACAGCCAAAAGCTTATAAAATGAACGAACAAGAATTTGGTTTTGAAACTCAAGCCATACGTACCCAATTAGAAAGAACACAATACTTAGAGCATTCGGTGCCTTTGTATTTAACGTCAAGTTTTGTGTTTGAAGATGCCGAAGACATGCGTGCCTCTTTTGCAGACGAAAAAGATAGAAATATTTACAGCCGTTATAGCAATCCCAACAACAATGAGTTTGTAGAAAAGATTTGCAAAATGGAAGGAGCAGAGTCTGGTTTTGCTTTTGCATCTGGAATGGCAGCAGTGTATTCAACCCTAGCGGCTTTGCTTAACTCGGGTGATCACGTAGTTTCTGCAGGTAGTGTTTTTGGAGCTACACACTCCTTGTTTGTAAATTATTTTCCGAAATGGGGTATTGAAACAACCTATTTTGATATTGATAAACCAGAGACGATAGAAAGTTGTATTAAACCCAATACTAAAATACTTTTTGCCGAATCACCAACAAATCCTGCGGTTGATATTATTGATCTTGATGTGCTTGGTGCAATTGCCAAAAAGCACAATTTGATTTTAATTATTGACAACTGTTTTGCTACGCCATATTTGCAACAGCCTATTAAGTGGGGTGCACATTTAGTAGTACACTCGGCGACAAAATTAATAGACGGTCAAGGTAGAGTCTTAGGTGGTATAACTGTAGGGAATGCAGATTTAATCAAAAAAATATATTTATTTTCAAGATTAACAGGCCCTTCATTGTCACCCTTTAACGCTTGGGTATTGTCAAAAAGTTTAGAAACATTAGCAATACGCTTGGATCGACATTGTGAAAATGCTATGAAAGTTGCTGAGTTTTTAGAGAAAAATCCAAATGTGAATACTGTCAAATATCCGTTTTTGAAATCGCATCCGCAATACGCGATTGCTCAAAAACAAATGAAAGCAGGAGGAAACATTGTAGCATTCGAAATCAAAGGAGGACTAGAAGCAGGTAGAGCTTTCTTGGATAAGATAAAATTATGTTCGCTTTCCCCAAATTTAGGAGACACAAGAACTATTGTGACACATCCCGCGTCTACAACTCATAGTAAATTATCGGTCGAAGAAAGATTGAAAGTAAGTATTACCGATGGTTTGGTACGTGTTTCTGTAGGTTTAGAAACGGTAGAAGATGTGATTGCTGATTTGGAGCAAGCATTGTCATAAATATTTAAGATTGTAGATTAACGATTTTTGATTGCAGATTTCTGTTTATCAAAAATCGTTTTTTTATGTTTATAAGTTCAAATAACATATTTTTGTTATGAGTAGGAACTTGGATTGTCTGTATTTATTAAATCCTAACTCGTAAATCAAAAAAATCCTTAATAAAAAATGCTTTCAAAGAAAACAAAATACGGAATCAAAGCATTGACTTTTTTGGCTCGCCAAAAAGATCAAACGCCTGTTGCTATTGCGGATATCGCAAAGAGTGAAAATATTTCGACTAAATTTTTAGAAAGTATTTTGTTGCTTTTACGACATTCAGGTTTTCTGGGTGCAAAGAAAGGTAAAGGAGGAGGGTACTACCTAATTAAAGAACCATCCGAAATTAATATGGCAAAGGTATATCGTATCCTCGAAGGTCCAATTGCTTTGTTGCCATGTGCAAGCCATAATTTCTACGAAAAATGCGATGACTGTACTGATGAAGACAGTTGCGCAGTTAGAAAACTAATGACAGAGGTACGAGACAATACGCTAAAAATTCTTGAAAATAATTCCTTGGCAGATATTGCTTTTTAATACAAAGAGAAAGCCCAAAAAATCAATTGATTCTTTGGGCTTTTTATATTTAAAGTATTGTATTAATTGAATTTGTAACGAATAGCCAAGGCTACATCAGACCCATAATTGTTAGAATAGTAACCATTTCCACCAAACTCAGGTCTGAAATCCAAGGATAACTGAATTGGAACTTCTCTGAAACCATATTCGATTCCGATATCTCCAGCAGCGTATACAAATGTTCCGTTGTCTTTAAAATTATCATTTTTAACTGAATACGATCCAACTCCAGCACCTACACCTGCGTACCAATTGAAACCTCCGTCAATGTTCCAAACCCATTGGTACAATCCAGTAAGTTTAAAAGCATCTACGTTATTACTGTTTCTAAACCCTAAGTCCATTTCCAATCTATTGTTTGAGCCTAATGCTCTTTGGTAAGAAAGCTCTCCACCTAGTCCATCATTGTCTCCAAAACGAAGTCCCAATGCGTTTTTTGAAATATCTTGTGCTTGTGCGCTGAATGCAAATCCTAGTGCTATTACAGCAGTTAAAATTAATTTTTTCATAGTTTTACTTATTTGTTGTGACAAAGGTAATCGGATGGTGTGCATTACAATTATAGCATTTTTTGCTTTAGTTATACAATTACCACCTAGTGTGATTACTTGTCAGAAAGTACTATTAGAAAATCAATTTATACCCCACAAAGAACAACATTGCTGCAATTGCGTTTCTTAATATTAGATCAGGAACTTTACCACTCAACATACTACCTAGGAAAATTCCCGGAAGCGAGCCCATCAATAATTGCCCAAGTAATCCTAAGTCCAAATTACCCATCGAGGCATGACCTAAGCCTGCAACTAGAGTCAAAGGCACGGCATGAGCAATCTCAGTCCCAACCAATTTTGGAGTAGGTAATAAAGGGTATAGAAAAAACAAAGTCACGGTTCCCAATGCACCAGCACCAATAGAGGTAAGGGTTACAGTTGCACCTAGTAAAACTCCAATGGCAATAGTAAGGACGTTTTGCGTAGTACTTTCGGTATGAAATTTATCTCCTGAGTGTTTTTGGGAGAATTTCATAATTTTATTTTTAAATACAACCGCTATTGAGGTGAACAATAAAGCCCAACCCAAACTGTATTTGATAACAGAATTAATATGAGAAATGTCTGTTTTGATAGTAGATAAAATGTACAAAGTGACTAACGCTGCAGGAACGCTACCAAGAGATAGATAACCAGTGATTTTCCAGTTGATGTTGTTTTTCTTATGATGTACAAATATCCCACCCATTTTGGTGAAAGCGGCATATAGTAAATCGGTTCCTACAGCTGTTGTTGGTGGAATGCCGAACCATAATAAGATAGGAGTCATTAATGATCCTCCACCTACACCTGTTAATCCTACTACAAAGCCCACTACTAGGCCGGCGATTACAAATCCTGCTTGAAAATCCATGATAAATGTTTTATTTTTTCGACAAAGGTAAAATTATTTTTAAGTAATCCTATCGATTTAGTAGAGTTTAAAATAATAAATTTATGTTTTGTGTTTATCTTGTTGAATATTAGGAGTTTTAAATTGTATTTTTTTTAGATAAAAATTTATTTTAGGTATAAGAAGCCTTTATTTTAAGTGTGAAAGTGTAGCGATAGCATATCAGAGTGATTATTGAATCTGTATTTCGGTCTTGTGCTTTAGCGAGGTTACTCTTTTTTAAATATGGGTAGCTGGTTTTCAGTTGAGATCGATTTTACTAGTTATCGAATGAAGGAATATAGGATAAGTTATAGAATTGTAAAAAAGCAGCTTTTTATTTTGTAATACAGAAATAAGTAGTACTTTTGCATAGTAATCTACTAATCCGATAGGGTAATAGATTTTATACTTAAAATAAAACAAATTAGATGAGTGCAGTGATAATTCAATCGTTATTAGATAAAACAAAAGACTTCAGTATTGAGGAAACGTTTGTATTTTTGTCATCGGAATATAAAGACAAGGTTGTTTTTTCAACTTCTTTCGGTCAAGAGGATCAAGTAATCACTGATTTGATTGAAAAAAGTGGAGCGGCAGTCGGTATTTTCACGCTAGATACAGGTCGATTGTTTCAAGAAACGTACGATGTTTTTCATAGAACGTTGAAGAAATACAAAACACCTATCAAAGTTTGCTTCCCAGAGACAAAAGCAGTTGAAGAATTGTTAGAAAAGAAAGGTCCAAACAGCTTTTTTGAATCGGTAGAGAATAGAAAAGAATGTTGTTTTATTCGAAAAGTAGCGCCTTTGAGAAAAGCTTTGGCAGGAAACGATGTTTGGATTACAGGATTACGCGCTGATCAGTCAGATAATAGAAGTGATTTGCATTTATTTGAATATGATGATAATTTCAAAATCATAAAATTCAATCCATTGTTGAGATGGTCATTACAAGAAGTTCAAGAATATATAGATCTTAATAATGTGCCTCAAAACAGTTTACACAAAAAAGGATTTGTAAGCATAGGATGCGCACCGTGTACAAGAGCAATTGCAGAAGGTGAAGACATACGTGCAGGAAGATGGTATTGGGAACAAAGCCAAAAAGAATGTGGATTGCATTCGAAATAGTAGCAAGGTTAAATAGAATAGAAAATAGAAATATAATAATAGTTGAAAGATTTTAGTTCAAGTTGCAACAGCCTTAAATTTAAAACCTTAAACTTTTAAACAAAAAATAATGAGTTCAGTATTAAAAACAAATGCTTTAGAAAGCGAAGCGATTTACATTTTTAGAGAAGTTATTTCTCAATTTGACAAACCTGTATTGCTTTTTTCAGGTGGAAAAGATTCAATTACA
This sequence comes from Flavobacterium faecale, assembly GCF_003076455.1. NCBI lineage: Bacteria > Pseudomonadati > Bacteroidota > Flavobacteriia > Flavobacteriales > Flavobacteriaceae > Flavobacterium > Flavobacterium faecale. Next base: position 1,569,011 of record NZ_CP020918.1, read on the forward strand.
CTAGTAAGATTAGCTCAAAAAGCTTTTTTTCCTGCAAAAATTCCTTTTCCATTGTTGCACGTGGATACTGGACATAACTTTCCTGAAACAATCGAATTTAGAGATCGATTGGTAAAAGAATTAGGATTGGAATTAATTGTTCGTAATGTACAAGACGCTATTGACGAAGGGAAAGTAGTGGAAGAAACTGGAAAATATTCTAGTAGAAACAGCTTGCAGACAACTACATTATTAGATGCTATTGACGAATTTAAATTTGATGCTTGTATTGGTGGTGCTCGTCGTGACGAAGAAAAAGCTAGAGCAAAAGAACGTATTTTCTCTGTTCGTGATGATTTCGGTCAATGGGATGAGAAAAACCAACGTCCAGAATTGTTTGACTTATTAAATGGAAAAATCGAAAACGGTCAAAACGTTCGTGTTTTCCCTATTTCAAACTGGACAGAATTGGATGTTTGGAGTTATATCGAACAAGAGCAAATCGAGATTCCATCTATTTACTTTTCACACAAACGTAAAGTATTTTTAAGAGATGGAATGATATGGTCACACTCTCCTTATGTTTTTCAAGATGCAGATGAGGTTGTTGAAGAAAGAATTGTTCGTTTTAGAACTGTTGGAGATATGAGCTGTACAGCCGCAGTTGATTCGTATGCAGCTACAATTTCAGAAGTAGTCGGTGAAATTAGAGCTTCAACTATCTCAGAAAGAGGGGCCCGAATTGATGATAAGCGATCAGAGGCAGCCATGGAAAAAAGAAAACAACAAGGATACTTTTAGAAAGCAGTTATAAGTTATTAGATATAAATTATAAGTAAAATTTAGAAAGTAAATAAAATAGTAGATTTAGAAGTTTATATAATAGGTGTTTGGGAAAACTTTAAACCTTGAACTTTTAAACTTTAAACAAAATATAAAATGGAAGTTTTAAAAATAGCAACAGCAGGAAGTGTAGATGATGGAAAAAGTACTTTAATCGGGAGATTATTGTATGATACACAATCCCTGACTACAGATAAATTGGAAGCAATTGAAAAAAGTAGTAAAGCAAAAGGATACGATTATTTAGACTTCTCACTAGCAACTGACGGATTAGTAGCTGAGAGAGAACAAGGAATTACCATTGACGTAGCACATATTTATTTTTCTACAGCTAAGAAAAGTTATATCATCGCTGATACTCCAGGTCACGTAGAGTACACTCGTAACATGGTTACAGGAGCTTCAACTTCACAAGTATCGATTATTTTGATTGATGCTCGTAAAGGAGTAATTGAGCAAACGTACCGTCACTTTTTTATCAATAATTTATTGAGAGTAAAAGATGTAATTGTTGCTGTAAACAAGATGGATTTAGTTGACTACTCTGAAGAAGTTTACAACAAAATCAAAGCAGACTTTCAAGCCTTGAATGAAAAAAGTGCTTACAAAGAGCAAAACGTAAGTTATATTCCGTTGAGTGCATTAACAGGAGACAATGTAGTTGAATCACTAGGTAAAATGCCATGGTATGTAGGACAAACAATTTTGGAGCATCTTGAAGGTTTAGAATCGAAAGATGTATACGATAACGGAAAAGCACGTTTCCCTGTTCAAACAGTAATTCGTCCAAAAACGGAGCAATACCACGATTTTAGAGGGTATGCTGGAAAATTATACGGAAATAATATTAAGGTAGGAGATGCAGTAACGGTACTTCCTTCTTTAACAGAATCAAAAGTGACAAAGATTCACTTTTTCGATCAACAATTTGACGAAGCTGAAGCGGGTTCATCAGTTACAATTGAGTTAGAAAATGACATCAATGTAACAAGAGGTGATATGATTGTAAAATCAAATGAATTACCAAGAATCGAAAAAGACATCACTACAACAGTTTGTTGGATGGACAGCAAAAAATTAGTTGCTGGAACAAAATACTTGATTCAACACAACTCTAACAGAGTTTTAGCCAAAATTGATAGTGTAAACAATGTAATCGCAACAGATTACACGGGAACAAAAGAAGCTTCTCAATTAGCAATAAACGAAATTGGTGAAGTTACAATCAAATTGAGCAAACCATTATATTTTGATGCCTACAACGATAATAAATCAAACGGAGCTTTTATTTTAATTGATGCTTCTACGAATACAACAGCAGGAGTAGGGTTTATTAAATAAATCCCCCTAACCCCCGAAGGGGGAACTGCTAGATTGACTTTAAAGTCAGTATTAAAAATTATAAACAACTATTTCCCACAATGCCTCCCCCTCCTTCGGAGGGGGGCCGGGGGAGGAAAAGCCTTTTAAAAAATGGAAAGTTTTAGAACAGAAATAGAGAATCCGATAGTTCAAAAAGAAATTATCGATTTAGAAAAAAAGATACATGCCTTTCAAGGTGGTTTAATCGATGATGAACGTTTTCGTTCACTTCGTTTGGCTCGTGGAATTTATGGACAACGCCAAGAAGGTGTTCAAATGATTCGTATCAAATTGCCTTATGGTAAAGTGACTAGCGAGCAGTTAAGAAGAATCACTGAGGTTTCAGATAAATATTCTACAGGACGTTTACACATCACAACGCGTCAGGACATTCAAATTCACTATGTGAGTTTGGACAAAACTCCAGAACTTTGGGCAGATTTGGCCAAAGATGATATCACATTACGTGAAGCATGTGGAAACACAGTGCGTAACATCACAGGTAGTGAGCTTGCAGGAGTAGATGCAGAGGAACCATTTGATGTGAGCCCATACGCGCACGCTTTGTTTCAATACCTTTTGCGTAACCCAATCTGTCAAGAAATGGGACGTAAATTCAAAATTTCATTCTCATCTTCTGATAAGGATACTGCTTTGAGTTATTTACACGATTTAGGATTTATACCTAAGATTGTAGATGGTCAAAAAGGATTCAAAATCATGTTAGGTGGTGGATTAGGATCGCAACCAGCGCACGCTGAATTGCTATCTGAATTTGTACCGGTAAACCAAATTATCCCAACTGCCGAAGGAGTAATTAGAGTTTTTGACCGTTACGGTGAAAGAGCTAAACGTCTAAAAGCACGTTTGAAATTCTTAATCAAAGATTTAGGTCGTGATGAATTTTTACGTTTAGTTGACGAAGAGAAAAAAGCATTGCCTTTCCATTCTTACGAAATAGATACTACTGCTTTTGAAGGTGCTATTGCAGAACCTTTATTAGAAGTGCCAACAGTTACTATTGATGATGCAGCAGCTTATGAAGCTTGGAAAGCATCTAATGTAATTGCTCAAAAACAAGCAGGATATGCTGCGATTGGTGTAAAAGTGCTGTTAGGAGATTTTTATACTGATAAAGCAAGATTATTAGCTGATTTGATTAAAAACTACGGAGCAAATGAATTGCGTTTTTCATTACGTCAAAACATTGTGATTCGTAACATCAAAGAAGAAAATTTACCTTTCTTCTACCAAGAGTTGGCCAAATTAGACATGGTTGCTTTAGGATACGATACTATCGGAGATATCACGGCTTGTCCTGGTACAGATACATGTAACTTGGGAATCGCATCTAGTACAGGAATCGCTGACGAATTGGAAAGAGTTTTAAAAGCAGAATACCCACAGTTTGCTAGTAATAAAGAATTGACAATCAAAATTAGTGGTTGTATGAATGCTTGTGGACAACACAATATGTCGGAGATTGGTTTCCAAGGAATGTCAATCAACGCAGGTAAATTGGTTGCTCCAGCATTACAAGTATTATTAGGTGGTGGAATTTTAGGAAACGGTAGTGGTCGTTTCTCTGATAAAGTAATCAAAATCCCAAGTCGTAGAGGCCCAGAAGCGTTGCGTTTAATCTTAAATGATTTCGAAGCTAATGCAAACGGAACTAAATTCTTGGATTATTATGATGCTAAAGGAGAAAAGTATTTTTACGAATTCTTGAAACCATTGGCAGATGTTACCAACCTTGTGGAAGCAGATTTCGTGGACTGGGGTAACGCTGATAACTACGTAAAAGCAGTTGGAGTTGGAGAATGTGCTGGTGTTGTAATTGACTTGGTACAGACTTTATTATTCGAAGCTAAAGATAAAATTACAGCAGCTCAGGAACTTTTCGAAGAGAAAAAATGGTCAGATGCTATTTACTTAGCGTATGCTGGATTTGCAAATGGAGCAAAAGCTTTACTATTAGCTGAAAAGCAAAAAACAAATACACATGCCGGAATCATTGAAGCTTTTGATACTGTTTTTGTAGCCGAAAATAAAATCGAATTGGGAACTACTTTTAGTGAGTTAGTATACCGAATCAACAAAAACGAGCCAACTGAAGCATTCGCGAAAGAATACATTCAAGAATCGATTTCGTTTTTCGAAAAATTAGAAGCTTTCAGAGCAGCAGATTTAGCGAAAGCATAATTATTAAAAAAAGATAAAATGGACACAGCCAATAGCCAACAGCCAATAGCCAATGGCACAAACGAATTGTATCCAATATTTTTAAAGCTTCAAAATCTAAGCGTACTTATTGTAGGTGGAGGAAATGTAGGATTAGAAAAGTTGTCTTTTTTACTCAAGTCAAGTCCAAATGCCAATGTTGAGGTGGTAGCACCGCAGTTTTTGCCAGAGCTTGTTACATTAGCAGAAAAGCACCCATCTGTAAAGTTGACCTATAAAAAATTCAACCGTTGGATGCTCAGAAAACGAAACATGGTCATTGCTTGTACTGATGATTTAAAGGTCAACAAACGAGTATATGATTTGTCTCGAAAAAGATATTTGATTTGCAATATTGCCGATACACCCTATTTATGTGATTACTACCTAGGTGGCATTGTAACTAAAGGGAATGTCAAAATCGCCATATCCACAAACGGAAAATCGCCAACAACGGCAAAACGTTTGAGAGAATTTTTTGAAGAAGTAATTCCGGAAGATATCAATAAAATGGTAGAAAATTTGAACGAGTATCGAAAAACCCTCAAAGGTGATTTTGAAATGAAAGTTCAAAAAATGAACGAGATTACAGATTCTTTAAAGAATAAATAATAAAGAGAAAAGAACAAAGAGACTGAGTGATAATTATCATTAGATTTTAGTCAAATCATCCTTTTCTTTGTTCGAAAATAGATTGAAATAAAATAATAAATAACAGACTCTAAGTTAAAAGTCGAAAGCTAATAGCCAAGAGCCCAAAGTAAGAACAATGATTGAAACAGATATCCTTATCATAGGAGCCGGTCCAACTGGTTTATTTGCCGTTTTTGAAGCAGGTTTATTAAAATTAAAATGTCACATCCTAGATGCTTTACCGCAGCCAGGTGGACAATTGTCAGAGTTATATCCAAAGAAACCAATCTACGATATCCCAGGATTTCCAGAAGTATTAGCTGGAGATTTAGTAGATAATTTGATGGAGCAAATCAAGCAATTCGAACCAGGTTTTACCTTGGGAGAGCGTGCTGAAACTATCGTTAAGCAAGAAGACGGTACGTTTATCGTAACTTCAAACGAAGGAACAGAATTTCATGCCAAAGTAATTGCTATTGCAGGTGGATTAGGAAGTTTTGAACCAAGAAAACCTTTGATTGACGGAATCAATTTCTACGAAAATAAAGGGGTTAAATATTTCATCAAAGATCCAGAAGTATTCAGAGACAAACGTGTTGTTATCGCCGGTGGTGGTGACTCTGCTTTGGACTGGAGTATTTTCTTGACCGATGTAGCTTCAGAGGTAACTTTGATTCACCGTCGTAACGAGTTTAGAGGAGCTTTGGATTCTGTAGAAAAGGTACAAGAATTAAAAGATGCTGGAAAAATCCGCATGATTACACCTGCTGAGGTAGTTGGAATCAACGGAGCAGAGCACGTTGAGTCTATCGTTTTAGACGAAAATGGAGCTAACAGAACTATCGAAACTGACTTTTTTATTCCACTTTTTGGATTGACACCTAAGTTAGGACCAATCGGAGATTGGGGATTAGAAATTGAGAAAAACGCAATCAAAGTAAACAACGCTTTGGATTACCAAACTAACATCCCAGGTATATTCGCCATCGGTGACATCAATACCTATCCAGGGAAATTGAAGTTGATTCTTTGTGGTTTCCACGAAGCAACTTTGATGTGTCAAGCGGCATACCAAATCATCAACCCAGGAAAACGTTATGTATTAAAATACACAACCGTTTCAGGGGTAGACGGATTTGACGGTACTCGTAAAGAAGCACCAAAAGCAGTGGTAAAAGCAATTAATTAAAAATAAAGTTGCTGAGTTACTAAGGTTCTGAGTTACTAAGTTTTTTAGTAATTCAGAACCTTTTTAGTTTTCTAAAGGACTTAGGCTCTTAGCAACTTAGCAACTCAGGAACTTCAAAAAAACACTTGCAAGTGGTAAGGCTATTGCTTTACTTTGCAGTTCCAAAATTTACAAGAATTAGGAGCAGCAATTTCGGCATTTTCAGGAAGTTGGGTTCCCGCTTTCGCCTTTATCTTTTTGTTTTTTAAAGAAAAAACCAAAAAGGATATTGGCTCTATCGGGGCTAAAGAGAAAGATTTTGCATTTTAGGAAATTCAGTTCAGACGCGATTCATGTCGTCTAAATATAAGTCAACAAAAAAAAGCATAGCGCCTTAGCGTCTTTGCGGTTAATAAAATAAAGTTATGTCCAGTAATACAAAAGACAATTTAGGCGTTCCCCCTTCGGGGGTTAGGGGGATAAAGGAAGCAATTAAAGAAAGAATCCTAGTTCTCGACGGAGCCATGGGAACCATGTTGCAACGTTACAACTTCTCCGAAGAAGATTTCAGAGGAGAGCGTTTCAAAGATTTTCCACATTCTTTAAAAGGAAACAACGATTTATTGTCGTTGACACAACCTGTTGCCATTGCAGAAGTGCATGCGGCCTATTATGAAGCAGGAGCCGATATTGTAGAAACCAATACCTTCTCTGGAACCACCATCGGAATGGCCGACTATCACATGGAAGATTTAGTCTATGAATTGAACTACGAGTCGGCAAAAATTGCCCGCAAAGTAGCCGACGAATTCACAGCCAAAAATCCAGCCAAACCTCGTTTTGTAGCGGGTTCAATAGGACCAACAAACAGAACAGCAAGTATGTCACCAGACGTAAACGACCCTGGATACAGAGCCGTAACTTTTGATGATTTGCGTATTGCTTACAAACTACAAGTAGAAGCCTTAATCGACGGAGGAAGCGACTTATTGTTGGTAGAAACTATTTTTGATACCCTAAACGCCAAAGCAGCACTTTTCGCCATCGAAGAAGTAAAAACCGAAAGAGGAATTGATATTCCAATCATGGTATCAGGAACTATTACCGATGCATCAGGAAGAACCCTTTCTGGACAAACGGTAGAGGCTTTCTTGATTTCGGTATCACACATTCCGTTATTAAGTGTAGGATTCAATTGTGCCTTAGGAGCCGATTTATTGAAACCGTATTTACAGACTTTGTCTCAAAATACTTCATTCAATATCTCTGCACACCCAAACGCAGGATTGCCAAACGCCTTTGGAGAATACGACGAAACACCAGCCGAAATGCAAGCACAAATACGTGGGTACCTCGAAGATAATTTAGTAAACATCATCGGTGGTTGTTGTGGTACAACTCCAGACCACATTCGATTGATTGCTGAGGCGGCTAGTGAATTTAAGCCTAGGGTTTCTGAGGCGGTGATGTAAAATGATATCTAAAATAATGTAAATGTATTATTTGTTATTAATAGCTATTGTTTTCTCAATGAACTATTTAGTGTATTCAGTGTTGAAAGGCAAGGATGGTTTTATTGAACTAATAGGATATAGCATAATTATCTTTATTGTCAACGTGTTTATTGCAAAGATTTATGGGATTTTTGTTAATATGAAAGATATGCCTAAAAGTGGTAGCATTTTTATTTTTTTAGGTTTTAGCTGGGGTATATCAGTAATGACTTTGATAAAAAAGAATATTAATAAAAGGGTTGATATTTATAGACACCTTAATTTGGTAGAATATATTGGGGAGATTACATTCCTGAAGTTTTTTACCATACTTATAACTTTTTTTCAGCTATATTTAATTTTATCAAAAACAATTTTTGAGTTGAATTGATTCTAGCTAGTCTCTTCTTTAGCGAGAACCTCCCCCGCTAGCGCAAGCGTCACGCTTGTGCCCACAAAGAGAATAAAAACATAGATTTAGTTTTGTTATTCCGACGGAGGAGGAATCACATAACGAGAGCAATAAAAGAGAGCAACAAATGCGATTGCGTCGTTCCTCGCAATGACAGATGAAGCGGGATTTCCTGCAAGGTTTTTTTTAACCTTGTAGGTATAAATGAAAAGGAATTTAAAACAAACAAATCTACAAGGTTTTGAAAAACCTTGCAGGAGTGTAAATCAAAGAGAATAAAGAAAGAACGATAATTTAAAAATATGATCCCAGAGAAACAACCGTATTCAAATCTTATTGAAACCATTGGCAGTTTGTTGCAGCAAGGCAGGCAACAAGCGGCACAAGCGGTCAATACTATTTTGGTACAAACCTATTGGACTATCGGGCAACATATTGTAGAGTTTGAACAAGATGGAAACGAAAAAGCAGAATATGGTAGTCAGTTGTTTGAGCGACTTTCGAAAGATTTAACAAACGCATACGGCAAAGGATTTAGTCGTTCTAATCTTTTGTATATGCGAAAAATGTATGTTTCATTCCCAATAAGTGAGACAGTGTCTCACTTATTGACGTGGAGTCATTATTTTGAAATTTTAAAAGCAGATTCAGAATTAGAAATCAGTTTTTATACCAAGCAATGCCAACTCGAACGATGGAGTGTTCGGGAACTGAAACGTCAAATGCGAAGTTCCTTGTTTGAAAGATTAGCTTTGAGTAAAGACAAAGAAGGTGTCCTGAAATTAGCACGAGAAGGACATATTGTAGCCGCACCAGAGGATTTGATTAAAGACCCTTTTGTGTTGGATTTTTTGAATATTCCCGAACAACATCAGTATTTAGAAAACGAATTAGAAGAGAAGATTATCTCGAACTTGCAGCGATTTATAATGGAAATGGGTAAAGGTTTTGCTTTTATTGGCAGACAATACCGAATGAGTATTGGAGGAAAGCATTTTTATTTGGACTTGCTTTTTTATCATAGAATACTAAAATGTTTTGTTTTGGTAGATTTAAAGAGGGGTGAAATTGACCATCAAGATGTTGGACAAATGAATTTATACCTTAATTACTTTAAAAAAGAAGAAGCAACCGAAGGAGATAATGAACCAATAGGTATTATTTTAGGGGCACACAAAAATCATATTTTGGTAGAGTATGCAACGGATAGCATCACAAATAAAGTGTTGTTGAGTAAATATCAATTGTATTTGCCTGATAAAAAGACATTACAAAACCAGTTGAATAAGTTGTTGGAGTAATCCCTCCCTGTTAATACGATTGTTCCCAGCTATCGCGAGCGTCTCGCTCGTGCCCGCAAAGACAAAGGTGCTTAAAATTATGACTATTTGATGTATGTTACGTAATGGTTGGCGCCCGTTCCTAGCAATGACAAATGCAGAATCATTTTTGTAAAGAGAAATTACAAAATAAAAGTTCCGTAGGAACGACCAATTTGTGGTGCAGATTTCAATCCCTTGCTACAAAATACAAATTGAAAGGGATTTTTTATTGTTAAATAATATAGAATAATACTCTATGGATAAAATTAAACAAAAAGTAATTTTGAATGCGAATGGTGCAGAAATTGCTGTTTTGCATTTTGGGGATGATAACGATTATCTTTCCTTGACTGATATTGCTAAGTTTAAAAATCCAGATGATGCTTTTATTGTTGTTAATAATTGGCTTAGAAGTAAGGATATAATCCTATTTATTGGCCTGTGGGAACAATTAAATAATCCTAATTTTAAACCTATCGAATTCGATAGGTTTAAAAATGAATCGGGAACAAATGCTTTTACTTTATCTCCGCAAAAATGGATAAATTCGACAGATGCAATTGGGATTGTCTCAAAACGAACGAGCATTAAGATTAAATAAAATGGGAATTGAACAAATGACTTCCCTTTTGAAAACAGAGCAAAAGAAGTTGTTGTAACCACAAAACCGCGTGAGGGATAGAAGTGGAGCTCCTTTTTTCATCAATTGCCTCGGGTTTAAACCCGAGGCAATTGATGAAAAAAGAGCGGGAACGAATAGCCCGACCCGACCTTTTTTTGGAGGGACACGCCCAAATAATGATAAGAATCGCTTTGTAAAAAGCAAACAATATAAACTTAGTCACTCAGAATCTGAGATACTTAGAAACTTAAAAAAATGGCAGAAAAAGTAGCAAGAAGAAATTTGGTTTTATCGGGATTAGAGCCTTTGATTATTACGCCTGAGAGTGTTTTTGTAAACGTTGGGGAGCGTACGAATGTGACGGGTTCTAGAAAATTTCTTCGATTGATAAAAGAGGAGAAGTACGATGAAGCCTTGAGTATTGCGAAGGAGCAAGTAGAAGGTGGAGCACAAATCATCGATATTAATATGGATGAGGGAATGCTAGACGGTGAATATGCGATGGTGAAATTCCTGAACTTAATTGCTGCCGAACCCGATATTGCCCGTGTGCCAATTATGATTGACAGTTCGAAATGGCATATTATTGAAGCTGGGCTAAAGGTAGCGCAGGGGAAATGTGTGGTTAACTCGATTTCGTTGAAAGAAGGAGAAGAAGCTTTTATCCATCACGCACAACTAATTAAACGTTATGGAGCTGCGGCGATTGTGATGGCTTTTGATGAAACTGGTCAGGCAGATAATTACGACCGTAGAGTAGAGATTTGCCAACGTTCGTATGATATTTTGGTAAACAAAGTAGGTTTTCCTGCGCAGGATATTATTTTCGATTTGAATATTTTTCCAGTCGCTACGGGGATGGACGAACACCGCTTGAACGCTTTGGATTTCTTTAGAGGAACCGAATGGGTGAGAGCCAATTTGCCACACGCACACATAAGCGGTGGGGTGAGTAATGTGTCGTTTTCGTTTAGAGGAAATGATACCGTTCGTGAAGCGATGCACTCGGTTTTCTTGTACCACGCGATCAAAGCCGGAATGACAATGGGAATTGTAAACCCAGAGATGTTAACAATTTACGATGACATTCCGAAAGATTTGTTGGAGCACGTAGAAGACGTAATTTTGAACCGTCGCGATGATGCTACAGAGCGTTTACTAGACCTTGCAGAAAACGTAAGAGGCGATGTGAAGTCGAATGAAAAAGCGATACAAGAATGGCGTTCGGGAACTTTTCAAGAACGTATTACACATGCCCTTGTAAAAGGAGTAGACGAATTTATTGTTGCCGATGTTGAAGAAGCACGTTTGGCGGCTACAAAACCGATTGAAGTAATCGAAATCAATTTGATGGCGGGAATGAACGTTGTCGGAGATTTATTTGGAAGCGGAAAAATGTTTTTGCCTCAGGTAGTAAAATCGGCACGTGTAATGAAAAGAGCTGTGGCCTATTTGTTGCCTTACATTGAAGCAGGAAAACGCCCCCCAACCCCCAAAGGGGGAGTTAAGGACTCAAAGCACTGGGAAACTGCGAATAGGATGAACTATGGTTTATTGAAGGATTTTGCTAAAAAAATGCGTAATGAACCTACAGATGCAGAGAGGGTATTGTGGAGAGAATTAAGTGGTAAACAATTAGAAGGATATAAGTTTAGAAGACAACATATTATAGGTGATTATATTGCTGATTTTGTTTGTTTACAAGAGAATGTAATAATTGAGGTTGATGGATTAATTCATCAACTACCAGAAAACTTTGCTAGTGATGAAGAAAGAACTAAATGGTTGAATTCGGAGGGATATCAAGTAATCCGATTTACCAATGATGAGGTTTTATTTGAAATGGAAAAAGTTTTAACTCAAACTTATTCCGCACTGACGGCTCCCCCTCCGGGGGCTAGGGGGGCGGGAAAAATATTGATGGCAACAGTAAAAGGAGATGTTCACGATATTGGAAAGAATATTGTTTCGGTGGTATTGGCGTGCAACAATTACGAAATCATTGATTTGGGTGTAATGGTTGCGCCAGAAAAGATTATTGCAGCTGCTATAGAGCACAATGTGGATATTATTGGACTGAGTGGTTTGATTACGCCTTCGCTAGACGAAATGGTGTTTTTGGCCAAAGAATTGGATAAAAGAGGAAGTAAAATTCCGATTATGATCGGGGGAGCTACGACTTCGCGTGCGCATACAGCCGTGAAAATCGCTCCGCAATACAAGTCAACCGTAGTGCATGTAAACGATGCATCGAGAGCGGTTACGGTAGCAGGAAATTTATTAGACCAAAATAGCGAAACCTATACTGCCGGAATTCGTGAGGATTACGATGCTTTTAGAGAGTCATTTTTAAACCGTTCAAGAGATAAAAATTTCTTGACGATTGAAGATGCTCGTAAAAATAAAATGCAATTGGACTGGAACGAGTTCATACCCGTAAAACCAAAAGTGATTGGGGAGCAAATTATTGAAGTAGATTTGGATGTTTTAGTTCCTTATATTGACTGGACTCCGTTTTTTCAGACTTGGGAATTGTTTGGTAAATATCCAGCAATCTTGACGGATGAAGTAGTTGGTGAACAAGCAACAGCCGTTTTTGCAGATGCACAAGCGATGTTGAAAGTGATTGTGGCCGAAAAGAAATTACAAGCCAAAGGTATCTACGGAATTTTTCCTGCGAATCAAGTCAACGACGATGATATTGAATTGACAGACGAAAACGGAAAACCGTTGCAAACGTTCTTGACTTTGCGTCAACAATCTCAAAAAACCAAAGGAGCACCAAATATTGCGCTAGCCGATTTTATTGCGCCAAAAGACAATGGAGTAGTCGATTATATGGGTGCATTTTGTGTAACTACTGGTTTTGGAGTTGACGAATGGGCAGCCGAATTCGAAAAAGATTTTGATGACTACAATTCGATTATGGTGAAAGCACTTGCCGACCGTTTTGCAGAAGCTTTTGCAGAGTACCTACACGAAAAAGTACGTAAAGAGATTTGGGGTTATGCAGCAGATGAAATCTTGAGCAATGCCGAATTGATTAAGGAAACCTATGCCGGAATTCGTCCTGCACCAGGATATCCTGCTTGTCCAGACCACTTGGAAAAGCCAACAATCTGGAAATTATTAAATGTAGAAAAAGAAATAGGAGTAACTTTGACCGAGAGTATGGCTATGTGGCCCGCTTCATCTGTGTCAGGTTATTATTTTGGAAATCCAAAAGCAAGGTATTTTGGGCTAGGAAAAATAAAAGAAGACCAAGTAATTGATTATGCAAAACGTAGAAGCATCTCTACAGACAAAGCCACAAAATGGTTGAGTCCTAATATAGCAGATTAATCCCCCTAGCCCCCGAAGGGGGAACTCTAATCTTTGTAAATAAAAATTAGAGTTTGGAGGTAATTGTTAATTAATGCACATAAAGAATGAAAAACAATATAATTATTAACCAAATCGAGTCGAGTTTTTTAGACACGATTGTAATTCCCCCTTCGGGGGTTAGGGGGCTATGAAAGTAACACAACATTTAGAAAACGCCAAAGGAAAACCATTGTTCTCCTTCGAAATTGTACCGCCGCAAAAAGGAAGTAATATCAATGATTTATACGAAAATATAGATCCTTTGATGGAATTCAAACCACCTTTTATTGATGTAACTACTTCGAGAGAAGAGTTTGTTTACATAGAGAAAGACGGACTTTTTGACCGTCGTATTACACGTATGCGTCCTGGGACAGTTGGAATATGCGCTTCTATTCAGCATAAATATGGCGTAGATGCTATTCCGCACGTGTTGTGTGGTGGGTTTACTAAGGAAGAAACAGAATATCTATTGGTAGATTGCCATTATTTAAACATCGACAACTTGGTTGCATTACGTGGAGACCCGATGAAAGGCGAGAAATATTTCGAACCTGCAAAAGGAGGCCATGCTTATGCATCTGAATTGGTGAAACAAATCAAAGCGATGAATTCGGGTCAGTTTTTACACGATACCATGCCGATGAAAAGTGCACCCGATTTTTGTGTTGGTGTTGCCGGTTATCCAGAAAAACATATTGAAGCACCAAGTCTAGAAGCCGATCTAAAAAGGTTGAAAGAAAAAGTAGATGCGGGAGCAGATTACATTGTTACCCAAATGTTTTTTGATAATCAACGATATTTTAAGTTTGTTGAATCCGCAAGAGCAATGGGAATTACAGTGCCAATTATTCCTGGAATCAAACCAGTTGCAGTTAAGCGTCATTTACAATTGTTACCGCAAGTCTTTTGGTTAGATATGCCGGAGAGTTTGATAAGCGATGTCGAAAATGCCAAAGACAACCTAGCCGTTCGTCAAATTGGAGTAGAGTTTGCAGTGCAACAATCCAAGGAGTTAATTGAATTTGGTGCGCCTTGCGTTCATTATTACTCAATGGGGAAATCGGATAATATTTATAATATCGCAAGTCAGGTTTTTTAATCCATTCGATTATGAACATAAATAATAATTATAGAAAACAGCGCACTATTTGGTGTGCTGTTTTTGTTTGCATCCTATCGGTTTTTTCGTGTACTAAAATCGAAGAAGATATAGAAGCGCCTTTCGAAACCGTACCTCAAGCAGGCGTTGCAATTACTTTTGATGATGATTATGTTGATGAATGGTTTACTGTCAATACGATCTTGAAGCCATACGATTGGAAAGCTACATTTTTTGTTTGTGAATTCGAAAAACTAAAATACGAACAATTAAACAAGTTAAAAGAACTAAAAAAAGAAGGGCACGAAATAGGAGGTCACGGTTGGATACATCTGAAAGCAGCACCTTTTGAAAAACGACATGGTGCAGCAGGCTACTTAGATGACGAAATTTTACCTATGCTAGAAGACATGAGAGTACATGCGCTCCCCGTTCATTCTTTTGCATACCCGTATGGTTCACACGATGCAATCACAGATACGCTATTATTGCATGAGTTCAATATCATTAGAGGTACTACTTATGGAAGTCTATCGCCAAGTCAGCAAAAATGCTATTTTGACAATAACAGTCGTGTCCTACTAGGTTTAGGAATTGACAATAGCTATCCACAATTTAGTATTCCGTATTTTTTGTCGCTGGTAGAATATGCTAAACAAAATAATAAGATCGTTGTTTTTTATGCGCATAAACCCGTTTTGAAAGCCACGGGAAAATATGAGACAGAATACAAAACATTGATTGAAATTTGCAAATACATCAAGGCAAACAACATGAAATTTTATACCGTTTCAGAATTGTATTTAAAAGAGAAAAATAAGTAATTTTTTCAGGAGCTATTTTCACTCTTGATCTTTCGTGACTTTGCAATCTTTTCTTCTCTCAAAAATGTAATAATAAAGGGATTATCACTACTACCAGCCAGCTGGTCTAGGCTAGGGCATTTGCATTAATAAGAATATTTAGTTGCAAACCGCGTAATAAAAAAAAGCATCGTTTCCTGAAAAACGATGCTTTTTGCTTTATAATAATTTTAGGATCGGAGAATAAATCCTATTTGTTCTATGTAATTATAATACAGTCAAAAAAAAAAGAAGAATTATTCTTTTACAAATTTGTAAACTGAAACACCTTCTTTAGATTTTAAATTCAAAAAGTAAACACCAGTTTGCAATGCTGATACATTTACTTCAGAATTGCTTGAAGTTGTATTGATAACTTTTTGACCTTGCATATTCATAACTGCAACATTTTCGATTAAGCTAGTAGCACTAGTAAAATGCAACACATCATGCACAGGGTTAGGGTATACAACTACATCATTATTTGTAATTATCAAATTGCTCCCTAACGTAGTGCTTTGTACTGCACCAGTTAATATAGCATTTGTCGTAGTTAGATTACCACCACATTCAGATGCTGTTAACGCTGTATTCTCTGTCCATGTACCAAGGTTAATGTCGGGTGGATTTGGTAATGAAGCAGATGAATTCGAATAGATTAAACTGGGCTCTATAAAATCACCATTTCCGCTATCTGCTAAAAATTCCCATTTTAATGTAATAGCGTTCCATTTCAGCATGAACTCACAAGTTCCTAGTCCTCCACAATCTTGATCTCCATTGACAGGGGTAGTTGTATAAAAATTTCTTCCAGTAGTATCTGTTCCTGAATAATTAAAAATATAGTTTTGATCCTCGAATAAATCATGACAACCATTAAAGGTTATTGTCTGTGCATTTGAATACATACTTGACATGATGACTAGGCTATAAAGTATTTGTTTTATCATTTTCATAGGTTTTAACTTCTAGATGGAAATATACCTTGTAAGGCAATTATAAAGTTTACAGTTCTATAAGGCTGTATATTGTTGATAGATGAATTACCTCCAGCTGGACTGATCATTGTGCTTTTCATAATAACAGCATCAGTTGCTGCAGTAGAGTATTCTTTGTCAAGTACCTTTGTATTTGCTGGAAGTGCATTTGTGGGATCATTTGTATTTCCGTCTGTGCTTACTGCATTTACTGTATGACTATGTGAAGGCATTTGGGAAATATTCAATGTATTTGTTTCAGTACCTCCAGATTGACCTAAACTTCTTCCTGAAAGACCAGGTCCATTTCCGGGATGCATTGGTACTCTTCCTCTCAAATCAGGTAAAGCAAAGGTTGTTCTTCCATCGCCGCCGTAAGTTGTTCCTATAATGCTAAATAATGCTGTGTTTTGTGAGATAGCTAATAATTGTC
The DNA here is from genome assembly GCF_003076455.1 of Flavobacterium faecale. Lineage (NCBI taxonomy): Bacteria > Pseudomonadati > Bacteroidota > Flavobacteriia > Flavobacteriales > Flavobacteriaceae > Flavobacterium > Flavobacterium faecale. Next base: position 1,585,782 of record NZ_CP020918.1, read on the forward strand.
CATCACAAAAAGCCCAACCTCTTGGTGCAAAATTACCTGCAAACATAGAAATTTGACCTAGTAAAGGATCTGTTTGTGCTACTGCTTTTGTAGACTAAAAGCTAATAAAAACGATTAAAAACAAAAAAGTAAATTTTCTCATAATTTTTCTGATTAAAAAGTGAATTTCAAATGTCAGAATAAATTTTAGATATTAAAAAAAAAATGAGGTTAATTTTTTGAATAATAATGGAAAAGTAACTTATAACAAAAAAGCACCATAAAAATGATGCTTTTTGCGTTAAGACTGAATACTAAAAACCGTAAACTGAAAACTTATTTAGTAATTTCCCTAAATATAGCTTCTAGGTTTTTATTTTTCTGATTGAGTTGTAGTGTTTTCAATCCATTTTCATTGGCAAAGTCAAAAACTGTGGGACGCATGTCTTTATCAGCTTTAAAAGTCAATTCCCATGTCATGTCGTGGGTGTTTTTATACGAAACTAAGTTTTCAATTTTGGCAATCACTTGCTCTTCTATTTTATAATCGAATTCCACTTCTAGAACCTGTTCTTTTTCTTCAGAGATGAGATGATCTAGTTTTTTATCGGCAACAATTTTTCCGTTGTTAATGATGATGACACGATCACAAATCGCTTCCACCTCTTGCATAATATGTGTAGAAAGGAAAACCGTTTTGTCTTTACCTACGTTTTTAATTACGTTTCTTATTTCGATCAACTGGTTTGGGTCCAGTCCTGTAGTTGGTTCATCCAAAATTAAAACATCAGGATTGTGAAGCAAAGCATTTGCTAGTCCTACACGTTGACGGTATCCTTTGGATAGCTGACCTATTTTTTTATGGCTTTCGCTTGCTAAACCAGTTAGCTGAATCACTTCATCAATTCTAGATTTTGCTACTTTGTAAACATCTGCATTAAAAGCCAAATATTCGCGAACATACAAATCCAAGTACAACGGATTGTGTTCTGGCAAATAACCAATAGATAACTGAACTGCTTTTGCGTTTAGTTGTACATCATGTCCATTCACAAGAGCGATTCCTGTATCAGCATTTAAATATGTAGTTAAGATTTTCATCAAAGTAGATTTCCCAGCTCCATTTGGACCCAAAAAACCAACAATTTCTCCTTTGTTTACCGAGAAAGAAATGTTGTCTAACGCTTTTTGAGCGCCATAACTTTTTGAAATATTTGTAACCGCTATAGACATAACTTTATTATTTGATACAAAAGTAAACAGAAAATTATTCAGTTTCGTATTTCAATTCGCAAATCGACGCATTTATTGGTGCTCATCGTCGTTAGAATTTGAACTTTTTGTAAATTTTATATCACGATTATGTTTTTAGATTATCAAATTGCTAAAAAATCTGTTTTTTGCTTCTTTTTCTATTGCTGATAAGGAAAAATCGATTGTATTTGTTGGTTTTTCTATATTTTTTTAAAATATTTGATATTTTTTTGGTATGATTTTAAAATAAGTTTTACATTTGCGACTCAAATTTATTACAAAGCATTACAGATGTCTAATAACCGATTTTATTTTAGCAACACTTATTTCTTCTTTAACGAGAAGTAAGGATTGTGCTATGGTTATTTGAGAAGTAAAAGAAACAAATAAAGATAATATACAATCCTGATGAAAATCAGGATTTTTTTTTGAGTTTATGGAAGCAAAAATTGCAATACAAGGTATAAAAGGATCATTTCATCATCAAGTGGTGAAGGAGTATTATAATGAAGAAGTTGCAATTGACGAGTGTTTGTCTTTTGAGGAATTGATTGATAGTTTGCTTTCGGGCAAATCAACACAAGCGGTTATGGCGATTGAGAACTCTATTGCAGGGCCAATTATTCCTAATTATGCTTTGATTGATAAGAATGATTTACACATCATTGGAGAGTATTATTTGAATATTTCTCAAAATTTGATGGCGTTACCAGGACAAAATATCGAAGATATTCAAGAGGTTTATTCGCACCCAATGGCTTTGTTGCAATGTATGGAGTTTTTAAAAAAATATCCAAACATTAAGATTGTTGAGGATAAAGATACGGCCGAGACAGCGCGCAGAATTCAAGCTAAAAACTTGAGAGGTATCGCTGCAATAGGTAGTACGGTAGCTGCAGAGATGTATGGATTGCAGATTTTGGCTCCCGCAATACAAACGATTAAAAACAATATGACTCGTTTTGTAATCATTAACAAGGAGAATTCGTTTGTACCTCAAAATGAGATCAACCGCGCTTCGATCAAATTTGAATTGGACCATAAAAGAGGAAGTTTGGCAGCGGTGCTAAATGTGATGAGTGATTGTAGGATGAATTTAACCAAAATACAGTCTCTGCCAAAAATTGAAACACCTTGGAAATATTCATTTTTTGTAGATGTTACATTTGAAGAATATGCCGATTTTGCCAAAGCAAAGTCATTGCTTGAGATTATGGCGGAATATTTTAAGATTTTGGGAGAGTATAAAAACACCAAACCGTCGGTATAATTTTTTTAGTTCGAAAGTTTAAAAAAGAATAACTCAGAAATGAGTAATACATAAAAGGTATGATTGCACTAGCGAATAGATTGAATACAGTTGAAGAATATTATTTCTCATCAAAATTGAGAGAAGTAAGACAGCTAGCTGCTGAAGGAAATCCAGTTATCAATATGGGAATTGGAAGTCCAGATTTGAGTCCGTCGCAAGACGTGATTGATGCAGTGATTGAAGGAATGAAGGATGAAAATGGTCATCAATATCAAAGTTATCAAGGGTTGCCAGAGTTGCGTAGCAGTATGGCTGACTTTTATCAAAATAATTTTGGAGTGACGGTTAATCCAGCAACTGAGATTTTGCCATTGATGGGATCGAAAGAAGGGATTATGCATATTTCACTTGCGTTTTTGAACGAAGGAGATCATGTTTTGATTCCGAATCCAGGTTATCCTACCTATACTTCGGTTACCAATTTGGTTGGAGCAGTACCAGTATATTATGATTTGAAAGAAGCAAATAATTGGGAGCCTGATTTTCAAGCTTTGGAACAGTTAGATTTATCGAAAGTGAAAATCATGTGGATTGGATATCCTCATATGCCTACGGGTGCAAGAGGAAGTCTAGGGTTATTCGAAAAGTTAATTGCTTTCGCCAAAAAACACGACATATTATTGGTTAACGACAATCCTTATAGTTTTGTTTTGAACGACCAACCGATGAGTTTGTTGCAGGTTGCAGGTGCTAAGGATGTGGCAATGGAGTTAAATTCCTTGAGTAAAACCTTCAACATGGCAGGCTGGAGAGTAGGAATGGTGTTGGGAAATGCGGCTTGCATTGATGCTGTTTTGAAAGTAAAAAGCAACATGGATAGCGGAATGTTTTTCGGAATTCAAAAAGGGGCGATTGCCGCTTTGAAAAGTGATAAAAGCTGGTTTGATTCCATGAATGCTGTTTATGCCAAAAGAAGAATATTGACAGAACAATTGGCCGAAAAGCTGAATTGTACAGTATATAAAGAAGGAGTTGGATTGTTTGTTTGGGCAAAATTGCCAGAAGGAATTGATTCTGCTGAAGCATTTATTGATCAGATTTTGCATGAAAAATATATTTTCATCACACCAGGAACTATTTTTGGAAGCAATGGCGAAGGATATATCCGATTTGCATTATGTGTAAAAGAAGAGAAAATACAAGAAGCGATAAGTCGATTTTAGATTGTTGATTAACGTCCCGAAGCGTCCGGAGCAGGATTAGCTACAAATAAAAAGAAGAATGAAAGTATATGTAGTTGGAATAGGATTAATTGGTGGTTCGATGGTTTTGGACATCAAAGGTTTGTACCCAGAGGCGACGGTTTATGGCGTGGATTTGAATGAAGATCACGTTGCTGAAGCATTAAAATTGGGGGTGATTGACCAAGCTGCCAAATTGGAAGAGGTTGTGAATGCTGATTTTGTAATTGTATCAGTTCCTGTTGACGTAGCAATGAAGGTCGTGCCTCAAGTTTTGGATTATGCAGGGGAAGAAACGATTGTTTTTGATGTTGGTTCGACCAAGAGTCCGATTTGTGAAGCAGTCGCAAACCATCCAAAGAGGAGAAATTTTATAGCGGCTCACCCAATTGCAGGTACAGAGTTTTCGGGTCCATCAGCAGCGATTACTGGTTTGTATCAAGGTAAAACAAACATTATTTGTGAGGTCGAAAAAACGGCTTTTAAGTTACAAGAGCGCGCGTTAGATTTGTTTAGAGCTATTGGGATGCGCATACGGTACATGGATCCAAAGTCGCATGACAAGCACATCGCCTACGTATCGCATTTGTCACACATAAGTTCGTTTATGCTTGGTAAGACGGTGATTGAGAAAGAAAAAATTGAGCAAGATATATTTGACATGGCGGGTTCTGGTTTCGAAAGCACGGTTCGTTTGGCAAAAAGTTCGCCAGCAATGTGGACACCAATTTTTAAACAGAACAAGGAACAGGTTGTAGAAACGTTGGAAGAATATATTTCGAATTTGACACAGTTCAAAGAATTGTTGCAAGATGATAATTACGATGCAATTTATGATGAAATGCAAAGTGTGAATAAAATTAAAGTAATCTTGAACGGTTTGAAGAAATAAGGACAGGATTACAGAATAAGAAAAGAAAAAATTAATTAAAAATATAGAAACTAAAAATTAGTAAAGATGGAAAATAAGAAAGAAATGAGAAATTGGTTAGATGCATTCAAATTGGAACATCCGTTTGTAATCGCTGGACCATGTAGTGCAGAGACTGAAGATCAAGTTTTGAAAATTGCTCACGAGTTGAAAGATTCTGATGTAAGTGTTTTTAGAGCAGGTATCTGGAAACCAAGAACACGTCCAGGAGGATTTGAAGGTGTTGGTGAGATTGGATTAAAATGGTTACAAAAAGCTAAAGCTGAAACAGGATTGCTAATGGGAACTGAGGTTGCTACAGCTGCACACTGTAAATTGGCTTTGGAGCATGATATTGATGTTTTATGGGTAGGTGCTCGTACAACTGCAAACCCTTTTGCGGTTCAAGAAATTGCTGATACATTGGCTGGTACAGATAAAATCGTTTTGATCAAAAACCCAGTAAATCCAGATATGGCTTTATGGTTAGGTGGTGTTGAACGTTTGTACATGGCAGGTATCAAAAACCTAGGTGTAATCCACAGAGGTTTCTCTACATACCAAAAAACAAAATACAGAAACATTCCAGAATGGCAAATTGCTATTGAATTACAAAATAAATTCCCTGATTTACCTTTAATCATTGACCCATCTCATATCACAGGAAACCGTGAAATGATTCTTGAAGTGACTCAAGAAGCTTTGGATTTGAACTATGATGGTATGATCATTGAAACGCATATCGATCCAGATAATGCATGGTCTGATGCGGCTCAACAAGTAACTCCAGACGCTTTGAAACAAATTTTCAAAGATTTGAAAGTAAGAAAAGTGAGTGGAGATAGCGATTTTGAAAATAAAATGACAAAATTGAGAGCTAATATCGATATCATGGATAGTAATCTATTGGAATTGATTGGTAAGCGTATGGCTGTAGCTAAAGAAATTGGTCAAGTGAAAAAAGACAATAATGTAGCAGTTTTGCAAAATAGCCGTTGGAATGAAATCCAAGGAAAAGTGCTTGACGCAGGTGCAAAAAACGGTTTGTCTAGTGAGTTTACAACAAAATTGTTCAAAGCAATTCACCAAGAAAGTATCGAACACCAAGAAAAAGTGATCAACGGATAATCTCTTTTGATTTTACATATTCAAATCCCCATACTTTATGAGTATGGGGATTTTTTTATGGATTTGATAAACATGAAAAACTTTAAACTTTATACCGAGACTTGGAGACAAACTTGAAACAAAAAATTATCTTTGCACCATGACAGGAATCGTTTATAAATCCACAGGAAGCTGGTACAGTGTAAAATCTGACCAAGGTGATTTTGTAGAATGCAGAATAAAAGGAAAGTTTAGGATGAAGGGTATCAAAAGTACCAATCCTATAGCTGTGGGCGATGTTGTGGACTTTGAGATCGAAGAAAACAACGCACAGGTAACTGGAGTGATTCATCATATTCACGAAAGGAAAAACTACATTGTGCGAAAATCGGTGAACTTATCACACCAAATGCACATCATTGCGTCCAACATTGACCGCGTTTTTTTATTGATTACTGTCAACAATCCACCTACTACGTTTAATTTTATAGACCGTTTTTTGGTTACAGCAGAAGCCTATGGTATCGAAACGATATTGGTTTTTAATAAGATAGATACTTTTGACGAGGCAACCCTTGACGAGCAATTGTACATGCAACACGTGTATCAAGAAATTGGATACAAATGTTTGCGCGTATCCTCTACGGAAAGGAAAGGTGTGGAGGTACTTCAAGAAATGATGATTGGAAAAGTAAGTATGTTTTCTGGGCATTCTGGGGTTGGAAAATCTACCTTGGTAAACGCAATGGAGCCTTCTTTGCATTTAAAAACCAAAACAATATCAGACGCTAGTAAGCAAGGACAACACACCACTACTTTTGCAGAGATGTATGATTTATCATTTGGTGCAAGTATTATTGACACACCCGGAATCAAAGGGTTTGGAATGGTGGATATGGAGCCGGCCGAGATAGGTGGCTATTTCCCTGAATTTTTCAAACTGAAAGACCAATGTAAATTCAATAATTGTTTGCACAAAGATGAGCCAAAATGTGCTGTAAAGGCAGCTTTGGAAAAGGATGAGATTGCTTGGTCGAGATACAATAGTTATCTTAAAATTCTAGAAGGAGACGAAGAGCAATACCGCACCGATATTTATGACGAAGACCGTCAAAACAGTGATAAAGGAAGAGCGTAATGCGTGTAATAATCCAAAGGGTTCTATCGGCTTCTGTTACCGTTGATTTTAAGGTAGTTGCAGATATACAACAAGGGCTACTGGTTTTGGTTGGTATTGAAGATGCAGATAATCAAGAAGACATTGATTGGTTGGTAGGTAAAATAACCAAGATCCGAATTTTTGCCGACGAGAATGAGGTCATGAACTGTTCCATCCAAGATGTGAAGGGGGAAATGATTGTTGTGAGCCAATTTACACTGCAGGCTGCAACCAAAAAAGGAAATCGTCCTTCGTACATCAAAGCTTCAAAGCCAGATATTGCAATTCCACTGTACGAGAGTTTTATTCGAAAAATGGAATTGGAATTAGGTAAAAAGGTGCAAACGGGAATATTTGGTGCCGATATGAAAGTGGCACTTATCAATGATGGACCAGTAACAATAAGCATAGATTCAAAAAATAAGGAATAATTAGTTTTTCTTTAGCAGAATTTTTCTTAGGTTTATCGAAAATATATTTCTTATGAAATTCGGTCTAACCTATTTTCTTTTACTCCTGTTCTCTACTGCTTTATTTGCTCAAAAAAAAGAATATGCTGTCACTCTTATTGCTGACAGTTTAAAAGACAATGCAAATGCAGTTGTTCGTTTGTATCAAATAGATATAAATGTTGCATCTCAGCGTGCAATGACTATTCATAAAAAACGAGTTGTTACCGTCTTCAATCAAAAAGGGATGCAAGCCATCGATGCAGTTGAAGGTTATGATAATCGCTCTTCGATCAAAAATATGGAGGCTATTGTGTATGACGCGCAGGGATCTGAAATAAAAAAAATTAGACGAAAAGATTTTATAGATCAAAGTGCTGTCGGTGGAGGAACTCTTTTTTCTGATGCCCGAGTAGTGTATTTGCAGTATACACCTATACAATATCCTTTTACTATTTGTTTTGAAAGTGATTTTTCTACTTCAACCACTGCAAACATTCCCTCTTGGAATCCAATGTCCAATTACTTTGAAAGCGTTGAAAAAAGTGTATTAAATGTTACATGCCCAGCCGAATTAGGGCTAAGAAGTAAAGCATTCAACTTCGAGAAATATAATGTTAAAGAAATTGAAGTTAGCCCAAGAAAAATACAGTATGAAGTGCAAAATTGTAATGCACTATCTCCTGAAGGGCTTTGTTCAGTTTATAAAACGATGCCCAAATTAATAATGGGTCTTGACTCCTTTAACCTTGAAGGAGTAGATGGTTCAGCTTCAAACTGGAAAGAATATGGAGCTTGGTTTTCAGAAAACATTTTAAAAGGAACCAATAACTTGTCTGACGAGGCGAAAGCGAAGATATTGGCAGTTGTTGGCACAGAGACAGACCCTATCAAAAAAGCTAAGATTGTTTACAAGTACATGCAAAATAAAACACGCTATATAAGTGTGCAAGTCGGTATTGGTGGTTTTAAACCCATGTTGGCCAATGATGTTGATCGACTAGGTTATGGAGATTGCAAAGCCTTATCAAATTATACTCGATCCTTGCTTGAGGTTGTTGGTGTGCCATCCTACTATACCGAATTGTATGGTGATGATGACCTAAAAAGTATTGATGGTAGTTTTACATCACTACAAGGTAATCATGCAATATTGTGTGTACCCAACGGAAAAGAAAATATTTTTTTAGAATGTACAAGTCAGGATGTTCCATTTGGGTATCAAGCCAACTTTACAGATGATAGAGATGTAATCGTCATTAAGCCAGAAGGGGGAGAAATTCTACATACCAAAGCATATCACGATCAAGACAACAGCCAAAAAAGTAAAGGAATTTTCGAAATCTCACCCGAAGGAAATTTCAAAGGGTCTTTGATGCGTGTGTCTGAAGGAACACAATACCATTATAAGTGTCAAATTGAAAAATTATCAACCCGAGATAGAGAGTTGCATTACAAGAACTCTTTGTCGAACATTAGTAATTTAAAAGTTATAGAATCTAAATTCATAAATGATAAAGACCAAATTCAGATTATCGAAAATATGGTGTTTAATGGTGATAATTACGGAAACCTATCGGGCAATAAAATGATTTTTGCTCTTAACGCCTTTAATCAATATTCTTCGGATGTGAAGAAAATGAGAAACAGAAAAAGTCCGTTTGAAGTACAACGAGGATTTATCGATGTAGACGAAATAGAGGTTAAGTTACCAGTAGGATTTACAGTTGAATTTTTGCCATCAAATGTTGCTTTAAAATCCAAATTTGGGACCTATACTATCGAATTTACTAAAAAAGATAATTCAACAATAGTGTACAAAAGGTTATTTCTGAAAAATAAAGGGACTTATTCTAATCAAGAATATGATGAATTCCGCCTTTTTAATGAACAAGTATCAAAGAATGATAATGCAAAAATTGTTATTGCAAAAATGTAATGTTATGAAAGTAAAGTCAATGCTTTTTATTCTAATCCTATGGATTATAACAACAAAAGCAACAGCTCAAAATTTTGAATTAGGGAAAGTAAGTGTAGCCGAGTTGCAAGAGAAGGTACATCCTAAAGATACGTCTGCAGTAGTGGCTATCCTATTCGAAAAAGGAACTAATAATTTTGTTTACGACAACACAAAAGGTTTTCGTGTAGTATTTAATGTCAAGGCTCGTATTAAAATATACAAAAAAGAAGGTTTTGATTGGGCAACAAAAAAAATACTTTATTACGCTAATAAGGACTATAATGAAAGTATCAAAGTAGATAACGCTGTTACCTATAATTTGGTAGGTGGTAAAATTGAAAAAGTGAAACTTAAAAGTGAAGGTGAATTTGATGAAGACATAAATAAATATTGGAAACAGAAGAAAATTACAATGCCCAATATTAAGGAAGGGAGTGTAATTGAGTTTGAATATAATTTGGTAACCGCTAGATACGCCAGCCTTCGTGATTGGTATTTTCAAACCACAATTCCTGTAAATTATTCTGAGTACACCAATGCTGTTCCGGAGTATTTTATCTACAACTCAAACCTGAAGGGCTTTGTAGCGCCAAAAGTAACCAAAACGGTGAAAAGTAATTATCTTAACTTGTCCATTAAAGTACAAGATAATTTTCTTACACAGGGTGGTGCAGGTGTACAAAGGTCATGGAGCTCCTCACAAGCTACAAAAAAAGTAGAAGAAAAAGTTGAGTTTGTTGAGAACGTAAACAACTACATAGCCTTAAATGTGCCTGCACTGCGAGAAGAAGCCTATGTGAATAATATAGACAATTATACCTCTAGTATATCGCAAGAATTAACGATGACCAAATTTCCTAACGCACAAATAAAGGCTTATGCTACGGACTGGGATGATGTAGTAAAAACAATTTATAGTTTGGATGATTTTGGTTTAGAATTAAATAAAACTGGGTATTTTGAAAATGATTTAGCAGTTGCACTCCAAGGTAAGGTCGCAGCTCAGGAGCGAATTGAGGCGGTGTTACACTTCGCTAAATCGGCTGTTAAATGGAATGGTATTTACGGATATTCTTGCATGAATGGTGTACGATCTGCATATAAAGATAAAACAGGAAATATAGCTGATATTAATTTAATGCTTATTGCAATGCTGCGTAATGCAGGCTTTAATGCTGAGCCCGTACTGGTAAGTACCCGTTCTAATGGGATTTCTTTTTATGCCAATTTAAATGCTTATAATTATGTGGTTGCTGCAATCGAAGAAGTCGATAAGATTATTTTATTGGATGCCTCAGATCCATTTACGGCTCCTAATATTTTGCCCTTTAGAGCATTGAACTGGAATGGGCGATTGATTCGAAAGGATATAAGCTCAGCATCTGTAAATTTAATGCCAACTGTTCCGTCGGGTGATACCGTTTTACTTAATTATGCCATAAACGATCAAGGTGAAATTACTGGACAGGGAAGGCGCCAAAGAACAAATTACAATGCGATGTTGTTTCGAAATGAAGTAAAGGATAGCAAAGAGGAAAGTTATCTAGAAAAGTTAGAAAATAATCAGCGAATTGATATCAAAGAATACACTAGAGCTAATGAAGGAAAATTGAAAGAACCTGTAATGGAAACTTTTTCGTTTACTAGTAATCAATTTACAGAGATAATAGGAGGGGAAATGTATATAAATCCTTTATTATATCTAGCGCAGAAAACAAATATATTTAAGCAAGAATCACGAGCTTTTCCTGTAGATTATGGTTTTCCTTTTATAGAAAAATATTACATCTCTATTCAAATTCCAGCAGGATATAAAGTAGAGAAATTTCCAGAAACTTCTACAATGGTCTTCATGGAAGATTTGGCTGTTTTTAATTTTGTTACCAATGTTACAGATAGCGGGCTTCAAGTTACCGTAACACATCAAATCAATGAAGCAATAATTCCATCTGAAGATTATGTAAACCTAAAGGGGTTTTATCAAATGATGACTGATAAGCAAAATGAAAAAATTGTTTTGTCGAAAATTTAAAAACGTATAAATGAAAATTTTTTTAGCATTATTGCTGTTTATTGGCGGGTTTTTGCAGTCAACAGCTCAAAGTTTTGAATTAGGAAAAGTAAGTGTAGCCGAGTTGCAAGAGAAGGTACATCCTAAAGATAGTTCTGCAGTAGCGGCTATCCTATTCGAAAAAGGAACTAATAATTTTATTTATAATCAAGGAAAAGGTTTTGAAGTTGTTTTAAAAGTTAAGGTTAGAGTAAAAATATACAAAAAAGAAGGTTACGACTGGGCCACCAAAAAGGTAGGCTACTATTCAGATAGAGGATCAAGTGAAAGGGTATCTTTTTCGAATGCATACACTTACAACTTAATCAATGGTAAAATTGAAAAAACCAAATTGAAAAGTGAAGGTGAATTTAATGATGAAATAAATAGTTTTTGGAGCCAGAAAAAAATAACCATGCCCAATGTTAAAGAAGGTAGTGTGATTGAATATGAATATGCTATATATTCGGAGCGAATTAGCAGCCTTAGAGATTGGTATTTTCAATCTAGCATTCCGGTTAACTACTCTTCTTATACAAACAGCGTACCGGAGTATTTTAAGTATAATTCTAATTCGAAAGGTTTTATTTTTCCAAAAGTTACGGTTTCTCAAAATAATAATTCGATTATTATTACCTCTAAAGAAAGAGGCGATAACGGTGGGTTAGCATATCAAAGTACTTCTACAACATTTTCAAGTGATAAAATTGATTTTATGGAAAAGGTTACTGAGTATGTAAGTGTCGATGTTCCCGCTATGAAATCAGAGGCATATGTTTATAATCTAGACAATTATACTGCTTCCTTATCTCAAGAACTCACAAGTACATTGTACCCTAATTCCGTACCCAAATATTATTCTACTACTTGGGAAGATGTAGTTAAAACAATTTATGATTATGATGATTTTGGTCCAGAACTCAAAAAAACAGGTTATTTTGAAGAGGATATCACAAATATCCTAAAAGGAAAAGTATCTGATGATGAAAAAATTGATGCTATTTTGAATCATGTCAAAACTGCTGTAAAATGGAATGACATATTTGGCTATTCCTGCATGAATGGTGTCAAAAAAGCATACAAAGAGAAAACTGGTAATATTGCGGATATCAACCTCATGCTTACGGCTATGCTACGATATGCAGGCTTCACCGTAAACCCGGTTTTGGTAAGTACTCGATCCAATGGTATTTCGTTTTTCCCCAATAGAAACGCTTTTAATTATGTAATCGCCGCCGTTGAACTCAACGGAAAGACAATTTTATTGGATGGCTCAGACCCATTTTCTACTCAAAATATCTTACCATTTCGCGTTTTAAATTGGGGTGGAAGAATGATAAATGTCGATGGTACCTCTAGTTTAGTACCCTTACTACCTACAGGACCTTCTACTAGTTCAATGGCATTAATTTATTCAATCGATGAAAAAGGCGAAGTGCAAGGAGAATGCCTGGACCGAAAGTTAGATTATTATGCCTTAAAGTATAGAAATGATGTGAAGGGTATAAAAGAAGATACATATTTAGAAAAAAAGGAGAACATTCACAAAATTTCAATCAAAGAGTATACTAGAACAATTAATGCCAATTTTAAAGAGCCAGTAGCTGAACGTTATTCTTTTTCAGGGAATCAGTTTACGGAGCAAATCGGCGGTAAAATGTATATTAATCCTTTACTTTTCTTTGTTCAAAATGTTAACCCTTTTAAACAAGAAGTTAGAGAGTATCCGGTAGATTTTGGTTTTCCTTTTATGGATAGATACAGTGTGACTATTCATATTCCAGAGGGATACAAGGTAGAACAGGCTCCAGAATCCTATTCCGTTGCTATGATGGATAATATGGGTAAGTACAACTTTTTTTGTAATGTGGTCAGCAATACAATCCAAATCTCAATCACACATCAAGTAAATGATGCCATTATTCCTGCAGTACATTATATGATGCTGAAGGAGTTTTACCAAAAAACGATAAACAAGCAAAATGAAAAAATTGTTTTGTCAAAGATTTAAAAGCAGAAAACGAAACAGTGATTTTTTCTTTTTCGAATTAAAGAAACATGATGCTATTACAGAATAAAATTAAGTTCAGGCTTGGATAATGTTCTTAAATGCTAATCCTATAATAATGTACTTTGTATCTTTGTAAAAAAAACTAAAGAATAAAATGGACTTAAAAAACGCACAACAAGACGTTGATACTTGGATAAAAGAACACGGCGTTCGTTACTTCAACGAATTGACCAATATGGCGCAACTTACTGAAGAGGTTGGCGAAGTAGCTCGTATAATTGCACGCCGCTACGGAGAACAGTCAGAAAAAGAAAGTGATAAAAATAAAGACCTAGGCGAAGAATTGGCAGATGTTGTTTTTGTAGTGCTATGTTTGGCCAATCAAACGGGGATAGATTTGCAAAGCGCTTTCGATAAAAAATTGGATTTTAAATCTATTCGTGACAAAGACCGTCACAAAAATAACGACAAGTTAAAATAATCTAACTTCTAAATTATGAATTAAAGTGAAGGAGTAGTAAATTGCGCCCTTCTTAGTGGTCTTATTTCTTGGTTTCTGCATTTTTATTTTTTTAGAATCAAACCACATTAAAGTAAGACTCATAACACACAACCTGAAAAATGAATTTACTGTTACAAACTACCCATTCCAATTTGCAAGCAAACATTGCTGTTACGGGATCAAAAAGTGAAACTAATCGTTTATTATTGTTAAAAGCTTTATTTCCTGCAATTACTTTGGCTAATACATCAAATTCTGATGATAGCGAAGTGATGGAAAAAGCCCTAAAAGGTAATGACGAAATTGTTGACATCCATCATGCTGGAACCGCAATGCGATTTTTAACTGCATTTTTTGCAGTGAACGAAGGACGTGAAGTAGTTTTGACAGGATCTCAACGTATGCAAGAACGTCCAATCAAGGTTTTGGTAGATGCTTTGAAAAAATTAGGAGCTGTGATTACGTATGAGAAAGAGGAAGGTTACCCTCCAATTCGAATCAAAGGACAAAAAATTACCGCTTCAAAAGTGGATATTCCTGCCAATGTAAGCAGCCAATATATTTCGGCCTTATCATTAGTAGCATCTAAGTTGGAAAACGGAATCGAGCTTAACTTAGTAGGCGAAATAACCTCTGTGCCTTATATCAAAATGACCTTAGCATTGCTAAACGATTTAGATATAAAAACAAGTTTTGAAGGTAATACAATTAGAGTGTACCCAAAAGCAGAAGTCGCTCCCAAAGAAATGGTGGTGGAGTCTGACTGGAGTTCAGCTTCTTACTTTTTTAGCCTAGTTGCTTTGGCAGAAACGGCTTCGATTACAATATCTAGCTACAAACAAAATAGCTTACAAGGAGATTCTGCTTTAGTTGAAATTTACGAAAAAATGGGTGTGAAATCTCATTTTGAAAATAATGCTTTGACCTTGACCAAAGTGCCTAACTTTAAATTGGAAACATTAAATTTAGACCTAAACAATACACCTGATATTGCTCAAACGATTGTGGTTACTTGTCTTGGTTTAGGTATTGGTTGCCACTTAACAGGACTTCACACCTTGAAGATTAAAGAGACAGATCGTCTTGAAGCCTTGCGAATTGAGTTAACCAAATTGGGTGCAAACATTTCGGTAACCAATGAAACATTGACCTTAACTCCATCAACCAACATTAATCATAATATCAAAATCGCAACCTATAATGATCACCGTATGGCGATGGCATTTGCACCATTAGCTTTAAAAGTGCCCATTATTATCGAAAATGCTGAGGTAGTTTCAAAATCATATCCAGATTTCTGGGAAGATATGAAAGGTTTGGGTTATGATATAGCCCAATTATAGTCATTAATAAAGGAAATAATCGTTGTTTCTTGGCGTCTTTGCGGCAAAAGGAAAAATAAAGGTCAAAACACTTGACAACGCCTATCTCACAATCGTATATTTGCATACAATTATAACGCTGAGGATCAAAACTTATAAATTATAATTTTTAACTCATAACTTATTACAATGAAATTATCACATTTTCAATTTGATTTGCCAAAAGAACTTCTAGCTGAATTTCCATCAGAGAACAGAGACGAAGCTCGTTTAATGGTTATTGATCGTAAAAAACAAACAATAGAACACAAAATGTTCAAAGATGTTATCGATTATTTTGATGATGGCGATGTTATGATTCTAAATAATACTAAAGTTTTTCCGGCTCGTTTATACGGGAACAAAGAAAAAACGGGTGCTAGAATCGAGGTTTTCTTGCTTCGTGAATTAAATGCAGAACAACGTCTTTGGGATGTATTAGTAGATCCAGCTCGTAAAATACGTATTGGTAACAAATTATACTTTGGTGATGATGATTCATTAGTTGCTGAGGTAATAGACAATACAACTTCACGTGGTAGAACATTACGTTTTCTTTACGATGGTTCTTACGAAGAATTTAGAAGTAAATTGACAGAACTTGGAGAAACTCCAATTCCTAAATATATTAATAGAGATGTAACTCCAGAGGATGCAGATCGTTACCAAACTATTTATGCAAAAGAAGAAGGTGCTGTAGCGGCGCCAACTGCAGGATTGCACTTCTCTAAGCATTTATTAAAGAGATTAGAAATCAAAGGAATTAAATTTGCCGAGGTAACTTTACACGTTGGTTTAGGAACTTTCAATCCAGTTGAGGTGGAAGATTTATCAAAACACAAAATGGATTCTGAGGAATTAAAAATTAATCAAGAAGCGTGTGATATCGTTAATGATGCTAAGGTGAAAAAGAAACGTATCTGTGCTGTTGGTACAACATCAATGCGTGCTATCGAAAGTGCCGTTTCTTCTCAAGCAACATTAAATCCTTTTGACGGATGGACTAATAAATTTATTTTTCCTCCTCATGAATTTAGTATTGCGACTTGTATGATCACCAATTTTCATACTCCAAAGTCGACTTTATTGATGATGATTTCAGCTTTCTGCGGGCATGACTTGATGCGTCTAGCGTATGACGAAGCAATCAAAGAAGAATATAAGTTTTATTCTTACGGAGATGCGATGTTAATCATCTAAACTTTATAGAAAAAATACAATCATAAAAAAATCTCGTCAGCAATGACGAGATTTTTTTGTTTTATTATTTAACATCAAGATATTGGTCGTGACCATCCTTAATGGCAAATTTTTGGTTCGCTGGGTTAGCTTAACTTTTTTAGTCGACAACTAGTTCTGCTATTGCTTTATTTGCTCCCACGCTTTCCTTGGTTATATCTCACGCAAAATAGTTGCTGTTAATTACTTTTTTTTCAATTGAATAGATTTTTGGTTTACGAAAAGCTAAGCAAAATAAACTTTTATTACGATTCTTATTCTTCTCTGTGAACTTTTGTAAAATCAAAAGCAGGTTTGCAGATGGCAATATATTCACATTCTTCATCAAACGGATTGGAATACTGTACACGAGTATTTTTAAATATTTGAATCGATTGTCCAGCTTCCAATAGTATTGTTTCGCCGTCAATAATAAATTGTTTTTTACCTTTTATGATATAAGTGTATTCGTCAAATTCTGGAGTTTGAAAAGGTTCACTCCATTTAGGAGGAGCTACCATATGAGCAATAGATACCTCAGGATTACCAGTAGATGCCATTCCATGATGTTCCTCTATTAACTTACCGTCAGTAGTTGGTACAATAAAAGGTGCGTTTTGTAATATGTATTTTATCATTGTATTTTAATTAAATGTAGTTCAAATGCTTTATATAAAAATTGGTCATCCAAATTTTTATACAACTGTTAAACTTATTCTATAGAAAGCGTTATATTTTCTAAGCCTATATTTCGAATAGTCAAATTTTAGTCGAAAATACTAACGTTATTTTTTCATTATTTTGGTAAGTACTCCAAAAAAACCTCTTATAAATGTAGCGCTAGTCAAAACCTTAAGTACCGATTTACCAACTACCTCGGTTGTACTTGGTCCTTTGGCCCTTTCTTTTTTAGCCACTTTGACTTCCTCTTTGGCAGCCTCAACTTTGGCAGCTTCATGTTCAATTTCAGTGATTTTTTTATTTAGCATCTCATAAGCACTTTCGCGGTCAATAAGTTCGCTATATTTTTTTACAAGTTTAGATTTGTTATTGATTTCTTGAATTTCGGTTTCAGTCAAAATGTCCATTCTACTCATAGGTGCGCGTAGCATCGTGGCAACAAGTGGAGTTGGAATACCTTTTTCGTTCAGGGCAGTTACGAGAGCTTCTCCAATTCCAAGACTGGTCAGCACTTCACTCGTTTCATAAAATTCTGAAATAGGGTAGTTGTCTGCTGTTTGTTTGATGGCCTTACGATCATTAGCTGTGAAAGCTCTTAGTGCATGTTGAATTTTTAATCCAAGTTGTGCCAAAATACCACTAGGCACATCCATTGGATTTTGGGTGATAAAATAAATTCCAATTCCTTTTGAACGTATAAGTTTTACAATCGTTTCTATTTGATCAAGCAAAGCTTTGCTTGCCTCTTTGAAAATTAAATGTGCTTCATCAATAAAAATAATTAATTCAGGGCGACCAGAGTCTCCTTGTTCTGGCATTTGTTGATAGATCTCAGCCAACAGACTAAGCATAAAAGTAGAAAAAAGTTTTGGTTTATCCTGAATGTCGGTCAAACGCATAATGTTGACATATCCTTTTCCAGTTTCATCAATTCGCATTAAATCATCAATTTCAAACGACTTTTCACCAAAGAAGAGTTCTGCTCCTTGCTGCTCCAATTCAATTATCTTGCGTAAGATTGTTCCAGTCGTAGAGGTAGATATTTTTCCGTAGTGCTCTGATATTTCTTCTTTTCCTTCTTCTGTAATATAATTTATGACCTTCTTAATGTCTTTTAAATCGAGTAGAGGCATCTTATTATCGTCGCAATACTTAAATATAATAGAGATAACACCAGATTGTGTGTCATTTAGGTCTAATATTCTTGAAAATAGAACGGGACCAAACTCAGATACAGTTGCGCGTAGACGTACGCCATTTTGCTCCGACAATGTCAATAGTTCTACTGGAAATTTAGAAATAGAATAGGGAAGATTAATTTTAGCATGACGATCCGTAATAAAACTCTTTTCTTCGCCTTCTTTTGCTATACCACTAAAATCTCCTTTGATATCCATCATCAAAACCGGAATTCCAGCCAGTGATAATTGTTCAGATAGAACCTGGATGGTTTTCGTTTTTCCTGTACCAGTTGCTCCTGCTATTAAACCATGACGATTTAGAGTCTTTAGCGGAATTTTGACATGTGTATCAGCGATTGGCTCATTGTCGAGGATTCCTCCTCCTATAATTATGCTGTCTCCTTTACAAAAATAACCTTCGTTTATTTGTTTAGAGAAGCTCTCGATCTTATTCATAACGTTAATTTAATTTAGATTTAATGCAGGGTCATGCGTTTTTAAAAATAGTCAATTTTAATGTTTAATGCAATTTTATTTGTTTTTTATTGTTAATAATAAATAGATGGGGTTAAAAAGACTGTTAAGTATTTTTTATCAAATTCTCGTATAAATGAATAAAATCATGATAGAAGTTTTAAAATTAGCTTTATTACTTGCGAATATTCGGGTTTAACCAGTAAAAACTAAGAGAACTGTTTTTTTAACACTATGAAAAAAGTGAATTAAGTAAAAAAAAATTTTTTTATTTCGCTGAAACGTATAAATTTGCTTCACGACAAGTTAATTACAACTAAAATAAATTATTTAAAAACATTAAAATTAAAAAAAATGGCAAACGTTCAAGTTAAAAAGGAAAGCACTTCAAATGGAGGAGGAATGGTTTCAGGATTGATTATCGCAGCATGTATTTGTGTAGGTATCATGATCTGGAAATTTGTAATGGGAGATGCTTCCAATTTTGAAGGTGGAAACGTGGAAACAGGTCACCCTTTAAACACTTTAGGTCAAGTGTATCACGGTGGTGCAATTGTACCAGTATTATTAGGAATGTTATTAATGGTTCTTGTTTTTTCTATCGAAAGATATTTTGTTATCTCAAAAGCAGCTGGTAAAACTAAACTAGACACTTTTATGACAAAAATTCAAGCAAGTATCAAAGCAGGAGAAATTGACGAAGCTATTGCTTCATGTGACAAACAACAAGGTTCTGTTGCAAATGCAATTAAATCTGCGCTTGTAAAATACCAAGCAGTTAAAAAAGAAGGATTCAACAGTGAAGAAGCTGCTGAGACTATTCACAAAGAAATCGAAGAAGCAACTTCTCTTGAAATGCCAATGTTACAAAAGAACATGACTATCATCTCTTCTTTAGTATCTTTAGGTACTCTTATCGGATTGTTAGGAACAGTATCGGGTATGATTAAAGCGTTTGGTGCATTAGCATCTGCAGGAACTCCTGACCAAGCTGCACTTGCAAGTGGTATTTCTGAGGCACTTATTAATACTGCAACTGGTATTGGTACTTCTGCTGTAGCAATTATCTCTTACAACTTCTTTACATCTAAAATTGATGATTTAACTTACTCTATTGATGAGGCAGCAGTGTCTATCGTGAACTCTTACAGAAGATTCAGAGGAAGTTTGAAGCAATAATAATTTGATATTTATATCAAATAAAAAACAAAAAGAATGGCTAAAATAAAAATAAAGAAAAATGCTGGGTCAACTGATATGACCGCAATGTGTGATGTAGCGTTTCTATTGCTTACCTTCTTTGTAATGACTTCAACTGCTAAAATTCCTGAAGCTCTACCTGTAGATACACCTTCTTCAACTGTTCAGACAAAATTGCCTGACTCAGATTTAGCTACGCTAACAGTAGGTGATGGAAAAGTATTCTTTGACTTAAAAGGAAAAGAAGTAAGAGTAAGAACATTAGAACTGATGGCTGAAAAGTATGGTGTTGAGTTTACTGATGCTGATAAAAATACATTCTCAAGAATGGATGATTTTGGTGTTGGAATCGCAAATCTTAAGCAAATCATTGAAATGAAAGCATCTGACAGGAATAAAGCTGGTCAAACAGGTATTCCTTTGGATTCGTTGGACAATCAATTGAAAGAATGGGTTTATAATGCTCGTATTGCCAATATAGAGGTCAACGATAAAGAATTGCAAATCGCAATTAAAGGAGATGCAAAAGAAGAGTACAATGTAATTAGAAAAGTACTTGACTTATTGCAAGATCAAAAAATCAATAGCTTTAGTTTAGTTACTGGTTTGAGAGGTAAAGATTTTTAATTAAAAAACACACACTAAAATGGCTGAATTAAATACCGGCGACGGTGGAGGCGGTAAAGGTGGAAAAGTAAGAAGTAAAAAGCAAAATTCAAAAGTAGATTTAACTGCTATGGTGGATTTGGCCTTCTTATTGATCACATTCTTTATGTTGACTACCACGTTGTCAAAACCTCAATCGATGAGCTTGGGGTTGCCAGATAAAAATGAAGACGATAAGGAAGTAGATATCAAGGTGGACGAGAATAGAACGTTAACTGTCATGATGGGAGCTGATAATAAATTAGTTTTTTACATGGGATTGTTAAATACTCCAATCGCTGGTCCTAAAGATATTGCATACGGTAAAGATGGTATTCGTAAAGAGTTGTTAAAAAGAAAACAAGAGGTTCTTGCTTATTCAACTGCAAAAGGAAAACCAGATCAAGGAATGATTGTAATCATTAAACCTAGTAAAAAATCTAATTACAAAAATGTAATTGATATTCTAGATGAGATGGCTATTTCAAACGTACCTACTTATACGATCGTTAATGATTTTTCGCCTGAGGAAACAAAATTGTTAGAAGGAAAATAAGAGTGATCTTGTTTTCTTAATAACCTAATAATTAAGAAAAATGAAATTAGATATATTAAAAAACCATTGGATCGATATTGTTTTCGAAGGAAAAAATAAGAACTATGGTGCCTATATTTTAAGGAGAGAAAATAGAAAAACTACGGTAAAAGCACTTATCATTGGTTCTATTATCTTTACTTTAGCATTGAGTGCACCATTGATTTTAAGTATGATTCCTGAAGGTGAAGATGATGTAGTTTTAGATCAAAAGATCGTAGCTATAAAATTGCCACCGAAACCAAAAAAGGAGGAGATCAAAAAATTTACTCCACCACCTCCACCACCTCCACCAAAAGTGGATCAGGTAAAATTTGTTAAGCCAGTTGTGGCTAAAGCAGAAGAGGTAACTGAGGAGCCACCAAAAATTGTTGAAATCAAGGAGAAAAAACTTGGAGCTTCAACTATTAAGGGGGATCCAGATGCAGTTTTATCTGTTGCCCCAGTAGGTAACGGACCAAAAACAAGTCAAGTTGTAGAAGAGGATACTCAAATTTATAACACTGCAGGTATTGAGGTAAAACCAGAATTTCCAGGTGGAATCGAAAAGTTTTACAAGTTTGTAGGTAATAACTATAGAGCTCCTGAAGAAGAAGGTCTTAAAGGGAAAGTATATGTTACTTTTGTTGTTGAAAAAGATGGTTCACTTACAGATATCAAAGTTTTGAGAGATATTGGTTTTGGAACTGGAAAAGAAGCAATCAGAGTATTGAATAAATCACCAAGATGGAATCCAGGTGTTCAAAATGGAAAACCAGTTAGGGTATTATATTCTTTGCCAATTACTATTCAATCAGCGGAGTAATGTTGAATAAATTTTATGAAAATTTACAGAAGAAATCGCTCAAAGAGCGATTTCTTCTTTTTATAGGTATTTTGTTTTTTACACTCTACTTAGTTTTGGGATTATTTGTTATATTTATGAAAAATTTCCCAATTGATATGAGTATGAATTACAGAATAGCCTTTGGGGTATTATTGATTGGATATGCATTTATACGATGTATTAGAATTATTAAAGACAATAAGGACTAAATCAAATTGCTATCATTTGATTTTAAATAATTTTGAAATATGAAGTTATCGTTAAGGTTTTCTATACTATTTGTGGTTTTGCTTACTAGTTTGTTTTTTTGCTGCAAAAAAGCATCTAGCAGTGATGAATCCATTTTAAAGGGTGGTACAACAATCATTGTAGATGAGACATTACGACCAATTTTAGAAGACCAGATTGCAGTTTTTGAAAGTGACTATAAAGCGAAGATTGTATTAAACTCTAAGTCAGAAAAAGAAGCATCTAATGCTTTAATTAAGGACACGACAAGGATTATTGTTTTAGCTAGGGAGTTAAATGATGCTGAAATCAATTATTTCAAAAAAGTAAAAATCAAACCAAAGACAACAAAAATTGGTACAGATGCAATTGCATTTATTGCTAATAAAAAAGATAACGATACTTTAATTGATATGAAGGATGTTGTTAGCTTCATGAAAGGAAGTACCACAACCAAAATAAAAGGATTGGTTTTTGATAATCCAAATTCGAGTACTGTACGGTACATGAATACTTTGGCAGGTTTGGAAAATAGTCCAGAAAAGGGTATCTTCTCCTTTAAAACAAATGAAGAAGTGGTTAAGTTTGTTGCTGAAAATGAAGGCATGATTGGAGTAGTTGGATTGAATTGGTTATATCAACCCACTCCAAATATTAGAAAGTACCTTGCTAACATTGATGTATTGAGCGTTCAAGGAATAGATAAAAATGGTTTTTTTGCACCTACACAAAATAATATTGCTGAAGGTACTTATCCTTTGGCACGCGATTTGTTTATAATAAATTGTCAAGGTTTTAACGGACTTGGGATGGGTTTCGCGTCTTTTGTTGCTGGAGATGTTGGCCAAAGAATTATATTAAAATCGGGTTTGCTACCTGTTAGGGTTCCTGGTAGGAAATTATTAATCAAGTAATTGGTTAAATAAAATAAATGAAAATGAATAAATTAATAAATGACAAAATGAAGAATTTTAAAGTTTTAAGTATGGCCTTTATGGCTTCAGTTTCTGTAATGCAAGCGCAAGATGTAAATGAAGCAAAAAAAGCGATTGATGCAGAACAGTATGATAAAGCAAAGCTAAATTTAAAATCTATCGTTAAATCTGACGACAGTAATGGAGAAGCCTTTTTTCTATTAGGAAATGTATATCTTTTTCAAAATGTAGCTGACTCGGCTAAGATTTCGTATGATAAAGGTTTGAATGCAAAAAAAGATGGCTATCTGAATAATATTGGTCTTGGTCAGTTATTGCTTGATAAAGGTGATTTGGCTGGAGCAAATGCAAAATTTGAATTGGCTAAAAAAGAAATGAGACGTAAGGATTTTCAAGAGTATGTGTACATAGCACGTGCTAATATGAATTCTACTAATCCAAACTATAAAAATGCTTTAGCAGTATTGGAGCTTGCAAAAGAAAAAAATGATCAAGAGCCTCAAGTTCAGTTAGCATTTGGTGATGCATTTTATGGTGATAAAAATCAAAATGAAGCTTACAGAGCATATCGTAATGCCTACCAAGGAGATAACACATTAATTAGAGCAAAAATGCAATTAGGTGTTTTGCTTAAAGGTGCAAAAGCTTATACTGAAGCAGTAGCGGCTTACGATGATGTTATCGCTATTAATCCATCTTATGGTCCAGTTTACCGTGAGTTAGCTGAAACTTATTACCTATGGGGAAGTAATCAACCAGCAAAATACGACGAGAACATCAAGAAAGCATTAGATTATTATGAGAAATACATGAGTATGACTGATTATTCATTAGCATCTCGTATGAGACATGCAGATTTCTTGATTTTGGCTAAAGATTACAAAGCTTTGGAAGTTGAAGCAAACAAAATGAAGCAATTGGATAAAGTGAATCCGAGAATCCTTAGATATTTAGGATATGCTGCTTACGAAAATGGAAATACAGATTCAGCTATCACTTCTTTGAATTCATTCATTAATGATTCTTCAAATAAGATTATTGCTCAGGATTATATGTACTTAGGTTTAGCTAAAGTTAAAAAAGCAACAAAGGCTGATGATTCATTAGACTTACCTGTATTTAACGAAGCAATTGGTTTTATTAAAAAAGCAGTTGACATGGAACCAACACTTACAAGTGAAATTGGTGATTTAGGTAAAAAATTATACGAGCAAAAATTGTTTAAAGAAGCATCTGAAGTTTTTGAGATTGCTACTTCAAACAAAGAATCTAAAAATTACTTGTTAGATAATTTCTATTTAGGTAACTCTATCTATTTTGATAATACAAAATCAGGGGCTGTAAAAGATACTGTTGCTTTGCAAAAAGCAGATGTTGCTTTTGGTAATGTAATTCAAGCATCTCCAGCAACACAAGATGTTTATGTGTATCGTGCAAGAACACAATCATTATTAGAAAATGATGAATTGATGATCAAGTACTACCAACAATATATTGATATCGTTACTCAAAGAGGTCCTGAAGAGTTAGCTAAATCAACTGTAAAAGGAAAATTAGTAGAAGCTTACAATACAATGGCAGCAGGTTATGCGAACTCAGATAAAGCAAAAGCTTTAGAGTATTTCAATAAAACTTTAGCTATTGATCCTGGAAACGCTTATGCAACGCAATCGATCAATTCATTGAAGTAATATTCAAAATTTTATTTATAATCAAACCGGCAAGTAATTGCCGGTTTTTTTGTGGCTTATTATTATGTAGCAAACGAATTTAAATTGTAGTCCAAGATCTTTGGTATAGTGCAGATACAACATAAAAATGGTACAATGTATTTGGATTATATTTATTCGTGCCTGAAAATTAGAATAGGCGAAACAATATGTAATCGGTATCATTTACAATCAAATGAGTGATGTTTATTTTTTATAGCTATCTTTGTACCCTCAAAATTTTAGAATGTTATCAAAAGAAGTACAGTTAGAGGTTAATAGAGGCGGAATGCTTCCGTTGATGGAAGAGTTTTATACAATACAAGGAGAAGGGTATCATACAGGTACCGCAGCTTATTTTATTAGAATTGGTGGTTGTGACGTAGGTTGTCATTGGTGTGATGTTAAGGAGAGCTGGAATGCTGAACTTCATCCGCCTACTGCAGTTGATACGATTGTCGAGAATGCCAGCAAATATTCTGAGACCGTTGTTGTCACAGGTGGTGAACCATTGTCATGGGATATGAGTTTACTAACGCAAAAGTTAAAAGAAAATAATCGCAAAACGCATATCGAAACATCAGGTGCTTATCCATTGTCAGGAACATGGGACTGGATTTGTCTATCTCCAAAGAAAAATAAGTTACCAACTGAAACAGTATACGCAGCGGCACACGAGCTTAAAGTAATTATTCATAATAAACATGATTTTATTTTTGCCGAGGAGCAAGCACAGTTAGTAAACAACAATGCTATTTTATTTCTACAACCAGAGTGGAGTAAAAAAGAAGAGATGACTGAGTTAATTGTTGATTACGTAATGAAAAATCCACAATGGAGAGTTTCCTTGCAGACACATAAATATTTGAATATACCATAAAGAATAAAAAAAAGCCAACGCAGTCCGTTGGCTTTTATTATTTTATAAGCTAAGCTTAGCCAAATAGTCATAATGTTCTCCCTCCATAATAAGTTCACATTTTAATCCATTCGCAAAGGCCGCATTTTGCAAGGTGTTATAATCTAGGTACAACCAGTCGAGTGGTACTTCCTTTACCCCTTTGTAGGAGATTTGAAAAGTCAATTCGCCATAATATTCATTGTCCGATGAAATCCATTTTCCGCCATCTTCATCTTCATCAAACATATAAATGATGTCGGAGCTGTCAATTAGGATCTTTCCTCCAGTTTGAAGTAGTGATTTTAATTTTAGTAAAAATGCAGGTAATTTTTCAAGTTTGCCGCATACTCCTGTACCATTCATGAGCAAGAGTATGGTGTCGTATTTTTCATTTTCGATCAACATAAAGTCCTGCACCTTAGCATTTTTTATTCCTCTAAGCTGACAAGCTTCTATTGCATTCGAAGAAATGTCGATCGAGATTATCTGTGCATTATTGTTTTCTTGCAAATATAAACTATGGCTTCCGGCGCCACATCCAATATCGAGAATTTTACCAGTTGCAAGCTGCATAGCTTTTTGTTCCAGTAAAGGCATATCCTCATATTTTCGAAAAAGGTATTCAATGCTCATCTCGTCTTCGTCTGAGATCGAGGTGGATGTAATCAAGTCTTCAGTAAAATTGTTGGTTTGATAATCTAGTATTGCTTTACCAAAAAGGTCTTTCATTTTTTTTAATTTAAAGTATATAGGTCAGGGCCTAAAAGTTGTTTAACTTTGTAGTGAATTTTAACTGCAACAATTGAAGCCACAATTAAACGAACTAGAAAAGCTTGCCAAAGATAAGCATATCGAGAATAAGAAATATTTCGATAAGCTAAAAAAGAAAACACCCAAAAATTTGGATTACATCATGCAAGACATTCACGATGCCGAATTTAAAAGGACGGATTGCTTAGATTGTGCAAATTGCTGCAAAACAACTGGTCCATTATTTACCTTGGCCGATATTGAACGTATTTCAAAAGCCTTAAGGCAAAAACCACAACAATTTATTCAGCAATATCTACGTGTTGACGAAGATCAAGATTATGTGTTAAATTCTGTTCCATGTACCTTTTTAGGGAGTGACAACGCTTGCATGATTTACGACGTTCGACCAAAGGCATGTAGAGAATTTCCACATACAGACAGGAAAAAATTTCATCAAATTACAGATTTAACGTTGAAGAACATTCCGATTTGTCCCGCAGCATACAATGTTGTCGAAGAAATGAAAAAGAAATTGCCCTTGTAAAAGTCAAGCTTACTGCGTAATCGTAAATAATAGAGAGCCATTAAATTAAAAGAATTTGAATCTAGAGTATTTTATAGCCAAAAGGTTAGTCACCGCAAAAAATAACAAAAGTAGTATCTCGGCGCCCATAATCAATATTGCTATTTCGGCGATTGCTATCGGTATGGTAATGATGATTGTTTCTGTAGCAACGGGAATTGGGTTACAGCAAAAAATTCGTCAAAAAGTTGCGGCTTTTAATGGTCATGTATCAATCTCAAATTATGACAGTAACGAATCTAATACTACCATAAGCCTTGTATCGCTCAAACAAGATTTCTATCCCAACTTTAAATCGGTGCCAGATGTCAAACACATACAAGCTGTAGCTAGCAAAGCCGGAATTATTAGAACAGAAACAGCTTTCGAAGGAATTGTCTATAAAGGTGTTGGTGTCGATTATGATTGGCAATATTTAAAAGAGTATCTCGTATCAGGAAGGCTACCGGTTGTAAATAGTAGCTTGAATGAAGAAGTCTTAATTTCTCAATTTTTGGCAAAACGTCTCAATTTTAAAGTCGGGGAGTCTTTTAATACCTTTTTCATGAAAGAAGGTCAGAATAAAATGCCAAACAGTCGTCGGTTCAAAATCGTCGGAATATTTAATTCCGGTTTCCAAGAGTTCGATGCGACCTTTATTATTGGAGACCTTCGTCATTTGCAACGAATCAACAAATGGTCAAAAGACCAGGTGGGAGGTTTTGAGATTTTTATCAAAGATTTTGATAAGATAGATCAAACAGGACAAGAAATATACAAACACATCGGATCAACACTCAATGCAAAGACAATAATCGAAAAGTACAGCTATATATTCGAATGGCTCAAGCTATTTGACTTCAATATCATTGTTATTTTAGTTGTTATGATACTTGTAGCAACTATCAATATGGTAGTAGCATTGCTAGTGCTTATTTTAGAGAGAACACAAATGATCGGAATCCTTAAGGCATTGGGAGCAGGTAATTGGTCTGTTAGAAAAATTTTTCTCTACAATGCGACCTATCTTATTTTCCGTGGACTATTTTGGGGTAATCTAATAGGAATAGCCATTCTACTTATTCAGCAATATTTTGGAGTGGTAAAACTCAATCCAGAAAATTACTATGTAAACGAAGCACCTGTCTACATTAGTATAACCTATATATTTGCATTAAATTTATTAACCATCGGGGTCTGTTTTGTCGTTTTATTAATTCCTTCCTACATCATAACCAAAATTTCACCTGTCAAAGCTATAAAGTTTGATTAACATTAAATTTTAAAAATCAAGATTGTTACCTAAAGCCGTCAGCTATATATATAATTCCAAATTTTTCAAGAGCAGTACATCCAGTTTTCCATTTGTTAATTCAGTCCCGTTATCCGCTCCAATCTTTTTTGCGGCCAAAAAAAGCCTCAAAAAAGGATTTACACTACTACCGGGGCTAGAAGGGAAGTGTAGTTCTTCTTTGTTAGTATCCTAAAGCACTATTTCAAACTACATTATATAGGTATGTTATTGGAATTAAGCTGTAATGTTTGCATTTGTACAGCAGTTCATTTTGTATGCCATAGAAAAATGTCAAGTACATTATACTGATTTGAATAGATCAGTTAGCTTTTTGGTTATCGAAGTATTGATAGACTACTTGTTGACAGGTATAGATTTTTCAATAGTTAGATGCATCAGTTATAAATCCATTTTTTTAATTTTCTTGGATAAATATATAACGCATTAATACCGATTGTTCTAAACTACAATGGTTGTTACCTCTCTTTCTATTTAAGCATTATTCTGGTCATGAAACTTCAGAATTGGGATTAGTAACTATTCTAGTTATAAATCATTCTAGGTTATATTTAATGGTTTTGGTGAATTTAGCTGCTTGGCGTTACAGGTAGTGTATGTATGTATGTATGTATGTATGTATGCTAGGTGAACGTTTATGAAGCCACATGTTATTAATAGTATCCAATTTCAGCTTACAGGCACCTTCATATAATGTAATTAAATTTTCTAATGCCGTTAGGCATGGCATATAGGTAGCAAAAAAATATTTACGACATCAAGGTAGTGCCGTAGGTACGATATATAATCCAGAAGGCAGATTTGGGATTTCATTTCTAGTCACATTCATCTTAATATACTGTGTGTAGAATAATGCTGCTTGATATCATTTATAGTTGTAGTAAGTTCAAAAGGTTTACACGCGACAATATGTTAACTACAATTCGCCACTGGTATAATTAATGCCGTTAGGCATGACATATCGGTAGGGAAAAAGATTTAGTTCATGAAGGTAGTGCCGTAGGTACGATATATAATCCAGATGGTAGATTTAGGATTTCATTTCTAGTCGCATTCATTTTAATGTACTATGTGTAGAATGATGCTGTTACATATCATATATAGTTTATAGTAGGTACAAAAGGTTTACATACCGCAAAACATTAACTACAATTCACCAGTGTTATAATTAATGCTGTTAGGCATGACATATCGGTAGGGAAAAAGATTTAGTTCATTAAGGTAGTGCTGTAGGTACGATATATAATCCAGATGGTAGATTTAGGATTTTATTTCTAGTCGCATTCATTTTAATGTACTATGAGTAGAATGATGCTGTTACATATCATATATAGTTGTAGCGAGTCCATGAGGTTAGAGCGCAACGATATATTAACTACAATTCACCATTGGTATAAGCAATGCCGTTGGATATGATATATTGGTAGACAAAAAATATCAGTTCATTTAGGTAGTGCCGTAGGTAGGTAGGTAGGTAGGTAGGTAGGTATATTATTTCTAGTCGCGTTCATTTTAATGTACTGTATATAGGATAACGCTGCTAGATATCATATATAGTTATAGTAGGTACAAAAGGTTTACATACCACAAAACATTAACTACAATTCACCATTGGTATAAGCAATGCCGTTAGGCATTATATATTGGTAGACAAAAAAGATTTAGGTCATCAAGGTAGTGCCGTAGGTACGATATAGTGTAACTGAAATACATTTCCCCTCTAATCAACTTCAAATAAGTATATAAGCAGCATAATAATAGCTGTGAGACCTATAATATTTATAGAATCAGAAGCAATACAAGCTAGAAATGCCATACAATAAAGCTAATCCAAGAATCAAAACCACCCAATCCAACAAAACTCACACAAAGAAAACGATAAAACCACTCAAAATAAACTCCAAATTCGCACAAACCGTAAAAACGTTAAAACTCAAAGTTCACTTTTCCAGCCGATTAAAAAATAGATTAAAAAAAGGTTGGGTAAAAGTATTGAATAACGGAGTAGGCTCACTACTTTTGCACCCGCAACAACGAACAAGTTCACTGACACACTGGCAAGCATTAGGGATATAGAGGAAGAAATTCTTCTAAAAAAAATATCAAATAAAGCTTGTGAGATTAAAGTAAACGAATTACTTTTGCACCCCGCAGAATGAGACAAGTTATTTGACAGACTGGTAAGAAGAATAAAGAAAATGAGATTTAGGTCTTGAAAAAAAAACTTTAAATTTTTCTTGCGAGAAACGAAATAGTTTTCTACTTTTGCACCCGCTTCGAGAAACATGTTTAACATGTAGACGAGACGGAAAAACAAGATAAGAACACGTTCCTAGACATATTGAATTGACAGCCGTTTTAAGAGAGATCTTAAGACAAAAGAATAAGAGTAATAGAATCGAGAGATTTTAAAAAACCACTAGACCTTCAGTCAAAAATAAATAGTCCGCCACGGCGGACAAATAATATACGATGAAGAGTTTGATCCTGGCTCAGGATGAACGCTAGCGGCAGGCTTAACACATGCAAGTCGAGGGGTAGTTATCTTCGGATAATGAGACCGGCGCACGGGTGCGTAACGCGTATGCAATCTACCTTTCACAGAGGGATAGCCCAGAGAAATTTGGATTAATACCTCATAGTATAGCTGAACCGCATGGTTCTACTATTAAAGATTTATCGGTGAAAGATGAGCATGCGTCCCATTAGTTAGTTGGTAAGGTAACGGCTTACCAAGACTACGATGGGTAGGGGTCCTGAGAGGGAGATCCCCCACACTGGTACTGAGACACGGACCAGACTCCTACGGGAGGCAGCAGTGAGGAATATTGGTCAATGGGCGCAAGCCTGAACCAGCCATGCCGCGTGCAGGATGAAGCATCTATGGTGTGTAAACTGCTTTTATACGAGAAGAAACAACGCTACGTGTAGCGTCTTGACGGTATCGTAAGAATAAGGACCGGCTAACTCCGTGCCAGCAGCCGCGGTAATACGGAGGGTCCAAGCGTTATCCGGAATCATTGGGTTTAAAGGGTCCGTAGGCGGTCAGATAAGTCAGTGGTGAAAGCCCATCGCTCAACGGTGGAACGGCCATTGATACTGTCTGACTTGAATTATTGGGAAGTAACTAGAATATGTAGTGTAGCGGTGAAATGCTTAGAGATTACATGGAATACCAATTGCGAAGGCAGGTTACTACCAATATATTGACGCTGATGGACGAAAGCGTGGGTAGCGAACAGGATTAGATACCCTGGTAGTCCACGCCGTAAACGATGGATACTAGCTGTTGGAAGCAATTTCAGTGGCTAAGCGAAAGTGATAAGTATCCCACCTGGGGAGTACGAACGCAAGTTTGAAACTCAAAGGAATTGACGGGGGCCCGCACAAGCGGTGGAGCATGTGGTTTAATTCGATGATACGCGAGGAACCTTACCAAGGCTTAAATGTAGATTGACCGGTTTGGAAACAGACTTTTCGCAAGACAATTTACAAGGTGCTGCATGGTTGTCGTCAGCTCGTGCCGTGAGGTGTCAGGTTAAGTCCTATAACGAGCGCAACCCCTGTTGTTAGTTGCCAGCGAGTCATGTCGGGAACTCTAACAAGACTGCCAGTGTAAACTGTGAGGAAGGTGGGGATGACGTCAAATCATCACGGCCCTTACGCCTTGGGCTACACACGTGCTACAATGGACGGTACAGAGAGCAGCCACTGGGCGACCAGGTGCGAATCTACAAAACCGTTCTCAGTTCGGATCGGAGTCTGCAACTCGACTCCGTGAAGCTGGAATCGCTAGTAATCGGATATCAGCCATGATCCGGTGAATACGTTCCCGGGCCTTGTACACACCGCCCGTCAAGCCATGGAAGCTGGGGGTGCCTGAAGTCGGTGACCGCAAGGAGCTGCCTAGGGTAAAACTGGTAACTAGGGCTAAGTCGTAACAAGGTAGCCGTACCGGAAGGTGCGGCTGGAACACCTCCTTTCTAGAGCCTTAATTGTTAGTTACGTAAGTGACACGTTAGGGAAAGAGACGAAAAGAGAAAGTGGAAAGAAAGATTGAGAATTTATTACTCTTGCTGTTAATTTAAAAAAATTGAATTAAAAAGAAATTTAAGAATAAGAGTGTCTCGTAGCTCAGCTGGTTAGAGTACTACACTGATAATGTAGGGGTCGACAGTTCGAGTCTGTCCGAGACAACTATTTACACTTAAAGGAAATTTTAGAAGTTGAGAATGTATGAGATATGAATTCATAACTCAAAACTAATAACTCATACTTAAAAAATTGGGGAATTAGCTCAGCTGGCTAGAGCACCTGCCTTGCACGCAGGGGGTCAACGGTTCGACTCCGTTATTCTCCACAAAAACAGTAAACAGTCACGGTTTACAGTATGCAGGTAACTGCTTACTGATACTGAAAGCTGAAAACTGATTTAAAGTTCATTGACATATTGAGATAAGAAAAGTAAAAAATAAGTAGAAAGCGTTTTTTCTAATTTATTAGAAAAGACAAACAAAAACGGTCTTAATTAATTTTAAGATTGGTACAATAAGCAAAATAAGGGCGTATGGGGGATGCCTTGGCTCTCAGAGGCGATGAAAGGCGTGATAAGCTGCGAAAAGTTACGGGGACAAGCACACATTGATTGATCCGTAAATTCCTGAATGGGGCAACCCACTAGATTGAAGATCTAGTACACCGATAGGTGGGCAAACCCGCTGAACTGAAACATCTAAGTAGGCGGAGGAGAAGAAAACAAAAGTGATTCCGTAAGTAGTGGCGAGCGAACGCGGATTAGCCCAAACCAATGTTGTTACGGCAATGTTGGGGTTGTAGGACCACGACATTTCTTGCATGAAGAATTAGAATCTACTGGAAAGTAGGGCCAAAGAAGGTGATAGCCCTGTATAAGTAATGAATGTAAAGGATAGTGGTATCCTGAGTAGGGCGGGACACGAGAAATCCTGTCTGAATTTGGCGGGACCATCCGCTAAGGCTAAATACTCCTGAGAGACCGATAGTGAACCAGTACCGTGAGGGAAAGGTGAAAAGAACCGTGAATAACGGAGTGAAATAGATCCTGAAACCATACGCTTACAAGCGGTCGGAGCCCTTTAGTGGGGTGACGGCGTGCCTTTTGCATAATGAGCCTACGAGTTAACGTTGCTGGCAAGGTTAAGTGGTTAAGCCACGGATCCGTAGCGAAAGCGAGTCTGAATAGGGCGCTTTAGTCAGTAGTGTTAGACGCGAAACCGTGTGATCTACCCATGGACAGGTTGAAGCTTTGTTAACCCAAAGTGGAGGACCGAACCCGTTGACGTTGAAAAGTCTTGGGATGATCTGTGGGTAGGGGTGAAAGGCCAATCAAACTCGGAAATAGCTCGTACTCCCCGAAATGCATTTAGGTGCAGCGTTATGCGTAAAGTTATATAGAGGTAGAGCTACTGATTGGATGCGGGGGCTTCACCGCCTACCAATTCCTGACAAACTCCGAATGCTATATAATGTTTCATAACAGTGAGGGCTTGGGTGCTAAGGTCCAAGTCCGAGAGGGAAAGAACCCAGACCATCAGCTAAGGTCCCCAAATATATACTAAGTTGAAAGAACGAGGTTTGTCTGCATAGACAGCTAGGATGTTGGCTTGGAAGCAGCCATTCATTTAAAGAGTGCGTAACAGCTCACTAGTCGAGCGGACGAGCATGGATAATAATCGGGCATAAGTATATTACCGAAGCTATGGATTTACAATTTATTGTAAGTGGTAGGGGAGCATTCTCACAGGGTTGAAGGTGTATCGTAAGGTATTCTGGACCGGTGAGAAAAGAAAATGTAGGCATAAGTAACGATAATGCGGGCGAGAAACCCGCACACCGAAAGACTAAGGTTTCCACAGCTATGCTAATCAGCTGTGGGTTAGTCGGGACCTAAGGCGAACCCGAAAGGGACAGTCGATGGACAACGGGTTAATATTCCCGTACTACTGTTAACTGTGATGGGGTGACGGAGTGATGAAAGTGCCGCGAACTGACGGAATAGTTCGTTGAAGTACCTACCTATAAGGCCCGCAGGCAAATCCACGGGCTTTGGGGAAATACGATAGTACTCGGCGTCTTCGGACAAAGAGATAGTGCACCTAAGGGCTTCCAAGAAAAACCTCTAAACTTCAGGTTAATAGTACCCGTACCGCAAACCGACACAGGTAGTCGAGATGAGAATTCTAAGGTGCTCGAGAGATTCATGGCTAAGGAATTAGGCAAAATAGACCCGTAACTTCGGGAGAAGGGTCGCCAGCAGCAATGCTGGCCGCAGTGAAGAGGTCCAGGCGACTGTTTATCAAAAACACAGGGCTCTGCAAAATCGTAAGATGAAGTATAGGGCCTGACACCTGCCCGGTGCTGGAAGGTTAAGTGGAGATGTTATGGGTTTACTCAGAAGCATTGAAATGAAGCCCCAGTAAACGGCGGCCGTAACTATAACGGTCCTAAGGTAGCGAAATTCCTTGTCGGGTAAGTTCCGACCTGCACGAATGGTGTAACGATCTGGACACTGTCTCAGCCATGAGCTCGGTGAAAT
Source organism: Flavobacterium faecale (assembly GCF_003076455.1). Lineage (NCBI taxonomy): Bacteria > Pseudomonadati > Bacteroidota > Flavobacteriia > Flavobacteriales > Flavobacteriaceae > Flavobacterium > Flavobacterium faecale. The sequence continues at coordinate 1,620,811 of NZ_CP020918.1, forward strand.
TGTAGTAACGGTGAAGATGCCGTTTACCCGCAGTGGGACGAAAAGACCCTGTGCACCTTTACTATAGCTTAGTATTGACCTTGGACAAATGATGTGTAGGATAGGTTGGAGACTGTGAAGTGGCGTCGCTAGGCGTTGTGGAGTCATTGTTGAAATACAACCCTTTGTTTGTCTGAGGCCTAACTCCGCGATGCGGAGGACATTGCTTGGTGGGTAGTTTGACTGGGGTGGTCGCCTCCAAAAGAGTAACGGAGGCTTCTAAAGGTTCCCTCAGTACGCTTGGTAACCGTGCGAAGAGTGCAATGGCATAAGGGAGCTTGACTGAGAGACATACAGGTCGATCAGGTACGAAAGTAGAGCATAGTGATCCGGTGGTTCCGCATGGAAGGGCCATCGCTCAAAGGATAAAAGGTACGCCGGGGATAACAGGCTGATCTCCCCCAAGAGCTCATATCGACGGGGGGGTTTGGCACCTCGATGTCGGCTCGTCACATCCTGGGGCTGGAGAAGGTCCCAAGGGTTGGGCTGTTCGCCCATTAAAGTGGCACGCGAGCTGGGTTCAGAACGTCGTGAGACAGTTCGGTCTCTATCTACTGTGGGCGCAAGAAATTTGAATGGATCTGATTCTAGTACGAGAGGACCGAATTGGACAAACCTCTAGTGTATCTGTTGTCACGCCAGTGGCACCGCAGAGTAGCTACGTTTGGAAGGGATAAGCGCTGAAAGCATATAAGCGCGAAACCCACCATAAGATGAGATTTCTTTTAAGGATCGTGGGAGATGACCACGTTGATAGGCTATAGATGTAAAGGCAGTAATGTCATAGTCGAGTAGTACTAATAATCCGTAAGCTTATGTACACCTTTTCCCGGCCCCTAACCCCTAAAGGGGAATAAAAGGTCGGGAAGAAACTTTCTAGTAATACAATTAAATTTTCTTTATCTCAGTATGTTAAGATATTATGTAATGTTGATTAGCAATTAGCTAGTTTACCCATTGCAAAACGACCTTAAGGTGGTTATTGCGGCGGGGCTCACCTCTTCCCATCCCGAACAGAGTAGTTAAGCCCGCCTGCGCAGATGGTACTGCAGTTATGTGGGAGAGTATGTCGTCGCCTTTCTTTAAAGAACCCTGATTCATTCGAATCAGGGTTTTTTGTTTTATAAGATAATGAAGTATTGCGGGAGCCCTCGCAATAGCTATCGGGACTAATCGGGGGTCCTCGCCTTTCTTTAGAGAACCCTGGTTCATCCGAATCAGTGTTTTTTGTTTTATAAGATATAAAAAATTACACTTTATTAATTCCAGCTCGGATGGTGAAATTGGTAGACACGCTGGACTTAAAATCCAGTGAACAGCAATGTTCGTGCGGGTTCAAGTCCCGCTCTGAGTACTAGAAACTCCAATTAGTCTTCGCTAATTGGAGTTTTTTTTGTTTTTATAAGGATCTTTAGTTTTGGAGTTAGTAGGTCATCAAATTCAATATAAAGCAAATAGTTTAGATAATGCATTAGGTTTAGGTTTAAAGAAGGTTTTAACTTGCTTTAAATGGATTTAATTTATGTTTATTACTTCGAGTTGGCTTTAAGTAGTTTTGGCTCGTTATATGTCGTGAAAGTAACAGCTAACTTTGTTTAGTTCGTGTGTTGTAGTTGATTCAAATATGATTGGTTTGTATTCTATATGTAGATGCTGTTAAACTGTATGTTGCTCTATTAGTATGAGTAAATTTGGTTTTTCTACTGTTCCTATTTAAAATTACATAAACGAGGGAGTATAATTATTTTCGCTAAACGTAAACCAAGAAAATCTTTTTCGTCATCGAATTCTAATATAGCTGTAGTTAAAGAGATTTAGTTGAATCATAGAATTATAATTTTAGTTCTCTCTATCATAGTAGTTTCTTCTCAATAGATACATTGACATAATAACATGTTCTAAACATTTCTATTTAGTTTTTTCACTTAGCAATCTTTTGATTAAGTGTTAGTAGCTTTCTGTATTATTTTGAGTAATGCTTTTTTATTGTGTCGGCTTTAGTTCACGTGTATCGCTGTTTCAGGATGGGAGATCATTATAAAAAAAAATCTCAGGTCATTAAATGACTTGAGACTTAATAAATTAATTTATGGTTATTCGCTCTTCAACATATTGAAAAAACGTATGTAGACTAAACTAGAGAATGCAGGTTAGTGGAAAATAAATGTTACGTTTGTTTTTAAAGTATTAGCCGTGTACTGTTTCACTTTTACCGTAGTTGGTAATGATTGAGGTCTCATATGTTATCCAATCTGCCCAACGTTGGTCTACATTAACGTTATCGGCATACTTTTTTGCAAATCCTAAAAAAGTGGTATAATGGCCTGCTTCACTTATCATTAAATCGCGGTAAAATTTAGCTAATTCTGGATCTTTTATATTTTCAGATAAAACTTTGAAGCGTTCGCATGAACGTGCTTCAATCATGGCAGAAAATAATAAACGCTCACACAAAGCATCATTTCTGCTTCCATCTTTTTTCATGAATTTAAAAAGTTCGTTCACATAACTGTCCTTGCGCTCGCGACCAAAAGTGAGTCCACGTTGCTTTATTAAGTCATGAACCATCTGAAAATGATCTAATTCTTCCTTGGCGATTATCATCAATTCAGTGACTAATTCTTCTTTTTCAGAGTTTTGAGTAATTAAACTTATGGCATTCGATGCTGCTTTTTGTTCACACCAGGCATGATCTGTTAATATTTCCTCTATATTCGATTCAACTATATTTACCCATCTTGGGTCTGTGGCCAATTTTAATCCTAACATCTGCTGTCTTTTTGTTTTTTACAAAATTAAGGTTTTCTTTTGAAATAAAAGGACTTCCTATTTTAATTGAAGTTTTCATGTTTTTGGCGTGCCCCTCCGTAAAAACTTCGGCTCGGGCTTTACGTTGCAATCTTTTTTGGGCAGAAAAAGCCCCAAAAAATGATTTTCTCTCGACGCTTCGTGATAATCCTTCACGGAAAATCAAGTTTATAATAACATTTTGTTCTATATTTAAAATTGGAGAATCAAGTTAATATGTATTTCAATACAATGAAATTTCATCAAAATACACTTATTTTGTAGTAATGGAAAAAGTCAATAAAATAGTTTTAATTATAGGGTCAGTTTGGCCAGAACCCAATTCTTCGGCTGCAGGATATAGAATGTTACATCTTATTTCTTGTTTTCAAGAGAAAGGCTATCATGTTATATTCTCGAGTCCTGCTATGGATAGTGATTTTATGGTTAGCCTAAAAGAATATAATGTTGAGAAACAGAACATCAAACTTAACTGCTCCTCTTTTGATGAATATATTTTGGTAATAAATCCTGCTATAGTCCTCTTCGATCGGTTCATGATGGAGGAGCAATTTGGCTGGCGAGTAGCCGAGAATTGTCCAAAAGCAGTTCGCATACTCGATACCGAAGATTTACATTGTTTGCGACTAGCTCGTCAAAAAGCATTTAAGGAAAGAAGACTTTTTGAAATTGAAGATTTACTGGAAGAAGAGGTTGCTAAGCGAGAAATAGCTAGTATCCTGCGATCTGATTTGTCTTTGATGATTTCCAAATTTGAAATTGAAATCTTGAAGTCACTTTTTAAAATTGATGATAAATTGCTGTTTTACCTTCCTTTTGTATTAAATATCAAGGATGAAGTTAATTTTATTCCATTCGAAAGAAGAAAAGATTACGTGTTTATTGGTAATTTTTTACATGAACCCAACTGGAATGCAGTACAATATCTAAAAGAAACCGTTTGGCCACTCATAAGGCAAAAGCAACCTAATGCGGAATTACATGTGTATGGTGCTTATCTCTCGCAAAAAGTATTGCAATTGCACCAACCTAAGCAAGGTTTTTTAATCAAAGGCCGTGCAGATAGTGCCGAAAAGGTTATATCAGAGGCTAGAGTTCTTTTGGCCCCTTTGCGATTTGGAGCAGGATTAAAAGGGAAGTTATTTGAGTCTATGCAGTACGGCACGCCTACGGTTACCTCTTCGATAGGAGCAGAGGCAATGCATGATAAATTGCCTTGGAATGGATTTGTAGCCGATATTGAAGAAGATTTTGCAAGGAAGGCTGTTGAACTCTATAACGATGAGAAAATATGGTTACAAGCTCAAAGGAATGGTGTTGCTATTTTGAAATCATGTTTTGATAGGGATACCGTCGAAACAAAATTTAAAGTAGCTGTTTCGTTTTTAATTGAGAATAGAGAAAAGCATAGGAAATCTAACTTTTATGGAATTCTTCTGCAACATCATAGTTTGAACAGTACAAAATACATGTCAAGATGGATTGAAGAAAAAAATAAAAAATAGTAATTTATTGTAAGTTAATTCTATTTTTGCAGTTTAATATTAAAATCTTTCTATGAGAAAAATTACTTTTGGTTTGTTGCTTCTTTTATGTGGTATCGCCGCTAGTGCACAAGAGATCAGTGTTGAAGAAAAAATGTACGGTGTCGAGCTTGGGATTGTAAAAGCAGATGTCTTTTATGAGTTCAAATTGGATAGAAAGTGGGTATTGCGTACCGAATTAGCTGCGGAATTAGGTAGTTATAGTTATTTTGATTGGGATGGTGGGATTACCGACGGAACTATTATACCGGTAAGTGTAGTTGTTGAGCCACGATTTTATTACGGGATCGATAGAAGAAATCGTTTAGGTAGAAATATTGCACATAATAGTTCAAATTTTTTCTCATTAAAAACTTCTTTTTCTGCTAATCGTATACCACTTTATAAAACTGAGGATAATAGTAGAATTGCTAATAATATACTTGCTATTCCAACTTTTGGAATTAGACGTAGCTTTGCTAAGAATTTTAGTTACGAGTTTGCTTTTGGTCTTGGTTTAAAATATAATATTTACAGTAAATCGCAAAGCTGCAATTGTGATCACTTAAATAATTATGCTGATATTCAAGCTAAAATTGGATATAATTTCTAAACATATATTATTTTAGTTTCTGAATGAAATCGCCCTAAATTAGCCTCGATTGAATCGGCATTATTGTTGGGGCAACTCTCGACCCTTCTGGTTGCCTACATAAGATACAGGGTCGTGAATCGTCGTTAGGGAACCCAACTACCTTAGGAAAACAAATCTTTTGCTCCTGATTTTGATCAAATTATAAAATACAAAACCCCGTTAAGTCTAGACCTAACGGGGTTTGTTTATTGTAATAACTCAGTAGTTATGCAAGCATTGTAACTGGGTTTTCAATGAATTGTTTTAATGTTTGTAAGAACTGTGCTCCAGTTGCTCCATCGATTGTACGGTGGTCACAAGCTAGTGAAAGCATCATAGTGTTTCCTACTACAATTTGTCCGTTTTTAACAATTGGTTTTTCAACAATTGCTCCAACAGAAAGGATTGCAGAGTTTGGTTGGTTGATGATTGAATTGAATTCAGTAATACCAAACATGCCTAAGTTAGAAACAGTAAAAGTACTTCCTTCCATTTCAGCAGGTCCTAGTTTTTTGTTTTTAGCTCTTCCAGCAAGATCTCTTACACTAGCACCAATTTGAGATAAACTCATAGCATCTGTGAATTTCAAAACAGGAACAACCAATCCGTCTTCTACAGCTACAGCAACACCAATATTTACGTGGTGATTGATTGTAATTGCATCAGCAGACCATTGAGAGTTGATTTTTGGATGTTTTTTCAATGCCAAAGCACAAGCTTTGATTATCATATCGTTGAAAGATACTTTTGTATCAGGAACGCTATTGATAGTAGCTCTAGATTTCATCGCATCGTCCATAGTCACTTCTATTACTAAGTTGTAATGAGGTGCTGTGAATAATGATTCAGCCAAACGTTTCGCAATGATTTTACGCATTTGCGAGTTTTTAATTTCTTCGGTAACTACTTCTCCAGCAGGTACGAATAATTTTGGTGCAGCAGCAGCAGGAGCATCAGATTTTGCAGCAGCAGCTGGTACGGCAGCAGCAGGAGTAAAGTTTTCGATATCGCTTTTTACGATACGTCCATTTTCACCTGAACCTTTAACTTGTGCTAAATTAACACCTTTATCACTTGCAATTTTCTTAGCAAGAGGAGAAGCAAAAATTCTTCCACCATCAGTTGTAACTGTAGCAGCAGGCTCTTGAGCTTGTGCAGCAGGTGCAGCGGCAGCAGGTTTAGCCTCCTCAGTTGCAGCAGCAGGAGCAGATCCTCCAGCACTGAAACCTTGCGCAATTCCTGAAATATCAGTTCCTGCAGGTCCGATAATAGCTAATAAGCTATCAATTGGAGCAGAATTCCCTTCTTCAATTCCGATATATAAAAGAGTTCCTTCATTGAAAGACTCAAATTCCATTGTTGCTTTGTCTGTTTCGATTTCAGCAAGGATATCACCTTCGGCAATAACGTCACCTACTTTTTTCAACCAAGTTGCTACAGTACCTTCGGTCATAGTATCACTCAATCGAGGCATTGTTACAACGATAACACCAGCTGGTAAAGCAGCAGGAGCTGTAGTAGCTTTAGTTTCAGTTGGTTTTGCAGCTTCTTCTTTAGATGGAGCAGAAGCTTCAGCAACAGGAGCGTCACCAGATAAAAGTGCAGAAATATCTTCACCTTCTTCACCAATGATTGCTAATAAAGAATCAATTGGAGCTGTTTCTCCTTCAGGAATTCCGATATATAAAAGAGTACCTTCGTTGAAAGACTCAAATTCCATTGTTGCTTTGTCAGTTTCAATTTCAGCTAGGATATCACCTTCACTTATTTTATCACCAACTTTTTTAAGCCAAGTCGCTACCGTTCCTTCCGTCATAGTATCGCTTAAACGAGGCATTGTTACTTTAATTGCCATATTTTTTTATAATTTATGAGGTAAAAATGGATAATCTTCTTGTGCGTACACTACATCGTACAGCTGTTGAACTTCAGGGTAAGGAGAGTTTTCTGCAAAGTCAACACATTCTTGTACTTTATCTTTTACTCTTTGTTCAATTGCTGCGATAACTTCATCCGTAGCATATTTTTTATCCTTGATTACATCTAATATTTGTGTAATTGGATCGATCTTCTTGTATTCTTCCACTTCTTCTTTAGAACGATACAATTGTGCATCAGACATTGAATGTCCTCTGTAACGGTATGTTTTCATTTCTAAGAAAGTTGGTCCATCACCACGACGCGCTCTATCAATAGCTTCGGTCATTGCTTCGGCAACTTTAACTGGGTTCATTCCGTCAACTGGTCCACAAGGCATTTCGTACCCTAAACCTAATTTCCAGATATCAGTGTGGTTTGCAGATCTCTCTACGGAAGTTCCCATTGCATAACCGTTGTTTTCAACGATAAAAACTACAGGTAATTTCCACAACATAGCCATGTTAAAGGATTCATGAAGAGATCCTTGACGAGCAGCTCCATCACCAAAATAAGTCATGGTTACTCCGCCAGTATTATTGTATTTGTCTCCAAAAGCTAAACCAGCTCCTACAGGGATTTGTCCACCTACGATACCGTGTCCACCATAAAAACGGTGCTCTTTTGAGAAAATGTGCATTGATCCTCCCATACCTTTAGAAGTACCAGTAACTTTCCCCATTAGTTCAGCCATTACTCTTCTTGGGTCAACACCCATTCCGATTGGTTGTACGTGGTTTCTATATGCGGTAATCATTTTGTCTTTAGTTAAATCCATTGCATGTAGTGCACCTGCTAAAACTGCTTCTTGACCATTGTACAAGTGTAGAAAACCTCTAACTTTTTGTTGAATGTATAATGCCGCAAGTTTGTCCTCAAACTTTCTCCAAAGTAGCATGTCTTCGTACCACTTCAAATAAACCTCTTTTGTAACTTCTTTCATCTAGATTATTCTTTTGCTAAAGTTTTTATTGTATTGTCAACCGTGATCTTATCGCAAAATAGTATAATGGTACAAAATTGCGAATTGCAAAAATAGAACATTACAGTTAAGAACTAAAATTTTAACGGTCATTTTTAGTATTATTACAACATGTTTTTGTTAAATAATAATGGGAGCAGGTTTTTTAACGATTCTGATTTGTAAATATCGCCTGATTCTCCGGTAAAATATATTTCGATATCGGTATTCTGTCTTATCTCATATTCTGCAATTGCTTGTCTGCATGACCCGCATGGTGGTATAGGTGTTGTTGTCTTATTGTGGTCTGATGCTGCAGTAATTACGATAGTTTTAATAACTGCGTCTGGGTACAAAGCACCTGCTTGATAAATGGCAACACGTTCTGCGCAAAGTCCTGATGGATAAGCTGCGTTTTCTTGATTAGAACCTAGTATAACTTTTCCGTTATCTAATAATATAGCAGCGCCAACTCTGAAGTTTGAGTAAGGTGCATAGGCTTTTTTTCGAATTGAAATCGCTTGTTCAAGTAGTTCTTGTATTTTTTCAGGAGTTTCCTCTTTGTTTTCGTATACTGTAAATTCTGTATTGTGGTTTATTTTTTTCATAATTGAAAGATATAAAAAAAATCCAAATTTCACATTTAAGAAATTTGGATTTTTAGGGTATAAATTTTTATTGGTCTAGTACTCGTCGTAATGATCACCAAAATTAAGTGTCAATGAAAAACGAAGTGTGTTTTCTAGTGGATTCTTTATTTTAGAAGCAGAGAATAAGTAAGAAACATCAATTTTTACGGTAGTGTATTTGAAGCCAGCTCCAAGAGAAAAATACTTTCTGTTTCCTTTCAATGCACTCTCGTTAAAATAACCCATTCTTAATGCAAACGAATCTTGGTATGTATATTCAGCACCTGCTGCGTAGGTCACCTCTTTCACTTCTTCGCTAAAACCACCTGGAGCATCACCAAATGATTTGAATATTCCAGAAGTCCATCCAATTTTTTGGTAATCTTCTGTCTTTTGAGTAGTTTCTGCTGCAGTATCAGTACTAAGGTATTGCGGTGTAGGTACCAATAATTTGTTGAACTCTACATTTAAAGCTACCTTATTATAGTCGTCTAAAATAAAATCAAAACCACCACCGACTTTTAAGTTTGCTGGTAAAAAATTTGAGCTAATGTTATCATTGTCGTAGCTAATTTTTGGTCCTAAATTTTGGATATTAAAACCTGCTCTCCATCTTCCGTTAAAATCGTTGTATGCCATTTCTTCAGATTGATAAAAACCTGCGATATCGATAGCAAAAGTATTTGCTGCCGAAGCATCATTATTTGCATCTGCTACTTTTAATGCCGAGCGAATGTAACGACCAGCAACTGCCATAGAGAAAGTTTCACTTAATTTAAGAGAGTAAGAACCGTCTAAAGCTAATTCGCTAGGAGATACTTTTCGAGTAACTTCGTTTGCGTCTCCAGTTTGGCGCAATTCAATTTCTCCAAAACTAAAATAACGTAAACTAGTTGCAAAGGCAGAACGTTCGTTTATTCTGTTATAATATGTTAACTGTCCAAGTGCAATATCATTTGCGAGGTCTGTTAAGTAAGGCGTGTAACTTAGTGATACACCTTGTTGTTCAGTTGCAAACGCGTACTTAGCGGGATTCCATTGTTGTGAAAATGCATCGGTAGACGTAGCGACTCCAATGTCTGCCATACCTGCGGCTCTTGCATCTGCAGATACCATTAAGAAAGGAACTCCTGTTGTTATTACTCTGTTTTCTTGAGCTTTTCCATTCCAAAATGCGAATAGGCAGCTAGTAAAAAGTATTAGTTTTTTCATTTTTAACATAAAAATTTATTTAACAAATATAGTATTTTATTAAAGGATTACAAGTTTTTCTATTTTTACAGCTTTTTTGTTTGTTAAACTTGATTTTACTGTTAATTTATAAACATAAACTCCTTTTCCTATTCGATTCCCAAAATCGTCCTTTCCATCCCAAGTTATTTCTTTCGATAAAAAACCATCAGTTGTGATCAGTTGATTTTTGGTCCAAACTACTTTTCCGGTAACGGTATAGACTTGTACTTGTACTTCTAGTGGTTCAAATGGTCGGTTGTGTGTAAACCAAAATTCGGTATAATTCACAAAAGGATTCGGGTAGTTAAGAACGTTTGTAAGCGTTATGCTTTCATCTCCAACCACAAGAAACTGAATTTCTATACTAGTTGGATTGTTGTACACATCCCAAGCCTTGAACGTAAGAGTGTGTAATCCAGGGGCAATGTTACGCAATGGGTAACGAACGGATCCCTTGGTGTAATCATCTAAATTGGTTTGATAGTAATCGTTCAAGATAAATGGATTGCTTTCGTCTACATCTAGGACGGCAGTAATATCATGACCAATTCCGCTAGCGGTGTTGATACCGTTTTCGTCTTCAAGTATTGCTACTATAAAAGGAGACGAGTTGGTGATACCGCCAGATACAAACGTTTCATCGTTCATATATAACTTAACAATTGGGTTAATATTGTCTTCGGGTGCATTTTCATTCACTCCACCAATTTTTATTTTCGTATTTTGCCCTGATTTGTCCTCCAGAGCCTTGTCTTTTGTAGTGTAAAAACTAATTTTCCCATTATCCAGCGGAATACGAATGTCTCTTGGTACAATAAAACTGAATTCAAATTGTCCATTGGTAACTGTAGCATTTCCTCTAAAAATGGACTCTCCCAGCATATTAAAGTCAATAATGGGGCTGTTTCCGTCATTGTTGAGTGTTTTTCGAATAATTGTTTTATCAAAAATTTGGGTAAATACTTCTCCGTTATAGTCTGATATAAGGTTGTTGCTTTCGTCAACCACCTCACCTGTGAGTTTTATTTTTGATAATGATTTAAAATCGTCAATGGGTTGACTAACTGGTACATCGTTTACTTTTGTAAGTTGAATGGTTGGTTTTGGTATGGCAAGCATTAGAGCAGGGTCACCTATGTAAAAGACAACGTTTGAGGAAGAGCTAGGGGTGCTGTTTTTTGCCAATCGCAACGCCTCGGCTATGGTTGGGTATTGGTTTGAATCATAGGCCAAAAGAAACTTAAAGAGTGTGTCATTAAAGTTCTCTGCAGTTGTTTGTGCGATTGATCGAATGGTAGTTAGCATGGCAATTGCTCCACCTTTCGGATTCCAATAAACAAACTCACCAGCTGTAGGTTTGTTTGGATTGTCAAAACGAGAGAAGTCGCATGTTATGGTTACAAATAATGGATACTTATATTGATTGCTCAAATTTTGTCCATCCGATTTTTCCCAAATTCGCTCTGATGATAAGCCGTCTTCACCTCCGTGGCCTAAATAATTAACTATAAGCGACCCTTTTTCGAAAGCATTGAACAAGTCGGTACGTGCTTTTGGATATCGATTTCCTCCTGCAGAAGTTTCTTGTGAATAGGAATCAAGTAAGATTTTGTCTGCATTCAGAAAAGGTTTCTTGGTACTTACAAGATCGGCTAATGTATTTTGTCTGGTTTGTAAGGTAGCGTCAGAAGCACGATCAGAATCATCAGCAATCATAATAAAGTTGTTGCGCCAACTTCCGTAAGATTGGGCATTGTAATATTCTACAACTTTATTGACCATTTCGTCTGCTTGTTGGGCGTCCGCAATAAGCATGCGCCCCACAGTTATGTCGATACCTCCAAAAAAGTTAGTAATATTTCCTTCGTTACTATCCATTAAACCGTAAAAGTCATCTGATGCAAAAGATGATTCTCCAACCGTGTTTCCTCTTAAAGCATGATAAATCGGAACTACATTGCTGTTTAATGTTGATTTTGTTTTATAGTCGTAAGAGGCATCACCAAATAAGTTGATGTATTTTAATTTTTTATCTGTTGATGATGCATTTTGGTATATGTATTTGATGCAGTTGCGAATACCTGCAATATCTTGTTTCCCTGATGAAAATTCATTGTAGATACTTTCTAGCGAAAGAACTTTAGTCGTAAGTTTTGAATTTAGACGATGAAACGCAGCTAATTTTTCGGCTTGATTTACTAGAGAAGCGGTTGTGATAATAAGGTAGTCAATGTCTTGAAATGCACCTTGGTCAGACTTTAAAATGGTTCCTTTTATATTTTGATTACTCACTTTTGTGCTGTTATCTTTTAGGGGTGTGAAGTAATCATTAGGATTGACTGTTGTGTATTTTCGAACTTCACCCAAAGAAGCTTTGAAGGTGAAATTATCTAGATTGCTGTTGGTAAATGCCGTCACGTTATACAAGTCTGTAATATCCCAAACTTGAGCAATGTTTTTTGCGTTGGATATCGTATATGATCCAACTCCCAAGGTTGAAGCAGCTGCGTTATATTGAAATTTGAACTGTTTGTCGGTTCCTTTTAGGTTTCTCTTTGCTGCAACTTGAATGTAATCCAGATAGCCTTTTGATCCCGCTACGCTATTGTTGTTAAAAGTCAGCTTAATTTTAATCGTTTCAGCTCCGGAAACAGAATAGGAGTTGGTGCTGAATGTATATTTTAAATCTGAATTGCTAAGAGAAAGAGGGGTGAGATTAATTGTACCCGCAGGAACTTCATTGGTTTGGACAGTAAAGGATGTCGATGTATAGGCGGCTGCAGAAACTGAAGTTTTAACTATCGCAGGGCTAGACGTGTCTATGTTAGGAAAACTAAATTCAAATTCTTGAACATTTTTTATTTCGAATGATTCTCCAAACCATTGACGACCAACATTGGCGATATTAACGAGGTCAACTTCATGAAACTGTATATCATCAAAACTCGTGATTGCTACTGTTGATGATCCGGTGGGTTGGATGTTTTCAGGGATACGTTTTCCGTCGGTTCCTTGTACATTAATATAGTAGAACGATTTATTTTCGAAAATATTTATAAATGTTTGACTCTCGTCATTCCAAGTGTCTGTTCCTTCTCCGAAAAATAAGATGAAATCATTATTGTCAAATTTACCATCCGCTTCACCAGAAACTTGAATAGCATTTTCGGTAAGGTCATTTGGATAAAATGTTTGGTTAGATAAAGGTAGCATTCGCCCTCCGTTTCCAAATATTTTTATTTTTTTCGGATCTAAATTATTGGTAGAAATACCTAATTGCTGTAAGAAAATTTTATCTATTTTGTATACTCCTGATTTTTCGATGTAAAAGCGATACCAATCACCTGTAGCTAGAACGCTGTTTGTGATGGCATTTGTTGCCGCTGAACGACTAGTAAGTTTACTCGTATTAGTATTGTTATTTTGTATCGAAAGGGAATAGGTAAGAGAAATTATTTTTCTGTAGCCAGTTCCATCATTTATTAAAGGTGAAAAGCTAATAAAAGATTGGGTAATGTCTCTGGAATATGTAGTTTGTAGGGTAGGGTTTGGTTTATTTGAAACATTTTTAAGGTCTAATTGACCCAAATCTTCTTGCGATATATTTTGGTAAATAATATTCGTAAGTTGAATACTATTTTCGTCATAAATATAGTTTTCAGGCAGAGCAAATGTATAACCAAGCGTTCTGTCAGTGTAGTTGAATCTAAAGTTCTCTCCCGTAAACTGCGGAATATTTAGTTTCACCTCTCCATAATTCATTTCTGTTTTGTCAATCCATTGAATGGCAATCGTGCCCGTGGTTTGAGAATGAGAAACAAATGCAGTGAAAAGAAGGAATAAAAAAAGTAATTTTTTCATTTAACACTAAATTTAGATTATTTTAGTAATAATAATGGGTAAAAATAAATCAATTAATGTGAAAATAAATAATAAATAGTATATTTTTGCGTTAGATTCGTAGATTAAATTGGAATTCTGAGTTTTAAATTTTTTTTTCAATGGTGTTGTGGGTTAATGGTTAATTATTATATTGCACACTTTAAATTATTACCTTAAAAAAGAGTATGAAAGTAGTAAAAAATAACGTATTACATTTTGTTTTGTCATTATCACTAGTGGTAGTTGGTTTCTCTAGCTGTAGTAAAAAATCTAGTTCTAGCGGTGCTTCAAGAGCTACGGGATGGAATGTGAGTGGCAAAAAAGCAGGAAGTAGTAAAGTGCAAACAGCCGGTCCAGGATTGGTTTTTGTTGAAGGTGGAACTTTTACAATGGGTAAAGTTCAGGATGACGTTATGCACGACTGGAATAATACACCTACACAACAACACGTTCAGTCCTTTTATATGGATGAGACAGAGGTTACCAATTTCATGTACTTAGAGTATTTGGATTGGGTTAAGAAGGTTTTTCCTCCTACAGAAGAGAGTTACAAGCACATATATACAGGTGTTTCACCAGATACATTGGTTTGGAGAAATAGATTAGGATATAATGAAACAATGACTAACAACTATTTGAGACACCCTGCTTATGCTAACTACCCTGTAGTTGGTGTGAATTGGATTCAAGCTGTTGAGTTTAGTAAATGGAGAACTGATCGTGTCAACGAAGCAATTTTGGAAAAAAATGGTTACTTGAAAAAGAACGCCAAAACAGATGAAGTTGATGGAGAGAGCTTGTTTAGTACTGAAACGTACATCAATTCACCAAGTTCTACTTATGGAGGTAAAAATGAAGAAATTGCATTAAAGAAAGATAAAGGTAGAAAAGTTTCTTCGAAATCTAAGACACCTACAACTGCTACAAACGTATATGCGCAACGTAGTTCAGGTATTATTTTGCCAGAATATCGTTTGCCTACTGAGGCAGAATGGGAATATGCAGCAGCAGCCGATGTTGGACAAAGAGAATACAATATATATAAAGGTCAAAAGAAATATCCTTGGTCTGGAAGTTATACACGTTCGGGCAAAAGACAAACAAAAGGAGATCAATTAGCCAACTTCAAACAAGGTAATGGAGATTACGGTGGAATTGCAGGTTGGTCAGATGATGGTGCAGATATCACTAATGCTGTTAAACAATATCCAGCTAATGATTTTGGATTGTATGACATGGCAGGTAACGTTGCAGAATGGGTTGCCGATGTCTATAGACCTATTGTAGATAATGAAGCAAATGACTTCAACTATTTTAGAGGGAATATGTATACCAAGAATAAAATTGGTGAAGACGGTAAAGTTGCTATTGTAACTAAAGAAACCATCAAATACGACACATTAAGTAATGGTAAAATTATTTCAAGAAATTTCCCAGGACAAATTGCTCAAGTTCCAGTTGATGAACAAGAGACTTATTTGAGACAAAATTTCGATAAAAGTAATAACATCAACTATCGTGATGGTGATAAGCAATCAAGTATTTATTACAACTTTGGAGCTTCTGAATCAGCTGAAACCAAAGACGGAAAAAAAATGTACAACTCACCTAAGCACAATGTTACAACAGATAGTTTAGGAAAGATGCAAAGAAAGTATGATAAGTCTAGTAAGAGAACAACGTTGGTAAACGACGAAGTTAGAGTTTACAAAGGTGGTTCATGGAGAGATAGAGCATACTGGTTGGATCCTGCACAAAGAAGATACTTTCCGCAAGATATGGCAACAGATTTTATCGGATTTAGATGTGCAATGTCTAGAGTTGGTCCAAAATCAGACAAAAAGAAATCAGCGAGAAATTAAATTATAATATATACACAGTAAAAGCCCTTTCATTAGGGCTTTTTCTTTTTAACACTCATTTGAAATGGATATTAGTGCTATTCACAATTTATTTTTAAAATGCAACTCGGTGTCTATAGATACGCGTAAAATAGAGTCTAACTCTATGTTTGTTGCAATAAAAGGAGATCGCTTTGATGCGAATACTTTTGCTAAAGAAGCGCTTGCAAAAGGGGCTGCTTATGTTGTAATTGATAATCAAGATTTTTATATTGATGAGAGGACTATTGTGGTTCAAGATAGTTTGACTACGCTGCAGCAGTTGGCGCAATTTCATAGGAAGTTTTTGAATTTGCCTATTGTGGCTCTTACGGGCAGTAATGGTAAGACAACGACTAAGGAATTGATTCATGTAGTTTTGGCTCAAAAGTACAATACGAAGGCAACGGTGGGTAACTTAAATAATCATATTGGTGTTCCGTTAACTTTGCTTTCGTTTACTAAAGAAACGGAAATAGGTATAGTAGAAATGGGAGCAAATCATCAAAAAGAAATTGCTTTTTTATGTGAGCTAGCTACGCCGAACTTTGGATATATCACCAATTTTGGTAAAGCACACCTTGAAGGTTTTGGAGGTGTAGAAGGAGTGATTAAAGGAAAAAGTGAAATGTATCAGTATTTGGAGAATAGCAAAGGACTGGCTTTTGTAAATCTAGAAGATGCTATTCAGGTTGAAAAAACGAAAAATATTGAACGTTTTTCATTTGGTCCTGAAAAAGGAAAAGCAAATGTTGTAATCCATACTGAAAAGGCAGATCCTTTTGTTAGGGTGAGTTATAATGGTTTGGATGTTAAAAGTAATTTAATAGGCCTTTATAATGCTAATAATCTAAATGCGGCAATAACTATCGGAACTTATTTTAAGGTTGAAGATACTGCTATTAAGGCAGGATTGGAAGGGTATGTACCGGAGAACAACAGGTCGCAAATGATTACTAAAGATGATAAGCAGATAATCCTTGACGCTTACAACGCTAACCCGAGTAGTATGGCTGTTGCTATTGAGAATTTTATGCAGTTGGAAGGTTCGCGTAAGGTTATGGTTTTGGGTGACATGTTTGAACTAGGGGAAGAGAGTTTGTATGAGCATAGGGCAATTGTAGATTCTGAGGTGATCAAAGAGGAAGTTTTTTGCTTTTTTGTTGGCGAAGCTTTTTTTAAACATCAAAAAGAGCAGGCTAATTTTAAGTTCTTTAAAAGCTATGATGATTTTGCTGCTTATTGTAAAGCTGTTGCGCTAGAAGGAGAGCTGTTTTTGATCAAGGGGTCTAGAGGAATGGCATTGGAGCGCACGCTTGAGTTGTTGTAATGCTATTGTCTATAAAAAGAAAGAAGCCGTATCAATAGTTTGATGCGGCTTTTTTTATGAACTGTTGGATTGGCTTTTCTGAATTTTGAGCAAAAAAAAACTCCAACATTTCTGTTGAAGTTTTGTGGGCGATGAGGGGTTCGAACCCCCGACCCCCTCGGTGTAAACGAGGTGCTCTGAACCAGCTGAGCTAATCGCCCTATTTTATTAGGCTGCTATCATTTTGTGATTGCGAGTGCAAATATAAGACTCTTTTTTGAATGCGCAACTATAAAATGAAAAAAAATTAAATTATTTCTGCTACGACAAATGTACTGCCTCCAATATAAATGAAGTCCTGAAGGTTTGCAGCTAACTTAGCGGCTTCGTAAGCTTTTGGTATAGAAGTGTATGCGTTTCCGTTTAAACCAAATTCTGTTGCTTTTTGGTGAAGTAGATCCACTGGAAGTCCTCTTGGATTATCTGGTTTTGAAAAGTAATAAATAGCATTTTTCGGTAGTAGAGGTAGAATTGCTTCTAGGTTTTTGTCATTGACTACTCCAAAAACTATGTGTAGGGTATTGAATTTTTCTTTTTTAATTTGGTTGAAAACAATTGATAGACCTTCTTTATTGTGTGCAGTGTCGCAAATCGTTTTTGGATTTGCTTCCAGCTGTTGCCATCGTCCTAATAGTCCAGTGTTTTTTACAGTATTAGCCAAACCGGAGATACAGTTTTCTTCCTTGATTTTTAGAATTCCTAAATCGTTTAAAACGGCAATTGTTTTTAAAACGGTTTTCTTATTGTGGAGCTGGTAATCTCCTAATAAGTCTGAAGGATATACATCAGCTACCTCTTCAGATGCAAAGTAAATTGGTGCGTTGCAGTCCGATGCTTTTTGAATAAAAACAGGCTTAGTTTCAGAAGTATACTCCCCGATGATTACAGGAATAGTTGGTTTTATTATTCCGGCTTTTTCAGCAGCAACGAGTTCAAGGGTGTTGCCTAAAAATTGCGTGTGATCTAAACCGATATTGGTGATTACAGATACTAATGGTGTGATTATATTGGTAGCATCCAATCTACCGCCCATGCCGACCTCGATGATGGCAAAATCTACCTTTTCGGCTGCAAAATATTCAAATGCTAGTCCAACACTCATTTCGAAAAAACTAATGTCGTGGCTTTCTAAAAAAGGTTTGTTTTTCGATATAAAACTGCAAACAAAATCTTCGCTAATTTCTTGCCCGTTTATTTTGATGCGTTCGCGGTAATCTCTAAGGTGCGGGGAAGTGTAGAGTCCGATTTTGTATCCAGCCTCTTGCAAGATAGATGCTAGCATGTGTGATGTCGATCCTTTGCCATTTGTGCCCGCTACATGTATGCACTTAAGGGTATTATGTGGGTTGCCTAGGTGCGCAATGAGTTCCAATGTGTTTTGCAAGTCTTCTTTGTAAGCAGTTGCTCCCTGTGTTTGATACATGGGTAACTGATTAAACATCCACTGGGTTGTTTCTTGGTAATTCATTGATTGTAATTTTGAATTCAAAAGTACGATTTCTTTTGGTGGTGCTCAAATTCAATTTCAGGAAATAGATGCGAAATTTTTGGGCGTGCTACATTGAGGAAAGTACGTTAGGGTTTTCGTTCCTGCTTTTTTTATTTGGAGAAAAACCGAAAAAAAAAAGCTTCACTGTAAATGAAGTTCACTGAATTCCTATGAAAAATAAATGTAAACTGAGTTAATCCTTTACGCAAAGTAGCATGACGATTCAGTTTGTGATACTAAACGTGAATAAGTTTTGTTTAGCATTTTTTATTTTTAGGATTCGGGTAATTTTCTCGATTTACTGTGTCGCTATGAAAGTATCTCCCGTTTGTCGAGCAATTTTGCTGAGATGATTTTAAAGTGACAAATTGTTGTGAGTGGTATTTGTTGAATAAGAAAGAATTCGTATCACTCCAGAGGTTTGCGTGAGAGATAGAAATGAAAAGCCCGCAGACAAGTGCAGCGGTAGCGGAACTTGTTGAGGACTTGTAATGGATAGCTCGACAGCAATACAAAAGGCTAAGCGGTTGCTAAATTGGCCTTTTGTATTGGTGGCACGCCCTAATTATTTTTGAAATTATTCTCCTAGTTTGAAATTGACAGTAATGAAACCAACTTGCGTTTCGGGTGCGTTACTGTCTGGTTGCCATCTGTATTTGCGAGCTGTTGCTAGTGCAGGCTCAATAAGGCAGGGGTTAGTGTTTGTGGTTCCTTTTGTGTATTTGGCGGCGATAACGTTTCCACTTCTATTTACCGTAATCTGTACGACTACGGTTCCAGATTCGTTGCATTTTTGTACCACTGATCCTCTTGAACTGATGCTTCGACCATTAAGTCCCCATCCGCTTCCGTTACCCGATCCAGATCCCGAACCGTAGTATGAGTTAGCGTAGGGATCGCCATTAATGCTTCCTTTGTCACCTGCTTTATTGTCATTTCCTTCGCCTCCTTTGGCTTTTCCATCTGATTTTGGACCGTTGATTAAGCTCGAAAGGGCATCAGTCGTACTTTTGGAAGGTTTTGGACTTTCTTTTGCTTTGGGTTTTACTTCTGCTTCAGCTGTTTGTTTGGTCGGCTGCGCTTTTTTTGCCGTTTTCATTACCGGTGCATCTTCTACGTCTTGAGAAAGTACTTCTTCTACCTTTGATGCGGCAGGTTGCGCTGCAGTTGGCTGTGGCGCCGATTGAATAGCTTCTGTAGGTTGCACTTTTCCGTTACCAAATTCTGTCGTCCCAAAATTAATTGCGATTCCGTTTTCTGGTGGAGGATCGAGTGAGGTTAGTCCTAAATAGAAGAATAGCACTAGCAATATCGCAAAAATAATCGCGGTGATTGCAAATGATTTTTTTTCTTCTTCTGTTTCTAGATATTTCATTTAGTATAAATCTGTGTCAATAACGCGTAGCCTTATTTAGGACGTACGGCCAAAACGACTTTTATTTGATTTCTGTTTGCAATGTCCAAAACATTTACTGCTTTTTCTATTGGCACACCTTCTTCGGCACGAAGTATAATTGCTTTTTCTTTATCAGCACCCAAGATTCCTAATAAACGGGTTTCTAGTTCTGCTTCTGGAACGGGTTCTTTGTCAATAAAAAATTCTAATTTTTTGTTGATGCTTACTGCAATATTTTTGTTGCTATCGGTTTTTCCTTTTGCTTTTGGCAAGACCAAATCTAGTGCGTTGGTGGTTACCATGGTGGATGTAAGCATGAAAAATATCAACAACAAGAAAACAATATCAGTCATGGATGACATGTTGAATTCGGCGCTTACTTTGTTTCTTCCTCTAATGTTCATAATTATGCGGGGTCATTTAATAAGTCCAAGAAGTCTACAGCATTTGCTTCCATTTGGTGTACAATTTTGTCTGTTTTTACAATAAGGTGATTGTATCCAATGAAGGCAATAAGTCCTACTACAAGTCCCACTACTGTTGTTGTCATTGCCGTATAAATTCCTTCTGAAAGTGCTCCAACTTCAATTTGTCCTCCGGCAGTTGCCATTTTGTGAAACGCTTGAATCATACCCACTACGGTACCAAGGAAACCAGTCATTGGTCCTGCTCCTGATATAGTGGCTAGCATACTAACATTTTTTTCAAGTTTGTAAATCTCCAATTTTCCTGCGTTTTCAATTGCAGTATTGATATCGTCTAAAGGTTTTCCAATTCTCGAAATTCCTTTTTCGATCAATCGAGCCACGGGTGATTTCGAGTGTGCACAAGTCATTTTTGCGTTATCTATCCGTCCGTTACGAATATTGTCTCTAATTTGACTCATGAAACCATTATCCATTTTAGAAGCTTCGTTAATTGCCATTAACCTCTCAAAGTAGAGATATAGTGCAACAAATAGCATTAAGAATAAGGCAGTCATGATGATTTGTCCTGCAAGTCCTCCGCTTGTTAGTAACTCTATGATAGACAGTGTTTTTTCTACTGGAACCGCTTCGGCTAAATTTTCATTTGCAACAGATAAAGTGTCTGCTTGTAACAATAAACTCATATTGATTTTTCTTTTTTTATTGAAACGCTAAGATATTATAAAAATTGTAAGTGATGGTCAAAAATTTAGAATGTATTCGTTTAAGTTAGCATCTAGATCTAGACCCATTTTTTTACGGAGTCTGTTTCTACTTTTTTTAACACTATCGTTTGATATTCCAAGGATTGTGGCGATTTCTTTATTTTTTAAATTTAGTTTAAGGCATAAAAAAAGTCGCTCTTCACCAGCTGTAATTTTAGGGTATTGGTCGCGTACTTTTTTGATGTAATTAGGATAAGCATTTTCGAAATACGTTTTAAACGTGGACCAATCGGAATCGGTTAGGATTTTTTTATTCAAAAAAGTTTCTGATGATTGCTCTTCTGTGGAGTCCAATTTGTCTTCTGATTTTTGTTGTAGTGCCGTTCTGTTTTTTTCGATCAATAAAGCGGTGACTTCATTAAGGGCGGCAATTTTTGTTTCCAGTTGGTACTGCGTTTCTTTTTTTTGCTTTTTTAATAATAAGGTGATAGTGGCAATAGCGATGAACGAAATGGATAGCGCCAATAATAATAGGATAATGCGACGTTCAGACTCATGTAGCTTAATTTGGCTGTCCTTAATGATGTTTTCTTTTTTTTCGTTTAAGAATTGTTTTTCTAGGTCAGACATCTTTTCGTTGACTTCATTTCCCTCTATTTCGTCTTTTAATTCATAGTGTTTAATGTAATATTCAATAGCTTTTTGGTATTTGCCCCAAGACTCATACAGGACCGCTTGTGTGAGAAAGTTTTGAACTTGCCTGTCTTTCCAATTATTATTTTTGTTTTGAATTTCGAGCTTTTTGAACAAGATTTCTGCTTTGTCATATTGTTCCATTTCGGTCCAAATAATCGCTTTGTTATTCTGGTACATACTTTCAATGTATGGATCTTTCAACTCTCTGATTATAGAAATTGCAATTTCGATATATTTTAAACCAGCTTTTTGGTCATTTTGATAGCATTTTAGGTTGCTGTAATTATTGTATGCTTGTGCAATTTGCTCTTTATCGGCAAATTTAGGCATCATCTTTTCTGCTCGGGCAAAGTATTTTTCTGCTTCAGGATAATTATCTACTTCGCCGTAGGTAGCACTTATTTGCTCTAGAATTTCTGCCATATACAAGCTGTCCTTGGCAATTGTTGCTTTGTCGTAAGCCAATAAGTATTCTTTGAGTGCCGCTTTTGAGTTGCTTTTTATATCGAATACCAATGCTTTTCGAATATGATAGGCGGCTTGCCAGTCAGGGCGATTGTATTTCGAAATTAAAACTTCTGCTTTTAGTAAATAATCATTGGTGGCAAGATATTCACTGCTGTTGTAGTGGTCTGCAAACAAAAAAAAGTAACCATATAATTGGTGTAATTCGTTTTTTGAGGCTATAGCATTTTTGAGATAGGCTTCATGAATTTTTATTTTTTGACTCGCACTAAGAGCCGATTTTTTTGGGATGGGATCCTCTTTCATCATTTCTCTTTTGAAAAAAGGTTGCGCATTTGCACTTGAAATGAATAAAACTAAAAAAAGAAGGTAGAAATATTTAATCAATTGTTTGTTAGTTAGTTGTGTTATTTTTTTGGTATTGTCACCCTTTTTGTCACCATGCAAAAATAGTCTAAAACTGATGAAAGTGTACATTTGTGTAAATAAATTTTAAAACCTTTAAAACAATTAAAAAAATGAAAAAAACATTACTTAGTGTGGTCTTTGTGTTGTCGTTCATTATGCAATTACAATCTCAAACCGTTTCTTATTGGACGGAAGTGCAAACCTCAAAAGTTTCTAAATTGGCTCGTAAAAATGCTAGTGAGAAAAAAGAGGGAGAAAAATATTTTCAGTTAAATGCTGCTGTTTTACAACAAAAACTTGCTGCCGTAACTGGTAAAACAGTAAAACCTGCTGCTATGGAGATTACAGTTCCAAATGCTAAAGGAACAATGGAAAGTTATAAAGTGATCGAAAGTTCTAATTTTGATCCAGAATTGCAAGCTAAATTCCCAAGTATTCGTGCCTATGTAGGTCAAGGAATTTCAGATAAAACAGCTACGATACATTTTAGTTTGTCTCCATTGGGTTTTCAATCTGTAGTTTTTAGAGGTGAGAATGCAACTGAGTTTATTGAAGGGTATGATAAATCGGCTGCAGCTTATGTTGTTTTCGATTCGAATAAAAGTATTTCTGGTAAAGCAGGTTTTAAATGTACAACGCCAGAAGCAAAAGTAAGTTCAAGTTCTAAAAAAAGTACAAATAGAACAACGTCTAGCGCACAATCATACAAAACATTACGATTGGCTTTGTCATGTAACGGAGAATATGCACAGCATTTTGGAGGAACTGTTGAAGGTGCTTTGGCTGGAATGAATGCTTCGATTACAAGAATCAATGGAATTTTCGAAAAAGATTTTGCTGTTCACATGAATTTGATCGCCAACAATGAGCAATTGATTTATTTAGATGCAACTACAGATCCTTATTCTGATGCAGTTGATGGAACACAAAATGATCTTTGGAACAAAGAAGTTCAAAATACGCTTTCGTCAACTATTGGTAATGCAGCTTATGATATAGGTCATTTATACTGCAAAACTGGTGGTGGAGGAAATGCAGGTTGTATTGGTTGTATTTGTGTTGATGATGATGTGACGAACTTGACAGATATTAACAAAGGAGGAGGATATACTTCGCCAGAATCGGATACAGCTGCGCCAGAAGGTGATGTTTTTGATTTTGATTTTGCAGCACATGAGTTTGGACATCAATTGGGTGCCAACCATACTTTTAGTTATAATTTTGAAGAGTCTGTAGCGCAAATAGAACCAGGTAGTGGTTGTACTACAATGGGGTATGCAGGAGTTACAGATTGGGATGTGCAACCGCACAACATGCGTAACTTTGCTTATGTAAGTATCAAACAGGTACAAGAAAATTTGGCTACAAAAACATGTCCAATTTCTATGTCTACAACTAATGTAGCACCTGTTGTGAATGCTGGTGGAGATTATGCAATTCCAAAAGGGACTGCTTTTATTTTGACAGGAACGGGTACAGATGCGGACGCATCAGATGTGTTGACTTATAGCTGGGAGCAAAATGATGTAAGTACCGATGATACTAAACAAGCAAACAGTATGACCTATGATACGAAAGTAGAAGGGCCAACTTTTAGAATTCAAGAGCCATCTTTGTCACCTGTGCGTTACATGCCAAAATTAACTAGTGTATTAGCGGGTAAATTGGGTAGGATGATTAATGATGCGAAAGATGTTGAATTTGAATCGGTTTCGAATGTTGCAAGAGACTTGAACTTTACTTTTACTGCAAGAGATAATCATCCAGGTGAAGGGCAAACAAAGACAGCAGCTATGAAGGTTTCTGTAGTTACATCTGCTGGACCGTTTGTGGTTACTTCTCAAAACGTTGATGGACAAACTTTCTCAGGAGGTTCTTCACAAACTATTTCATGGGATGTTAATAATACAGCGAGTTTGGATGGTTCATCAATGGTTTCTATCATGATGTCTATTGATGGAGGAACTACTTTTACAACAACTTTGGCTTCGTCTGTAGCAAATTCAGGAACGGCAGTAGTTACTTTACCAAATGTAAATGCTACTAACTGTCGCATTATGGTTAAGCCTACAGCAAATATTTACTATGCTGTCAATGCAAAATCATTTGAGATTACAAATACATTATCAACGGTTGCGAACGCATTAGACCAATTTGCTTTGTACCCAAACACCAATCATGGAACTTTTACAGTGAATTTTGGTTCAAAAAACAGTGACGATACTTTGATTACAGTATCAGATGTTTTGGGTAAACAAGTCTATAGCCAACGTTTCAAAAATAATACTGCTTCGTTTTCTGAACGTATTGAACTTTCAACTGTTCAAAATGGTTTCTATTTTGTAACCGTTCAAAACGGAAAAAACAAAGAAGTAAGAAAGATTTTAGTGAATTAATAGTTTTTTTATTTGTTTCTAAACCTCCAGGTATGTGGTATTATCTGGGGGTTTTTTTATGCTAAAAAATCACTCCAGAACTATGGTCTTTGGATGCTCCTGTGACACTGCTCAAAACATTAATTTCGTTGCGAAGCTTTAAAACGCCCAACAATCCAAATATCACCGCTTCCTTATATTCTAATATTTTATTCTCTGGGATAACTATTTCCATATTTGGTAGGTATGCTTTAATTCTTTCGATTAAAAAATCATTATAAGCACCACCGCCAGTGACCAATAGTGTTCCAGATCTTTTAGGTAAGGCAACAGCAGTTTGAACAGCAATATGCTCTACAAAAGTGGCTAATTTGTTTTTTGGCAAAATAGCGTAAGATTCCATAATAGGTAAAACAATTTCTTTTACAAATTCGAAACCCAGTGATTTTGGATAGGTTTTTTGGTAAAAATCCAAAGCATTTAATTCTTCGAGTAAAGTCTGGTCAATTTCACCTGTTCGGGCAATGCTTCCTTTATCATCATAATCCAGTTGTAATTGGTTAGCATAATAATTAAGGATGGTGTTCGTTGGAGAAATATCGAATGCCACTCGTTTGCCATCTTCTTCGAAAGATATATTTGAGAAACCTCCAAGGTTCATGCAATAATCATATTTCGAAAATAAAATTTTATCACCAATTGGAACTAGAGGGGCGCCTTGACCACCAAAAGCTACATCTTGAACTCTAAAATCGCAAACTACGGTTTGGTTTAAAAGTGTTGCAATTTCGGGTAGGTTACCTATTTGCAGTGTATAGCCATCTTGTGGTTGGTGCAAAATCGTGTGCCCGTGAGAGCATACGGCATCTAAGTTTTCAATCTTGTATTTTGTTATAAAGTCATTAATGATACCCGACAAGAGTTGTGTGTAATCACGGTTGAGTTCTTTTAATTGAGGATGTGAAAAAGTAACTGCATTTTTTAAGATCGAAAGCCATGCGCCATTATATCCTACTGTTTCGCTTTGAAGTATTTCAAAATCCCACTGTCCATTATCGATCGAGAACGCTATTTCGGCTAAATCTACGCCATCCAAAGAGGTACCCGACATGATTCCGAGTACGTGATATTTCTGTTTATGTGTCATTGTAAAACTATTTTTCGAAAATTAAAAAAATTATATGCACGCATAGTTGTTTAAGTCATTTAAATAGGTTAATTTTCTATCATGTAAAATTAAGGATTCTAATTAAGAAATGTTAATTTTATTTCGAAAGTATATTTTCATACACTAATTTTTACAATATATGGATTTTAATTTATCAGAAGAGCAGTTAATGATTCAGCAAGCAGCAAGAGATTTTGCTCAAACCGAGTTGTTGCCTGGCGTTATTGAAAGGGATGAACATTCAAAATTCCCTACAGAACAAGTCAAGAAATTGGCTGAATTAGGCTTTTTGGGGATGGTTGTTTCTCCAGAATACGGAGGTGCAGGATTGGACAATTTGTCCTATGTCTTGGCATTGGTCGAATTGGCAAAAGTAGATGCTTCGGCTGCGGTAATCATGTCTGTCAACAATTCATTGGTTTGCGCCGGAATGGAAAAATATTGTAACGAAGAACAAAAACAAAAATATTTGGTACCACTTGCCAAAGGAGAAGTTTTAGGAGCGTTTTGTTTATCAGAACCAGAAGCAGGTTCAGATGCAACCTCACAAAAAACGACAGCCATTGACAAAGGAGATTATTATTTGTTGAACGGAACCAAAAACTGGATTACAAACGGATCATCTGCCTCAACTTATTTGGTGATAGCACAAACAGATATTGAAAAAGGACATAAAGGAATTAATGCTTTTATTGTCGAAAAAGGGTGGGCTGGTTTTGATATTGGTCCCAAAGAAAAGAAAATGGGAATCAGGGGATCTGATACGCATTCACTTATGTTTAATGATGTAAAGGTGCCTAAGGAAAATAGAATCGGAGCTGATGGTTTTGGTTTTCAATTTGCGATGCAAGTACTTAATGGTGGTCGAATCGGAATATCTGCGCAAGCACTTGGTATAGCAACTGGAGCCTATGATTTGGCTTTGGCCTATTCGCAACAGCGTAAAGCCTTTGGTAAAGAAATTTTTAAACACCAAGCAATTGCCTTTAAACTGGCAGATATGGCAACCCAAATTATGGCTGCCAAAATGTTGTGTTACAAAGCCGCTACCGAAAAAGATGCAGGTCAAGATATTACCCAATCTGGGGCGATGGCCAAATTGTATGCTTCGCAAACAGCAATGGATGTAACCATCGAAGCGGTTCAAATTCACGGAGGTAATGGATACGTATCTGAGTATCATGTGGAACGCATGATGCGTGACGCCAAGATCACACAGATATATGAGGGTACATCTGAGATTCAAAAAATTGTAATTTCCAGAACTTTAGTTTCTTAAACATACGACTAGTACTGTAATAAAAGCCAACTTCAAAAACAATGAAGTTGGCTTTTTTGTTTTATTTTTAAATAATATGTCAGTATTTTGTCAATTTGAAGTCTATTAGTTTAGGAAGGCTTACTGCTTTGGTTCATTTTCGAAAGGGAACAATTTTATTTTATTCGAATAAGAAAAAATCTATATGCCATCCTTTTACGTACATATAAAGAAGGTATGATTTTGGATATAAAAAATATAATGATGAAAAAGCAAATTGTAGTATTGATCATGTTTTTCTTTTCTACTTTGACTTTCGCTCAAAAAGAAAGCCAACGAAAAGAACAGTTTAATTTGGAGCAGTCAGTTGCTATTCAAGGATACGATCCTGTAGCTTATTTTACAGATTCGAAAGGAGTGAAGGGTAAAAAAGAAATTAGTACGAGTTATAAGGGAGTCGAGTATCACTTTGCTTCGGTAGCGCACAAAGCTTTGTTCTTGAAAAACCCCACTCACTATGAGCCAGAATATGGTGGTTGGTGTGCCTACGCAATGGGACTCAATGGCGAAAAAGTTGCAATTGACCCTAAAACATTCAAAATCGTAGACGGAAAATTGTATTTGTTCTACAATGCTTTTTTCAATAATACCCTAAAAGATTGGAACAAAAATGAGTTGAAGTTAAAAATGAAGGCCGATACCTATTGGCAGAAAATTACTCAGTAAAAAAGACTAATTTTATAAAATAATCGTTCTGCTATGTAGCGCTTTCCTCAGTTAGCCGTAAACGAGACCAATATCATTATGATAAAGAAAATAACAGATTACAAATATGCTTAAACAGTCCATAAATACTAGTTTGAATGAATTGATCGACTTGCTTTCAGCATTGAGCAACGAGGAATATTCAGGTCCCTGTGCTACCTTGAGTAATGCAAGTATTGGTGAACACACGAGACACATTATCGAAATGTTTCAGTGTTTACAAAATAATTATGAATCACAAGTAGTGAATTATGATAAAAGGGCGCGCAATCATCAAATTCAAACGGATACTGAATTTGCTATTTCTCAAATTATAAACGTGCAAGAGAACATAGATAAAGCAGATCGAAAAATGTTCTTGCAACAAATAATCGATGGTGATGAATTGCAAATAGAAACCAATTATTATCGTGAGTTGCTATACAACTTAGAACACTGCATTCACCATCAAGCCTTAATCAAAGTAGGGGTGATTCAAAACTGTACGATAGTTTTGAACGAAAACTTTGGAGTTGCCCGATCTACCATTGAATACAGACAACAATGTGCACAGTAAGTTTTGTAAAAACAGGAGATAAAGTCATTATTACCTCCAATCGTGATGAAAGTGTGATTCGGTTGAGTGCTCTTTATCCAGCTAAATATTTTTTGAACAATAAAACCGTTTTATACCCCAAAGATCCCAAAGCAGGCGGTACTTGGTATGTGGTAGACGAAAAAGGGACTGTGTTAGTTTTGCTAAATGGAGCACAAGAAAAGCATGTAATATCTCCTCCCTATCGCAAAAGTAGAGGATTAATCGTTTTGGACATGATTGGCAGTGATTCGCCAATTGAATATTGGGGAACACTAGATCTAGAGGCGATTGAACCTTTTACTTTGGTACTTTTTCAAAACGAAAAATTATACCAATTGCGTTGGAATGGAACACAAAAGGAGACAACGGCATTGGATACAAATAAAAGCCATATTTGGGCATCTTCAACCTTATATCCTGCTGAAGTGCGACAAAAACGAGCACAGTTGTTTCAAGAGTTTTTGGCTAAAAACCAAAAAATAACAGCTCAAGATTTATATCAATTTCACCGCTATACCGATCCCGATAATCTCGAAAATGGTTTGGTCATTGATCGGGATGGTGCTTTGAAAACCTTGAGTATTACCCAAACGGTGATAGAAGCAAGTGCGCTACACCTTAGTTATTATGATTTGATCAAGAACGAGCAAGCTCATTCTGATTTTAGTATTATTTAAATTTTCCCCACATTGACTACCTATAATCGCTTGTCGCTTTCTATACATAAAATAACCCATTGGGAATATTGGCCGTACCAATTGGTATACATTCCGATTTCATTTTTGTGGCTCTATTACATTATCAAAGCGAGATCCTTTTTCTTTTTTACAGCCTCTAATCCTACTATCAAGAATGGTGGTTTTGTAATGGAATCCAAAAAAGAAATTTATGATATTATTCCGCCACAGTTCTACCCTAAAACCGAATTGGTGAAAGAGGGTACAGTTTGGAGCGAAATAGAAAACAGATTGGTGCAATCGGGTATTCAGTTTCCGTTTATTGCTAAGCCAGATATTGGTTTGCGCGGATCGGCAGTCAAAAAAATCGATACTATTAAAGATTTGGAAGCGTACGCTCGTAAAGCTAATTTTGATTTCTTATTGCAAGATACGATTCCGTATGCAAACGAAGTCGGAATCTTTTACATTCGTTATCCCAATCAAAAAACAGGGGAAATTACCGGAATCGTTTCCAAAGAATTTCTTGTTGTAACCGGTGACGGCAAGTCGACCACTAGAGCATTATTGAGTCAGAATCCTAGATATGCTTTACAACTTACCGTTTTGCAAAAAGAATATGGTGATGCTTTGAACGAAATATTACCTATCGGGCAAAAACTAAATCTCGTTCCTTATGGAAATCATGCCCGAGGAGCAAAATTTGTAGACGGAAAGGAATGGATAAGTCCGGCCTTGGAGACTGTTTTAAACACAGTTTGCACACAAATCCCTGGTTTCTATTTTGGACGTTTGGATGTCATGTACCACAATTTAGAAGATTTGCAGCAAGGAAAAAATTTTTCGATCGTAGAACTCAATGGCGCGGGTAGCGAGCCTACACATATATACGACCCAAAACATTCGCTGTTTTTTGCTTGGAAAGAGTTAGCGAGACATTTAGGATACTTGTACCAAATCAGTGTGCAGAACCACAAATTAGGAATCGCTTATTTATCATACAAAGAAGGTATGCAGCAAATGCGATTGCATTTTGAGCAATCGTCCAAAATTGTAAATTTCTAGCCCATTAAAATTTTAAAAAATATTGCCATAGGTTTTACGGTCAGCTTCTTAGGCTCATTGCCATTGGGTTTCCTTAATGTTGTAGGACTAGAAGTCTATT
Source organism: Flavobacterium faecale (assembly GCF_003076455.1). Taxonomy (NCBI): domain Bacteria; kingdom Pseudomonadati; phylum Bacteroidota; class Flavobacteriia; order Flavobacteriales; family Flavobacteriaceae; genus Flavobacterium; species Flavobacterium faecale. Next base: position 1,651,257 of record NZ_CP020918.1, read on the forward strand.
CAACTTTGGGGTTGCAGGCGGTTTCATGGTTTATTTTGGGTATTATAGCAATCGAATGCATCGTGGCATACTACACTTTGATTTTTGCCAATGAGTTGGTCCAAAATAAAAAGCTCATGAAGTGGATTGACATTTTCGGAATCTTCTTTTTTCTAGCCATTGCAGTAGTTTTTTATGAACAAGGCGAGGCTACGCAAGAGGGAGGTGGGTATTTGCAGGGATATTTAAACTGGCCCATGTTTTGGTTTGGTGTTTTTTTAAACTGTTTGAACTTTTTACAAATTCCGTTTTGGTTGGCATGGAATCTTTATTTCATCAATGGTAAATTCATTGTGACAGATAAGGCCTTAAAGTTTTATTATGTTGGTGGTACAATGGTTGGGGTATATGTAGGGATGCTGTCTATAATTTATTTTTTAGACAAAATTTCTAAGCAAATTGCTTTTGTCACCGAATATTTACTTCCGATTGTTTTGCCAATTTTCTTTTTGGTTATGGCTGTCTATCAAAGCTATAAAGTGTATCAAAAATACTTTTCGAATAAAAATCAACTAGAAGCCTGATAAATCATTTTCAGATACATTCATTTTTGTATTTTTGTTAAATGAAGAATATTATTATCACAGGAACTAGTCGCGGAATAGGGTATGAGCTTGCATTGCAATTTGCAAATGCCGGACATCAAGTCCTAGCATTATCAAGAAAAACACCTCACGTGTTGCTAGAACACAAAAATATTAGTTGTTTATCTGTTGATTTATCCACAGAAGACGATTTAGAAAAAATCACCAATTTTATAAGCACTACTTGGGACAAAATAGATGCAGTCGTTCATAATGCAGGTAGTTTGGTCAACAAACCGTTTGGGGACTTAACCCAAGCCGATTTTGAGTACGTATACAAAGTAAATGTTTTTGGAGTAGCCAATTTGACTCGTATTTGTATTCCGTTTTTGCCCAAAGGGAGTCATGTAGTCACGATAAGTTCCATGGGCGGAATCCAAGGATCCTTAAAATTCCCAGGATTAGCAGCATATAGCTCAAGTAAAGGCGCAGTAATCACACTATCAGAACTGTTGGCAGAAGAGTACAAAGAGCAAGGAATAGCCTTCAATGTTTTGGCACTTGGCGCAGTTCAAACCGAAATGCTGGCAGAAGCTTTCCCAGGTTATCAGGCGCCAGTATCAGCAGATGAAATTGCAAATTACATTTGTGATTTTACACTTACTGGAAACAAGTTTTTTAACGGTAGAGTAATTCAGGTTACCTCTTCAAATCCTTAAAAAAAAAGTTATGAGTTATTAGGAGCTGCTAAAGGTAATTATAGCAATTAAAATAGATCAAAATTGCAAAAAAGGCATCGATATTAATACAATACTTAAACGCAACTCATAACTCATACCTCATAACTTATAACTCAAAAGTAACTCATAACTAAATTGGAAGGAACCTTAGCCAAATACATTCCAGAATTCGCGGTCAGCCCAGCCTTTGAGTTGATCGTGACACATGGCGTGCATTTAAAAATCGTCAACGAGCGCGCCACGCGCCATGGCGATTACCGCAAAGCCCTCAATGGCAAACATGAAATCACCGTCAACGGCAGTTTGAATAAGTACCGTTTTCTGGTCACGCTCATACATGAGATCGCGCACTTGGTCGCCTTTGAGAAATACGGACGCAACATCAAACCACATGGAAACGAGTGGAAGCACACCTTTCAGCAATTGATGGTACCCTATATTCGGCCAGAGATTTTCCCCAATCAATTATTGCCACTTTTGGCTCGACACTTCAGAAATCCCTCTGCCAGCAGTGATACCGACACCACCTTGTCTTTGGCACTCAAACAATTTGATGCACAAAAAGACAACGCAAATTACGTCTTCGAAATTCCGTATGGGACTGTGTTCCGCATCAAAAACGGAAAAGTATTTAAAAAAATGGCTGTTCGCACCAAACGCTTCGAGTGCATCGAAATCAGTTCAGGCAAAACCTATTTATTCAATCCCAACGCAGAGGTAGAAATAATTCAAATGTAGCTTCTAAGGAGTGAAAATCTTGGCTTTTTCAGGAGGTTTGTATTCCTGCTTTCCGTTGCAAACTTTTGGGGGCAAAACAAAAGCCCCCAAAAGGATTTTCACTGCAATCAGGGCTAATTAGTGAATCCAGTTTTGTTTTTGGATTTACAACTTTGCGGAGATTAAAGGTATTATTCCACTTATTTTTGCGGGGAATAATTTTCTATTTTTTTTAGTATTCATAAAATCATTTTATTCCATTTGAAGCTAAAAATATAAAAATTTGTATTTTTAGTGTATAAATTTTAGCAACCATGAAAAACAACCTAGGCTTCCTATCTCTTCTAATCGCTTTCTCAGGCTTAGTGCTGTTTGAGCTCTTAGTTCGTACGGATATTCTAAGCAATCCAGCTTGGAAATTAGTGATTGCAGGTTTTGAGGCGGCAACTATTGGTGGCTTTGCAGATTGGTTTGCGGTCAGTGCTTTGTTTCGGGAGATTCCAATTCCGATTGTGAGGAAACATACCAATATCATTGCCAAAAACCGAGCAAAATTAACGGAGGGAATCGTCGATTTGGTGACTAATAAATGGCTTTCGCCAGAAGTGATTTCGGGAAAGTTAAGCGAAATTAATCTAGTCGAAAAGATCATTCAGTTTTTGAAAAAGCCGGACAATCAAAAAAAGTCTATTGAAGTCATTCAAAAAATAGTTTTGGTGTTGGCGGATGATTTGGACAGTCCCAAATTGGCGTCGAATTTAAAGACTGTTTTTACGAAGCAAATTGGTCAGTTGGACTTGGGTTCGACTTTGGGGCAATGGTTAGAGAAATCAATTAAAAATGGTGACCACAACCAAATTTGGGAGCTAATGATTCAGGCAGGCTCCAAAGCAATCAGCAATGAAGATACGAGAGAGAAATTGCTTTCTAAATTAGCTGTTGCAGCTACTGAATACAAAGAAAAAGGATTAGTCAAGAAAATCACTCTGTTTCTAGCCGAATCAACAGGCGGAATAGATTTGGATAGTATAGCAGATTCACTTTTAGAACAAGCCAATGTATTTATTGAGGAAGCAAAATCCAATCCTGAGCACCCAATTCGAGTAAAATTTGATGATTGGATTTTAGATTTCGCACACAAACTGGCTACGGGTGACGGAGACAGTAAAAAAATGATCGATAACTTTATCAATGGTTTTACAGAGAATGCCGATGCTGAAAGTATGATTCAGAAGCTGTTGGTGAATTTTAAAAAGACTTTGATTGTGCAACTAGAAAATCACGAAACGCCACTTATGAAGTTTGTGATTACAAAATTAAATTCCGTATTATCAGATTTAGAGCAGAATCCAGAAACCCAAGCAAATGTGAATCGCTGGATAAAAGATACGATTTCAAACCTTATTACCGAATTTCATGGTGAGATAGGGAACATGGTGCGAGACAGTTTGGCTAAATTGGATAATGCAGAACTGGTGCATCAAATCGAAGACAAAGTAGGGAACGATTTGCAGTATATTCGACTCAATGGCGCTGTCGTTGGTGGTTTGGTTGGTATTCTAATTGCTGTTGTTAAACTGGCTTTGGGATAAGGTAAAGGTTTGTTGGAAGTTTACCCGATAGTTGAAATTAATAGTAAAACATCAATTTCATATTAAATCTGTCACACTGAGCTTGTCGAAGTGCAATCCAAATAAGCTTCCCTTTGACAAAAGTCTTCGACAAGCTCAGGCGGACAAAGTGGTATTTCATTATAGTAGAAGATTAGGATTAAGTTATGAACCTGTTAGGGGAGCTTTGTTTAAAATAAATTAGTTTAAAGCAACAGTTTTGACCAATTGAAGTAATGAAATATTACTTTTATAAATACAAAAAAAGCACAGTCGCAGAAAACGTACTGTGCTTTTTTGATATGGAATTAATAAGTTGTTTTTAGCCCCGAAGCGTCGGGAGCGGGAGGAATCGTAATTATAAATTCGAGTTTTCTGCTCCTAATTTTATTTCTTCAAATGTGCCTCTCTGACTTTTTTAAACAAATTAGACGAATACACAAAAGCAGTCACAGCTTCGTTATCAGTATAGAAAATTTCTTCTTTGTTACCCTGCCATTCTTTTAGTCCATTTTTCAGGAAAAGAATGTTGTCACCTATCTCCATAACCGAGTTCATATCGTGGGTATTGATCACAGTGGTGATGTTGTACTCTTCGGTAATTTCTTTGATGAGGTTGTCAATCAAGATAGACGTATTAGGGTCTAATCCTGAATTGGGTTCATCACAAAATAAGTATTTTGGGTGATTCACAATGGCGCGAGCTATGGCTACACGTTTTTGCATTCCTCCAGATATCTCTGAGGGTAGTTTTTTGTGTGCGTCGATGAGGTTGACTCTTTTGAGTACAAATTCTACTCGATCGGCAATTTTTTCTTTGTCGTCTTTGGTGAACATCTGCAACGGAAAAGCAACGTTTTCACATACCGTCATAGAGTCAAACAAGGCACTTCCTTGAAAAACCATTCCGATCTCGGTACGCAATTCACGTTTTTCATCAGGTTCTAAATCGGAATAGACGCGTCCATCAAATATAATTTGTCCTTTTTCGGGTGTGTGAATTCCCAATAAGCTTTTAAGCAATACCGTTTTCCCAGAACCACTTTGACCGATGATCAAGTTTGTTTTTCCGGTTTCAAAAGTGGTCGAAATTCCTTTAAGAATTTTATTTTCGCCAAATGATTTTTCTATGTTTTTTACTTCGATCATGCGCTCAATAATAATTGCGTTAGAATATAGTTGAAAAGAATGATGCTAACGGCTGTCCAAACAAAGGCTACGGTACTTGCTTTACCAACTTCAAGTGCGCCACCCTTCATGTAATAACCATGAAAAGATGGAATTGTTGCTAATAGTAGCGCAAAAATAAGTGTTTTGATAAAGGCGTAGACCACATGAAAAGGAATGAATTCCATTTGGGCACCCGTTATAAAGTCTGTACTGTTGGTGAATCCGCCGTAAACTCCAGCCATCCATCCGCCTAGAATCCCTAAGAACATAGCGATTCCAATAAGAAAAGGATACAGTAACAAGGCAATTATTTTTGGAAAAACTAGATAGTTAACCGAGTTGACACCCATCACTTCGAGTGCGTCTATTTGTTCGGTCACACGCATAGTCCCTATACTTGAGGTAATGAAAGAACCCATTTTTCCGGCCATAATAACCGAAATAAACGTAGGCGCAAATTCGAGAATTACCGATTGACGAGTTGCAAATCCAATTAAATACTTTGGAATTAATGGATTGGTCAAGTTTAAGGCCGTTTGTATAGAAACAACACCACCTACGAAAAAGGAAATGAAGGCCACAATACCGAGAGAATCGATAATAAGGTCGTCAATTTCTTTAAAAATAAGTTTTTTCATTACAGACCATTTGGTCTGTTTACGGAAAATCTCCTGTAACATAAGGAAGTATTTTCCAATTTGTGATATGTATCGAATGAGCATCATCTTTACTAGTATTCAGTGTTCGGTTTATAGTAGTCTGTAAAAATACTATAATTTTATTTGAAAGGAGTCTAAAAACGGCCAAACAGTTTTTCTTTCATTTTTTGCAAGCGGTACGATTGTATAAATTTGGCTTGCTCAGCGGTAACCAATAATGGCGTTTTTGCTGCTTTTGCTTTCATAAACCCTTGGATGTAATCGACAAATAACAAGGGTTTCTTTTTCATCACAGCCAATTTTGCCGAAGCTATTGACGTGATTAATAAACCATAACCTAAGGTGTAGAAAGCTTCGCCTTGTTTGTATCGTGCCGTTTTATTATAATTTGCACCAGTTGGTTTGAGATGTTTTACCTTTAAAGATGGATCTGTAACCACTTTCCAATTGTAAAATTTACAAAGTAATTCGTCCACAGTATCCCAGCCCATTGCGGGTTTTAGTCCGCCAATTTGTTTGTAGGTTTCTTTTCGATATGCTTTTAAGGCACCGCGAATATGGTCTTTATCGGTTAAATTTTCGAGTACGAAATCACCATTTTTTTCGATATAACAAAAACCGCCCGCCATTCCTATTCGGTCATCAGATTTGAAATGATTAATGATAGTTTCGAAATAATTAAGTGGAAAAATTAAATCAGCATCGATTTTTACTAGAATGTCGTAATTGTCATCAATGTGTTTTTCTCCTTCATGAAAAGCCTGAATCACCTTGCTTCCGGGCATGTGTACCGCCGATGATTTTTTGTTAACCAAAGTGATATACGGATATTTTGCGGCGTATGATTTCACGATTTCCTCGGTTCCATCGGTAGAATTATCATTTACAACAATTACTTTTGAAGGAGGAACCGTTTGCCCAACCAAAGAATCTAAGGTCAAGGAAATAAAAGCTTCTTCGTTATGTGTAGGAATGACTAAGTAGTAATCCCCCCAGCCCCCGAAGGGGGAGTTTGATATACTTTGTGAAATGGGATTGTTCATTTTAAAATAATTTTACGATAATTACATTCCCCCTTTAGGGGTTAGGGGGATTTTCTCAGCACAAACAATATAATATCGTGGTGTGAAGTAACGCAATAGAGGTCTGAAACCTATTTTCTTAACAGGATGTGTAAATTTTTCTCTCGCAGTAATTTTCCAACCTGTTTTTTCTAGTAACCAATCCAATTGCCAGTCTTCAAATTCATGATAATGTCTGTCCCACATATCTGTTTTACTGCGGTATGCAGGAGAAAACCATAGACGTAGTGGAATCGAAATCAATAATTTATCGCATTTTACGTTTTCTAATACGGTGTACGGATTTAGTAAATGTTCAAAAATTTCGAAAGCAGTAAAAACAGTATAGCTTTCGTTTTTTAATGCCGTTTGATCTTTGTCAATATCTTCTCCGGTGGTGTTTTTTACTTGATACCCATTTTCTACCATAATTTTGGAGAAAGGATTGGGAACGCCCAAATCAAAAATCGTTTCAGATGTTGAAACGTTTCTTTGTAAAAATTCTAAGGTGTGTTTGAATCGCTTATTAGGAAAAGTTTTCTCGTACATAGTTACTTGCGACGAACGACTGCAGCAGTCGTTCATTAAATTAGTGTTTTGATTTCCGTTGCTTCCAAAATAGTATTGGAATTTGTGGTGCAAATATAGTGATAAATGTGTTTTATGGTGATCCTTTATCCTAGATAAGGCAAAGTATCACATCCATAAAAATTTCTGAATAGAGATAAACGCAAATTGCACAAATTTTCACGGACTAATTTGTGAAAACTTGTGCAATTTGCAATAAACTTATATCTTTTTGCTTTTTTTAATACCTGTATACAAACGCATTAATGTTCATACCTGCACCAACAGAAGCAAAGATGACAACATCACCTTTATTGATTTCGTGATTTTCAATTTTTCCATGTACCAATAAATCAAAAAGTGTTGGTACGGTAGCAACACTACTATTACCAAGCTCATGTATACACATAGGCATAATGTTCTCAGGGGTAGGTTGGTTGTAAAGTTTGTAAAAACGGTCTACAATCGCCTCGTCCATTTTTTCGTTTGCTTGATGAATCAAGATTTTTTTAACGTCAGTGATTGCAATACCACTTTGGTCAAGACAGCTTTTCATAGCAGCAGGCACATTAATCAATGCAAACTCGTAAATTTTACGGCCATGCATTTTAATGTAACGAATATCTGGATCCAATTCTGTATTGTAAGATTTTCCGAAAAACAAATAACCAGCTTCATCAATTGCATAAGTTGCAGTTTCATAAGCAAGTAATCCAGTTTCGTTATCAGATGCTTCAATAATAGTAGCACCCGCACCATCTGAGTAAATCATTGAGTCACGGTCATGGTCGTCAACTACACGCGAAAGCGTTTCAGACCCAATAACCAAGCAACGTTTTGCCATTCCAGATTTGATAAAGGCATTGGCTTGCAATACTCCTTCAATCCATCCTGGGCATCCAAACAATAAATCGTATGCGACACATTTAGGATTCTTAATTTGAAGTTTCTTTTTGACACGCGTTGCCAAACTAGGTAGCATATCTGATTGTAGAGCACCTTTTTTGACATCACCAAAATTGTGTGCAAAAATGATATAATCTATTGTTTCGGGATCGATATTGGCATTTGCAATTGCTTTTTCAGCAGCAAAAAAGGCTAAATCAGAAGATGTATACTGGTCTTCAGCATAACGTCTCTTTTCTATTCCTGTAATTCCTTTAAATTTATGAATTATGACATCATTTGGGTATTTAAAAGGTGTCCCGTCTTCGTTTAAGAAGTGATGTTCCGAGAAATCGGCATTGTTTATTGTGTTGTCAGGAATGTAACTTCCTGATCCTGTTATTTTTATGGTCATGAGCTTGTTATCAAATAATTAAGGCAATGTAATCATAAAAATGCAAATAGAAAGCATCAATTTACTATGCGTGCATACAATTGTGAAATATTCCGTTATTTTTGCTTTTACTGATTATTTTGCAAAGAATTACAGTTTAATTATGTGTTTTTTGCAAAGTATTTTTCAATTGAGAAGATGTCTTTTTTTTCTGATTTTCGCGTAATAATGCTGTTTTGTAGATTTTTCATTAGGCTTAATTTTTTTATTTCCATACAAAATTAGACGAATAGAAGTAGTTATTCATGTGCTATTTTTTAAAATAATTAAGTATACCTATGTTAGATTGAAACGATGTTTATTTTTGCCATTTTAGAAATATAAGGTCATATAATTTTTGGCATCTTTCTTATGGTGATACTATCTTATTTCTTGATTAAAGTATGATGTTAACATTATATTTTTCCTTAATTTAATTAAATATTGGACTAATTTATTAATGTTAGTAAATTGATTTAATTTCAAAAAAAAAACCAAATACAAGCGAATGTATTTGGGATTTTTTTATGTACTGACTGTTGTCTAGATTAACTTTCCATGTATGCTTCAATAGGAGCACAGCTGCAAACCAAATTTCTATCTCCATACGCATCATCGGCACGACGTACAGATGGCCAAAATTTGTTATCAGCGATATAAGGCAACGGAAAAGCTGCTTTTTCTCTACTGTAAGGCAAGTTCCAAGTTTCGGTAGTTAACATCGCCAATGTATGTGGTGAATTTTTCAAGACATTGTTTTTATCTTCAATAGTCACCTCTTCTATTTCTTTTCGAATGGCAATCATGGCATCGCAAAAACGATCTAATTCCTCTAAGTTTTCACTTTCAGTAGGTTCTATCATCAAAGTACCTGCTACTGGGAAAGAAACTGTAGGTGCATGAAAACCATAGTCCATCAAACGTTTAGCGATATCTGTTACTTCAATTCCTTTTTCTTTGAATGGACGACATTCCAAAATCATCTCATGTGCCGCACGACCATTTTCTCCAGAATATAAAGTTTCGTAATGACCGCTTAGTTTTTCTTTGATATAGTTGGCGTTCAAAATAGCATATTCTGTAGCTGATTTTACACCATCAGCACCAAGCATTTTGATATATCCGTAAGAAATCAAACAAACCAAAGCAGAGCCCCAAGGTGCTGCAGATATCGCAGATATTGCGCTATCTCCACCAGTTGGAATTAATGGGTTGGTTGGTAAAAAAGGTGCCAATTGTGGAGCAACGCAAATAGGTCCTACTCCAGGTCCACCACCACCGTGAGGGATCGCAAATGTTTTATGTAAATTCAAGTGGCAAACGTCAGCCCCAATAGTTGCAGGATTTGTCAATCCCACTTGAGCATTCATATTGGCTCCGTCCATGTAGACTTGCCCACCATTATCATGAATAATTTGAGTGATTTCTTTAATTGCGCTTTCGTACACACCATGAGTTGATGGGTAGGTCACCATTAAGCAAGACAAGTTGTCTTTGTGCAAAATAGCTTTTTCACGCAAATCATCTACATCTATATTTCCGTTTTCAAGTGTTTTAGTAACCACAACTTTCATTCCTGCCATGGCCGCAGATGCCGGATTGGTTCCGTGTGCCGAGGATGGAATTAAAGCTATTTTACGGTGTTCGTCACCTCGAGATTCGTGGTACGCTCGTATTACCATTAATCCAGCATATTCTCCTTGTGCACCTGAGTTAGGTTGCAAAGTTGTAGCTGCAAAACCAGTAATTTCGTTTAACTGCTCTTCTAGTTTTTTCAGCATTTCTTGGTATCCTTGCGCTTGGTCTAGTGGAGCAAACGGGTGAATACTGTTCCAGCTAGGTGCACTCAATGGCAACATCTCAGCAGCTGCATTTAATTTCATCGTACAGGAACCTAACGAAATCATCGAATGGTTCAAGGCCAAATCTTTGCGCTCCAACATTTTGATGTAACGCATCAAAGCAGTTTCAGAATGGTATCTGTTAAAAACTTCGTGTTGTAAAAAAGTTGACGTTCGAACTAAGCTTTCAGGAAAATGGTTGGTAGTTGATAATTCAGCAATTATAATAGTTTCTACTCCTTTTGCTTCTGCAAAAATGGCAATTACCTTATTCAAATCAGCAAAACCAATCGTTTCATTCATCGAGATTGAAACCGTATCTGCTGTAGGGTAGTAAAAATTCACCTCATTTGCTTCGGCAATTTCTCTTATTTTTTTAGCATCGGCTTTGAATACTACAGTGTCAAAGAAAGCCGTGTTTGTTTGCTCAAATCCTAAAGTTGCTAGCGTATTTGCCAAGGTCACTGCCGAGGCATGAACCTTGTTTGCAATATATTTTAAACCTCTTGGTCCATGATAAACAGCATACATACTTGCCATTACCGATAGTAAAACCTGTGCGGTACAGATATTAGAGGTTGCTTTGTCACGCTTTATGTGTTGCTCACGTGTTTGCAACGCCATACGCAAGGCACGATTTCCGTCTGTGTCAACAGTCACACCGATAATTCTACCTGGCATTGAGCGTTTGTATTCGTCTTTTGTAGCAAAGTATGCGGCATGTGGTCCACCGTACCCTAACGGAATTCCGAAACGTTGTGTGGTTCCAAAAACCACTGCAGCGCCCATTTCTCCTGGAGGAGTCAGTTTTGCCAAACTCAAAATATCAGCAGCAACAGCTACTTTAATGTCGTTTGCAGCTGCCGTAGCAATAAACGATGCGTAATCATATACTTGTCCAAATTTACCTGGATATTGAAGAACGGCTCCAAAAAACTCAGATGAAAAATCAAAAGTTTCATGGTTTCCTATAACCAATTCTACGCCAATTGGTGTAGAACGAGTTTGCAAAACAGATAGAGTTTGTGGTAAAATTTCTTCAGAAACGAAGAACTTACACACATTAGCTTTCTTTTGGTCTCTTGTTCGAACATCAAACAAAAGTGCCATCGCTTCTGCTGCTGCAGTTGCCTCATCTAGTAACGAAGCATTTGCGATTTCCATTCCAGACAATTCAATTACAGTTGTCTGAAAATTCAAAATAGCTTCCAATCTTCCTTGGGCTATTTCTGCTTGGTAAGGCGTGTATGCCGTGTACCATCCTGGGCTTTCAAAAACATTTCGTTGAATTACCGCCGGAACGATCGCTTGGTTGTAACCCAAACCAATATAGGTTTTGAACATTTTGTTCTTGTTTCCTAGCAGCGTTATATGTTTTAAATACTCATATTCCGTCATTTCTGGGTCCAAGTTCAACGGAGCTTTTAGACGAATTTCATCAGGTAACGTCTCAGAGATAAGTTGTTCAATAGAGTCTACCCCGATGGTTTTTAGCATGTGTTGTAGGTCTGATTCCTCAGGACCAATGTGTCTTAAAGCGAAAGCATCTGTTTTCATTTGTAGCTAATTATTGTTTTATATCTAAAGAATGTGCTGTATTCTGATTTTAAATTGTCAAAAAACAAGCTGATATCAGAATTGGTACATTTTTCAGTAAAAATAGTTGTGTTTTTCGTGATGCAAAAATAAACATAATTCATTGGAAATGATTCTTTTTTAGATTTGATTTTGTTAAAATTAAGAAGATAAATGTGAGCGCTTTATATCAATTTAACTAACCAAATAATTTTGCCGGAATTTCAGTGTATTCCTCTTTATCGTAGGCGGAAATTGTAGTTTGATTTACCACAAAAATTCTAAGGCAATTAGTGAATAAAACATCCAAAATGTGAGAGGAGATCAATACAATGCTATATTGTGCCTTTTCTTTTAGGTAATTCATTAATATGTAGTTAGCCTCAATATCCAGTCCGTTGAAGGGTTCGTCAAGAATGTAAACAGGATAGTCTTTTTGAAAGAGAGCGTTCAAAAAAGCCTTCTTTTTCATCCCTGTCGAAAATTCTTTGACTAATTTGTCCTCGGGCACATCAAAAAGTTTTGGAGATTGGTTGTTTTCGATACCCAAAATAGAACAATAAAAGGTATAGAATTCGGCTGGACTTAACTCCTCGTATATTGGTGACTCTGCCGGACACCAAGCTACATCTTGTAAAACGATTTTTTTATTATCGAATGTGCAGCTGCCTTCAAAGGGCTCGAATCCTAATATGCATTTGAATAAAGTCGTTTTTCCTTGGCCGTTTTTTCCAACGATGCCATAAATTCCGTTTTGAAGAATATGGAAATTAGCCTCTTTTAAAACTACCTGATCTTTATATTTTTTTTCGACAATATTAATTTGAAGCATAGTGCATGAGTTGAAGGTTGGTAACAGCTTTTTTGTACAAATACGGCAGTAAGAGTAAAATGACGGGAGCCAAATAAATTTGAATACAACTGCCTATCACAAACAAAAAATAAATTTGCCGTATAAATTGGTTCTTGAAATACGCATATTTTAATAGCATATTGATAATCGGGAAAATAAATAGAAGCGGTACAAATAGCAATAGCGCTGTTTTTTGTACAATAAGTAAAACAAGTACAGTAGGAATGATGATCATCAAACTATTGATGGCACTGTTTTTAATAATGTGTTGTAGGTATTTTTTTGGTTCGAAAACCGTGGCTTTAATGAATTGAATAGGTTCTCTATTATTAAAGATACTACTCGAAAGTAGTGCGCTAATACCAAAAGAAGCCAGAATCAAATTGTCATTGTTGTGTGTCGCGCCCATGTATAAGAGCAACAATGGAAGCGGTAAAACGAACCACAATTTATTTTTTCGAAAAGAAATATGCCAAAAAGGATCAAAAAGGCGAAATGGATATTTAATTTTTTTGGTTTGTGCCCTTGGAGCATAGATAGCGGCTGCTATCATAATAAGGTACAAACTGAGTTGTATGTAATTTAGGTGCAGCACTAAAATCAGTAAAAACGGCAAACTATAGCAAAGGTATTCGATAAAAAGAATGCTTCTGTATTTTTTGTTGAGTTGTAATAATTCTAAATCGGTTCTGTTGGTGTGATAGGTAAATATTTCGATAGCGAATAAAAAAATATAATTCTGGAACATTTCATATTTTAAATTCAAAAGGTAAGCTAAGAAGAAGTACATACCTATAAATAGAACTACAGCGGTTTTATCTTTCGGAGGTAAAAATTTACGTAATCGTATTTCAATCAGTCTGGTGACTATTTGGAACATTTGTTTCTGGGTTATTTTAAAAATGAAATAAAAATAAGCATTATTAATCAAGCGCAATGCTATTTAAAGACTGAATTTACTAGATTTTAATGTATCGCGGTTGATATTCTAAGCAATTCCTTATTTTTGTGAGATGAATCGACTGCAAGGATTTTTGGATTTCTAAATGTAAGGTAGTTTAAGTTTTGGAATGAATTTAAAAAAGGTAGCTTGAGCTAGGTGACATTAATATATTGAATTTGTTTACTGTTTGTACCACTTGATGCCGTAGCAAAACTAAAGCAAATAAAAAAAGAAGTTGTTACTATGAGTTTGAAATTAATAAAGTTCATTTTTTTTGGAAATTACTTTATCGGACTATTAGCCATAGCTCTGAATATCGAAGCGACTTTAAGATTAGGGATTCCGTATAATTCATTAGGGTATTATATTTTAGTTTTTTGCGCACCAATTGTGTATTACAACTATGCGTATATGGGAGCGATAAAATTTGGAAGTGCTACAAACCCAAGATCAAAATGGTTCATTAGTAATGCTAAATTTCTAAAAAAAAATCAATTTATACTAGCCCTTATTAGTATTGTTATAGTAGTTTATCAAATCGTAGTTAACTTTTGGAACATTGTCAATTTACCACTCTATTATTGGCTAATTGTGTTTTTAATGCTTGGTCTAGCCGCTTTGTACTATGGTTTGTTGCCTACTACGTATTTCAATCTCAACCTGCGTAATACGGGTTGGCTAAAGCCTTTTATTATTGGATTTCTATGGGCAAGTACGGCCAATATTCTACCAATCATAATGCTTAGGATAGAATCTAATTTTATAGAAGAAAATACTTTTTTATGGATTTGGTTATTTATTCAAAACTGGATGTTTTGCACTGTAAACGCAATAATGTTTGATATTAAGGACTATGAAATTGATGTAAATAGAGAACTAAAGACCTTTGTGGTTCGAATTGGAATTCAAAAAACAATTGGTTTTATTTTACTGCCGCTATTAATTATCGGAATGATTTCTTTTCTTATTTTCGGGTATATTCAAGATTTGAGTCTCATGAAAATCGGAATCAATTTGATTCCGTTCTTGCTTACCATCGTGGTTGCTTTTTTTATGTATACCAAAAAAAACATTCTCTTTTATTTAATTATTATAGATGGATTAATTTTAGTAAAAGCCATTTGCGGTATATTGGCTGAGCTAATTTTGAAAAATCACTGGTAAAATATAGCCGCTATAATACTAGCATAACCAAGATTTGGTCGAAAGCAAGAATCAAGAGATGCGATCGGGATTTTCAAGAACAAACAAAGCCATTCTATTTCGCATTCAAAAACTAATATGAGCTACCTATGAAAACCAATAATTATGATTTTATCGCTTCATGGTACGATGTTCTAAGCAGAATTGTGTTTTTGAAGTCTCAGGTCAATGCACAAAAAGAGCAGTTGTCTTTTATCAAAAGCGATCAAAAAATATTGATTGTCGGTGGTGGAACAGGTTGGATTTTGGAAGAAATAGCTAAAAGTCATGATGACCTACAAATTACTTTTGTAGAAATTTCGGCTAATATGATCCAGTTAGCCAAACAGAGAAAATGTAGAAACAACAAGGTTTCTTTTGTTCATCTTCCAATAGAAAAATTTAATGATCAGGAATCTTATGATGTACTAATTACTGCTTTTCTATTTGATAATTTTGCAAGAAATCGAGCTGAAATTGTATTTGAGCAACTACATAATACATTAAAAGAAAACGGACTTTGGTTGTTTTCCGATTTTAGTAATAACCACACAACAAGCCGTTGGCAATATTATTTGCTAAAAACAATGTATTTTTTCTTCGAAAAAGTAGCAAGTGTTGAAGCAAAAGAATTAGTTACTATGTATCCCTACTTTATGAAAAATAATTATGCTGTCCTTCAAAAAAAGCAGTATTATGGTAGGTTCATCGATGCATTTGTCTTTGAGAAAACAATATGAAAAACCAGGTTTAAATTGCTTTTTTATATTTTAGGTTCATTCTTCAAACTGCTTCTATTTATGAAAATAAATTCTATTCTGCTTCTTTTTGGATACAAAGAGAGTTGATTTTGAGATAGAGCCTCGTTATTTTTCTTTAATAATTGTAATATTGGTGAATACGTTCACCGAAAATAGGGTAATATTGGTGAATACGTTCACCAAAAATACTATAATATTGGTGAATAGAGTTTTTTGTATTATCTTTGGTTTAAATTTAAAGTCATGATTTTTAGAGATTTAACCCGTAGAATTAAAGATAACCTGAACAAAGGCAAGGTTGTTTTACTAATAGGACCAAGGTAAGTTGGTAAAACTACATTGGTAAATAGCTTATTAGATGGAATTCCGTTCTTATTTTTGGATGGAGATGACGCTGTTGTGGTGGATACTTTGTCAAATGCTAATACCGAAACACTGAAAAGTATTATAGGGAATTATAAATACGTTTTCATTGATGAGGTACAGCGAATACCAAATATTGGATTAAAACTAAAAATCATTGTGGACCAAATCAAAGAGGTGCAAGTGATTGTGAGTGGATGCTCTGCTTTCGATATTAATCATGTTACCCAAGAGCTGCTTACTGGTAGAAAATTTGAGTACCACTTATACCCAATTTCATGGAACGAATTCGAAAATAATGTAGGTTACATCAAAGCACAGCAGCAATTGGAGTTGCGCTTGCTCTACGGAATGTATCCGGATGTAATCAATAATTTTGGAAATGAGTATGAAATCTTAAAAAACTTAGTTTCAAGTTATTTGTACAAAGATGTTCTGAGTTTGGCTGGTATTCGAAAATCAGAAGTTTTAGAGAAGATTCTACAAGCCTTAGCATTGCAAGTAGGAAGTGAAGTGAGTTATAATGAAATTGCGCAACTCGTTGGTGTAGATAAAAATACGGTGAGTAATTATATTGATTTGCTCGAAAAAGCTTTTGTGATTTTTAGATTGAATAGTTTTAGTAAGAACATTCGAAACGAAATCAAAGCCAATCGTAAAATATATTTCTATGATAATGGTGTTCGCAATATGTTGATAGGTAATTTCAATTCTTTAGAATTTAGACAAGACAAAGGCGCATTGTGGGAGAATTTCTTAGTTTCGGAGCGGGTGAAAAAATTGTCATATGCAAATAGTTTGGCAAAACCTTATTTTTGGAGAACAACTGCTCAGCAAGAAATTAATTATATTGAAACCACAGCTGATGCAGTGAGTGCCTTTGAGTTCAAATGGTCTCCTTTAAAAAAAGTAAAGCTACCAAAATCTTTTGAAGAAGCGTATCATCCGGAATATTTGGTGGTGACCAAAGAGAATTTTAGGGAGTTTATTAAATGATTTTTCTAACTAAATATCCGATACTGCATCAATAATTACGATCCTTTTAGTATTTATAGCTTAAGAGTTTGTCGTATTTATTATTGAGGAAATGTTATAGTTCAAAGCCTTCTATTTTTGCAAAACAGACACAATTTTTGCTATGTTTACGGACTTAATCCAAAAACATATTTAAAATGAGTACAGATTCCAAAACAAATTTGTCAAACGGTGCAGTGTTTTTTACCACGATTAATGCGCTCACCAAAGGAGAATTAATAAGTCCGTCAACACAAACTACGGTAGCACCATTAGCACCCATAATTAGTGCTAAGTACGACGAAGCGCTTACTACAGTTACCGTGAGTGGAACTGTTTTTATTGATGCATCAGACGCTGTTGCCTCATTGGATATTTATTTGGCGCATCAAATTTTGGGCGCACATACGCAGGAGTTGTATATAGCCTATGATTACAAGGAAGTTATTCCTACTAGTTTATATCCCTACAATTTCAGCTTTGAAATGCCAATTCAATCTCATGGTCATACCATCAAAACGCTAGAATCGTATTTATGGAATATTGACCCAATATCATCAAGAGGAACAGAAACAACAGTGCAAAAGGTTTAGTTTTTAAAACAATAAGATCCTCATTTCAAAAGAGTTTTACAAATTTTAAAGTTTGTAAAACTTTTTTTTTGGATACATTTGTGATTCAATCATTAAAAGAAAGATGTTGATTAAAATTAGACTTTACCTTGGTGTTTTGCTGTTTCTTATATGCTTATCAAGCACTGCTCAACAAAAACAAATTGATAGTTTGCTTGGAAGAGAGTTACTGCAAAAAATCAAAGTTTTTAAGAAGGAAACTAACTTATCCAGAGCAGCTCATTTTTTTGTTGAAAAAAAATGGGATTCCACTTTGGTTCACGCAATGAAGCAGTTGAGCATGGCCAACAATAATAAACTAGTTGTTGATTATTGTCATTTTTTTAGGGCTTATTCTTTTTATCAAAAAAAATTGATGAATGCTTCCGAGAAAGAATTTAGTCAGGTATCCAAATCATTCGGTTATTACTATTTGGTCAAAATCTATCTTGGAAATATAGCCCTAGGCAAAGAGAAATATAAGGAGGCCATTTCATATTATCAGAATATTGAAAACACAGAAAAGGAAAAAAATTATATTTATAATAAAAGTGGTTTAAAACATAATATAGGTATATCGTATTTACATCTTGAAAAGTTTGACGATGCCGAAAAGTACCTACTTCAAAGTATTGACCTGCAAAAGTTAAATAGCGATCCAATGATGTTAAGCGGTTCTTATGGTGACCTAGGCACTTTATATTATGTACAGTTTAAGGATGCGATGGCTATTCCGTATTTTGTAAAAGCGTATGAACTTTCGAAAAAAACTAGCGATTTTGATTTAAAAAGAAAGACAGCCTTAAATATGGCGGTTGTCGAAAAAAACAGGAATAAATTTGACAAAGCCTTAGCGTACAGAGAAGAGTCTGATCGATGGAAAGACTCACTAAACGACCAAAATAAAATTTGGGAAGTAGCCAAGCTAGAAAAACAATTTGCTGTTAAACAAAAGCAGAAAGAAGTAAGAGTTCTACAAGCTGAAAATAAAATTAAAGTAGCAGAAAGAAATGGATTTCTATATTCAGCACTGTTTTTGTTGCTTTTGCTGGGAGCCGGAATTTATTTGTACCGAGAAAAAATAAAAACCAATAAAATTATCTTGGCTCAAAAAGAAAATCTAGATGAGTTGAATGCCACCAAAGATAAATTATTCTCGGTTGTGAGTCATGATTTGCGCTCGTCTGTGAACGCTATGAAACGTAGTAATGCCAAATTAATTAAAAAAGTAGCCACAAAAGACCTAGAAGAAATAGATCAACTGTTGCACCAGAACAGCGGTATTGCAAACAGCACTTACAACTTACTCGATAATTTACTTAATTGGGCTATTTTGCAAACAGGTCAGTCTTTTTTCGAAATTACCTCTTTACGTTTATTTTTTATGGTAGAGCAGGTGGCCTACAATTATATCCCTTTGATGGAAGAGAAAAATATGCTTTTCGAAAATAATATTGCTAAGAAAGACCTTGTTTTATTCGATCAAGAATCCCTCAAATTGATTCTTCGAAATCTATTGGATAACGCAATTAAATTCTCAAACGATTCGGGAACTATTAAAGTCTACACAAGAACTGATGATTCAGATTTTTGCACCTTGGTGGTAGAAGATAATGGGCTAGGAATGACAGCAGAAACGCGATCGAATTTGGTTAAATCTTCGTCATTACTTTCTAAAAAAGAGAACGAAAACATAATAGGAACCGGTCTCGGAATGCAACTTTGTAAATCGTTGGTCGCAAAGAACAACGCTATTTTTGATGTGGAAAGCGAAATAGGAATTGGAACCAAAATCATCATTAAAATCGCTCGAGATAAAGAAAACGTCTAGGTTGTTTTGAAGATGACATCATCTCTGATTGTACTTTTAGTACTTTGTTTCTTTCGATTAAAAATTTTGTAAGATGTTGTTTCAGTGCTAATTTGTCAAATACTCGTCCGAAGATCCCATACGGCGTTTCGTATTGCATCACATCTTTCATAATAGTTTGTCCATCTATTTCTTCAAAAAAATGTTGGTGCTTGAAGGTTTTGAAATGACCTTTTAATTGTTCGTCTACAAAATAGGAGTGCAGCTCCATTTGGGATATGATGCTTTGATGCTGTAGAAAAAAGCCAAAATGTTTCCCTCTCCAAGTTACGGTTTCTCCTTTATTGATCAATCCGTGCATTGTTCCTGCTATCGCAACTTCACTAGTTTTACTTGCAGATTTTTGGTGCGTATCAATATTACGAGCATGATCAAATACGACCTCAATCGGTGCCTTAATATTGGTTGATAGTTGTATTGTTGTCATTTTATCAAATTATTTAGGGCAGTTTCTAATGTTTTGTATTCGAATACAAAGCCGTTTTCTTGCAATCGTTTCGGAATCACATTTCTACTCTTCAATACCAATTCGGTTTCTGTTCCAATGATTTTTGCTCCAATTTTTAACAGGAACTCAGGGGTTGGGATTCCGATGAAAACGTTCAATTGTTTGCGTAATTGCGCCATGAAATCTGTATTAGAAATAGGTTGAGGTGAAACGATATTTACAACGCCTGTCATTTGTTTTTCGATAATAAAATCGATGGCTCTAGCAAAATCTTCGGCATGAATCCAACTGATGAATTGGTTTCCTTTTCCCTGTTTACCTCCCAGTCCTAATCGCGTCAATCGTTTTAACGGTATAAAAGCACCACCATTTCTACCCAAAACGATAGAGGTGCGCAAAGCGGTTTTTAAGGTATTAGGCGTTGCAGTTTTAAAAAATGATTTCTCCCAAGATTGTGCTACATTCATTGAAAAATCATTGCCAATTTCTCCATTTTCCTCACTCATTTGTTTGTCTAATGAAAATCGATAAATAGTTGAGGTTGACGAATTCAACCAGTGTTTGGGTGGGTTTGCACAAGCAAGTACGGCTTGGTTAAGGACTTTGGTGCTTTGTATACGAGAAAGTAATATTTCTTTTTTGTTCTTTTCGGTATAGCGACAATCCACCGATTTTCCTGCAAGGTTGATGAGTACATCTGCATTTTCTAATTCTGTTTCCCATCCTGTCAATGTTTTGGCATCCCAATTAACCAATTTAATTTTACCGCTCACGCTGTTTTGTCCGCGTGTCAGAATGATAATTTCGTCAAATTTACTTTCGAAATGATTCACTAGTACTTGACCTAAAAATCCTGTTCCTGCTGCTATGATTAATTTTTTCATGATGTTAAAAGTTTAAGATGATTATCAAAGCGAGTATTCGATACAAAATCCATGTTAGGGTTAAATATTTAGGTAATTCGAGTAAGCTGATTCTTCTATAATGTTCGTAAATCATAAAGTTCATGGTCAATCCAAACCAGCCCAAAATAAAATAATCATTTAAATTAAAATAGCTGTTTAAGATTAATAGTGGTAACAAAAGTAAATTTCCTATTATAGAAACGGTGACCAAATTCCCAATGTAATTCAATTGTTTTTGGTTGTCTATTTTTCGAATAAAAAGCGCTTGAAAACCTATTTGTCCCGTTGCCAAAAGGATTTCTCTAACGATAGTTGCTCTTGGTAAAAAGAAAATCAATTTTGCGTATTGAAATAAAACTAATGCTGTAATTAAAGTTGTAAATGCAATATAAAACAATCGGTACTTTGTATTAAAATCTGGGATGCAATTGATTTGGTCACCGACTTTCGTTTTGTTTGGTACTATTACTTTTCGGTTGTAAGAGATGAATTTGTACAATTTTTTCAAAAAGTACTTTATGGGTTTCCAATTACCTATTTTCTCCATCCACGGAAAAGAATTGCCAATTACTTTTAATAGACTTTCAATTCCGTAGTAAACTCTTTTATTTTGTGTGTCAACTAAGGCTATTTCGTTTTTGGCTCTTTGTATATCAATATAGTTTGCTTCTTCGGTTGTAATATTTACAAATGGTTTTCTGCCTTGATTATCTAACATATTTGCTTTGATAAAACCTGCAGTGTAGAGGTTGCACATTGGGCATTCTTCGTCGTAAAGAAGGGTATGGTTGGCTAGGGTTTTCATCTTCTTGCGTTTTTGTTTAGTATGAAAGTAAAATACAAAGCGAGTAGTATAGGTATAGAAACTCCTATATACATCATTATGCTTTCAATTACTGATTGATTTATTAAAGAGTTGTGTGATAATGAAAAGAGGAACATTAAAAAGAAATAGCCTAAAACACCTTTGAAATAATTAGTCACATCTTTGTTATTAGTTTCGTTTGTCAACCAAATGAGTCCAGATAATAGCTGATAGGCTGGCATTATAAATAGTCCAGTGAAGAAAACAATAAGTCCGCAGTCTTTGATGAGAGGACTCAATATTCCAGTTATTACTACAGTTATAACAATCACTAGGTTTAAAAAATTTAGTATTTTCATAATTCTTTTTATTTTTAAACTTTCAGAAAAAAATGAAAGTTTTGGTTAAATTTTTTTATTGTTACTTCATGAATTTCACAACGAGCTTAGTCAACCAATTGTCTTTGTATTCGGTGATTTTGTCTAAAACATTATCGGCTTTTAGAACGAAATCATACAACTTAGTAGTTTGATCTACAAAATGTTTTTCTTCTGCTGTTTGATTGGCAGTGATCGACGACACTTCTTTTAAAACTTTTAAAGCAGGTTTGATTTCTCTCTTGCTGCGTTCTCTTGCAATTTTTACTGCTAATTCGTCTAAGTCTTTCTCAGCGGTAAAAAACTCTCTACGTTCTCCCGCTTTGTATTCTTTGTAAACAATTCCCCAATCCATCAAAGCGCGTAAATTCATACTAGCATTCCCGCGTGAAATTTGCAATTCTTCCATCACATCTTCCATCGAAACCGGTTCTGCTGAAACCATCAAAAGAGCGTGAATCTGAGCCATGGTTTTATTAATTCCCCATTGCGATCCTAGTGCTCCCCAAGTTTGAACGAACTTATTTTTTGCTTCTTTGAATTTCATTCGTCTCTTTTATTGCTTTTTAATGGTCAAATGCAAATCACATAAATGCTCATTGTCATAGTACAAATGTATGTAAAAGTT
This sequence comes from Flavobacterium faecale, assembly GCF_003076455.1. Classification (NCBI taxonomy): domain Bacteria; kingdom Pseudomonadati; phylum Bacteroidota; class Flavobacteriia; order Flavobacteriales; family Flavobacteriaceae; genus Flavobacterium; species Flavobacterium faecale. The sequence continues at coordinate 1,673,838 of NZ_CP020918.1, forward strand.
TTTAAACTTTCAAAAATAAATGAAAGTTTGTGAGATAAAAAAACCGAAGCATCACTACTTCGGTTTGATAACTGTAATCAATCCCTAATAGTCGGGACGTTAATCAACAATCTAGAATTAGCTGAACAATTCCTTCACCTCATTAATATCAAACGATTTTTTCTCCTCGTCTATTGAAATAATACTCGATGCTACATTTTTCTTTTTTTGTTGTAAGGAAACAATTTTTTCTTCAATGGTATCCTTGCAAATCATTCGATAAGCCATTACTTTTTTCGTTTGTCCAATGCGGTAACAGCGGTCAATAGCTTGGTTTTCGACTGCGGGATTCCACCATGGGTCAATGATGAACACATAATCGGCTTCGGTAAGATTGAGTCCTGTTCCTCCCGCTTTCAAACTAATTAAGAAAACTCGAACATCAGCATTGTTTTGAAAATTCTCTACACGGTCTTGTCGATTGGTAGTTTGTCCATCCAAATATTCAAAAGTAATATGCTCTTCCTCCAAACGAGTTTTTACAATTTGAAGCATTTTTACAAATTGCGAAAAGACTAGAATTTTGTGATTACCTGTTTTCTCTTTGATATTTTCTATTAAGGTTTCCAGTTTCACGGAGTAATTTCCAAAATCTTCTTCTGATGGAATCAGGGCTGTCGAGTTGCAAATTTGTCTTAATTTAGTCAATCCATCCAAGATGTACATTTGCGATTTTTCGACGCCGTTCTCATCTATTTTGTTGAGTAAATAATCGCGGTATTTATTTTTGAACGTATCATATACTTTGCGTTGTTCTTTTTCCATTTCGCAAAAAATGATGCTTTCAGTTTTTTCTGGCAGTTCTGTAGCGACTTGCTCTTTTGTTCTTCGCAACATAAACGGAGCGATGATTTTGCCTAATATTTGCGATGCATCAACGTCTTTTTCTTTGTCGATAGCGTCCGAAAAATTGGTTTTGAAGTGGGACATGTTGCCCAATAATCCAGGATTCAAGAAATTTAGCTGCGCATACAAATCAAAGGTATTATTCTCGATAGGCGTACCTGTAAGAGCGATTTTATTGTACGAATTCAATAAACGTACTGCTTTATAACGTTTGGAGTTCGGGTTTTTTATCGCTTGACTTTCGTCTAAAATGATATAATTAAATTTAAAATCCTTGAGGAACTCAATATCATTTAGCAAGGAGCCGTAAGTAGAAATGATTAGATCGTATTTATTGAATTTGTCTTTGTTCTCTGAGCGATTCGCACCAGTAAAAGTTAAGATTTTTAGCGTTGGGCAAAACTTTTCAATTTCGTTATTCCAATTAAAGATTAGCGATGTGGGTGCAATGATTAGCGAAGGCTGCCCTTTTGGGTTTTTTAACTTAAGGTGTTGCAAAAAAGTGATAGTTTGCAGGGTTTTCCCCAATCCCATATCGTCAGCCAAACATCCACCTAATTGGTTTTTATCTAAAAATGCCAACCAATTTAAGCCATGGTGTTGGTACTCTCTTAATGTAGCTTTGATTCCTTTTGGAATTGCAATAGTTTCGATTTCAGATATATTTTGCAAACGCATTTTCTTGTTGTACAACTCTTCTAGAAACGCTGGTTTAGTTTCTATTTCTTCATACAGTTCATCAATTATTCCAAATTGATAATTGGAGATCTGAATACCATTTTTCTTTACTTCTCCTGTTTTAAAGTAATTGGCAAACTTTTTCATCCATTCCTCCGGAAGAATCCCTAAGGTACCATCGCCAAGCGTAACATAATTAGACTTCTTTAAAAATGCTTTTTGCAGGTCTTTTATATTGACTTTTTGATTTCCAAAACTAATGTCAATTTCAATATCAAACCAATCAATATCCGACTTTAGATTTACCCTAATAACGGCTTTGTTTAAGTTGAATTTGAATGATTTTAAATCGTTTGCACCAAAAACATTAATTCCCATTTGTTTCATTCGCTCAATAGAATGCAACATCCAATAGTTTTCAAAAAGCTGATCAGGGCTTAGGTAAAAGAGCTCTTCTTGTTGAGAAAATTCAGGATGCAATTGTTTGAATTCCTCAAGGAAGTTATCTTCAAAAGATTGATTTCGGTCTTGGTATTTGTCTGTTTTCGGATCGTACAGCATCTCAGAGGACTGAAGTTCGACAAGTTGGTCAGGGTACTTTATAGCAAGTGTAAATGTGATATATTCGCCAAGATGGTCTGTTAAATAAACCTGTTTCTCTAAGCCGTTTTCGTTGATTTGTTCTTTTGCTTTTTTGAAAAGCTTCGACTCAACTTTAAATTTTTTAGATAACGGTTTTATTATTTTTTCAAAAAAATCAGGAGTGTCTTTTTTGAGATAATTTATTTCGGCTAAATCCTTATAATAGTTTAAATATATCGATAAACGGCTGTCTTTTAAGGGAATCACGACCTCGTCTGCGAAAATATATAAAGGTGTTATTTGTATTGCTGTAGCATTCAAGTTGTAGTTTTTGTCATTAATTGAGATTTTGGCTTTCAAGGTATAGAAATAGGTAGTCTCAGTTAAAATGAAAAATAAAGTGACTATTTTATTTTCAAAAACGATTGGCTTTAAATTCTTGCGTATAAGAGTGTTTCTAATGTTGTAACTGTAGCACAATTTATTTCGTGCAATCTTAATAAAATCTTGATTGGATGCAAAAGCTTTTTTTAAAAAAGTAATGTCTCTGGTTGATTTGTACTTTGCTAAGGCTTCATTTATTTGTATTGATTTTGCAATCAAACTGTGTTCCTCGTTTGAGTCGTATATTGTTAATGCATCTACAAAGTTATAACTTGTTATAGGAGCTATTGTTGAGGCGAAATCTGTTTTTGTTTTGTTATACTTCGCTTGAAAAAGGCATGTTGTTTCAAACTTTTTACCTTCAAACTCAAAGCAAATACCCAGTCCGAAATTGCTTTCTTGATTTTCAGGTAGGGGTAAATTTAATGTAGTGTAATCTTCATCGTCTTCAAATAATTTAGAAAAATCTCTGGAATCTGTAGTTATATTTTTAAATTTTGGTTTAGCAACAAATCCTTTTGGGGTGATGCTAAAGCTGAATACGCTGTTATAATCGTCATTAGTAGTAAATCCTTGAGCAGTAATTGCTTCAACAGTTTTTTCTTCAAAATAAGTTTTCGAAAATAAATTATCTCCAAAAACCGCTACTATTTCGTTAAGAGCAGTGCCAATATGCTCACATGTTTTTGTTGTTTGCACGCAATTACAATCATATTGAAGAATCTCTGTTTCAGAGGTGTATTGAAAGTGTTGTTCGTGAGGATCCCAACCCGATGATTTGACAATCACTTCGGTTAGCGAAGCAGATTTTATTTGCGGGTTATTAAATTGGTACCCTCTATAGTGAGAAGCCACCGTCCATTTGTTGATTATTGATGGGCTAATAATTCCGTTAGTTAATTTTACTTGATTGGGTTTCAATTTTTCGGTTTTATTTTCGTATTCAAGATTTTCAAAAAGGGTTTGGATTGTAGCTTCCGTGACGGGTTGAGTTTTTTCTTTTAAATGCTCTATAATAATGGAGTTTAAAGCTGCAACTATATGTTTACAAATACCAGGGTAATTTGTTTTATAAAGACAAGTGCAAGAACTACTTATTGGCTCCTGTATGTCAATGTTTATTTGGTAATAGTCGCCATAGCTTCCTAAGCATTCAAAATTAAAAATCCTGTCATCTTGGTCAAGATTGTAAAGTTCAACTTGTCTAGAATTACTTGTTGAATTGGGATTACTATTGTGCTTAATGTATTTTTTAATTGCAGAAACGTCCATTGATAAGGCCTTTTTTATCCAAATATACTGATAAGTTTTTTTTCGAAACCTTTTTGTATAAAAAAAACCGAAGCATCACAACTTCGGTTTGATGTCTGCAATCAATCCCGGAACCATCGGGACGTTAACCAACAATCGAAAATCTATAAAAGCCCCGCTCTTTTCAATAAAGCATCAGGCTTCGGTTCTTGTCCTCTAAAGCGTTTGTACAATTCCATTGGTGGTTCTGTTCCTCCTTTTGAAAGTACATTGTCTTTGAATTTGGTAGCGACTTCTCTATTGAAAATGCCTTTTTCTTGGAAAAATTCAAAAGCATCAGCATCTAATACTTCTGCCCATTTATAGCTATAATATCCTGATGAATAACCACCTTGAAAAATATGTGAGAAAGCAGTACTCATTGCGTTTTCGGCAACCTCTGGGTATAATCTAGTAGATTCAAATTGCTCTTTTTCGAATGCTTTAACAGACGTGATTCCTGTAGGGTCTTGTCCGTGCCATCCCATGTCTAAAAGTCCAAAACTCAACTGGCGCATCGTTGCTAATCCTTCGTGGAAACTAGCACTTTCTTTGATTTTTTCCACATATTCTTGCGGGATCACTTCGCCAGTTTGGTAGTGCGTTGCGAACAAAGCCAAAGCTTCAGGCTCGTAACACCAGTTTTCCATAACTTGACTAGGCAGCTCTACAAAATCCCAAAATACGGATGTTCCAGATAAACTAGGGTAAATGGTGTTGGCTAACATGCCGTGTAATCCGTGACCAAATTCATGAAACAATGTCGTCACTTCATTAAATGTCAATAACGAAGGTTTGGTTTCTGTTGGTTTGGTAAAATTACAAACGTTAGAAACATGCGGTCTTTCGTTGATTCCGTTTTTTACATATTGCGATTTGAACGAAGTCATCCAAGCACCGTTACGTTTTCCTTTTCGAGGGAAAAAATCAGCGTAGAAAATAGCAACTAAATCTTTTTTCTCATCAGTAACTTCGTAGGTCATTACCTCAGGATGGTATTTGTCAATGTCAAATACTTCTGTAAAAGTTAAACCGTATAATTTATCAGCGATTGTAAAAGCGCCTTTCAATACTTTTTCTAACTGGAAATAAGGCTTCAATTTTTCGTCATCCAAGTTGAAAAGTTGTTGTTTCAATTTTTCGGCATAATAACCGCCATCCCATTTTTCTAGTTGTGCAATTCCGTCTAATTTTTTGGCGAAAGTCGACAACTCTTCAAATTCTTTTAAGGCCGCCGGTTTGGCTTTGGCTAGCATATCATTCGAAAAAGAAAGTACTTTTTCTGGGGATTGCGCCATACGTTCTTCCAATACAAAATGAGCATGGGTCGCATAACCTAATAATTGCGCTCTATCAAAACGAAGTTTAGCAATTTTTAAAACAATTTCTTGATTGTCAAATTCGTTATTCTGAAAACCTCTTGCACCAAAGGCAATGGCTATCTTTTTGCGTAATTCACGATTGTCTGCGTACGTCATAAACGGAACGTAGCTTGGGTGATCCAAAGTGAAAATCCATCCTTCTTTTTCTTGGGCTTTCGCCAAAGAGCGCGCGGCTTCGATAGTTCCTTCTGGTAGTCCAGCCAAATCCTTTTCGTCTGTTAAATGCATTTCGAAAGCATTGGTCTCTGCCAAAATATTTTCGCCAAACTGCAAGCTTAATTTCGATAATTCTTTGTCAATAGCACGTAGTAGGTCTTTTTTGTCTTCAGGCAAATTAGCACCATTTCGAGAAAAACCTTTGTATTTTTTATCCAATAAAGTGGCTTGCTCAGTAGTCAAGTCTAATGATTCTCTTGAATCGTAAACCGCTTTTACGCGAGCAAACAAAATAGGATTTAGCGTGATGTCATTTCCAAATTCAGACAATAGAGGCGAAGCTTCTTGAGCTATTTTTTGCATTTCGTCATTCGTCTCTGCCGAGTTCAAATTAAAGAAAATGCTTGACGCTCTGTCCAAAATATCTCCGGTGTAATCCATGGCGACGATCGTGTTTTCAAAAGTCGGTTCTTCTGGATTATTAGCAATGGCATCAATTTCTGCTTTCGCCAAAGCAATTCCTTCTTGTATCGCAGGCAAATAATCTTCGTTTTTAATCTGCGAAAAAGGCGCCGTATTATGTTTGGTATTGAAATATTGTGTTAGGATGTTCATGTTGTATTTATTTAACTCGATCATGGTTTTAAACCTTGATAGGGTATTTTTAAAATATTTTTATTTTTTCAAATTTTTAGAAGCGGTAATCACTGCTTCCTTCAATTCTAGTTTATATGTAATGATGCGGTCAAGAATTTCTTTGTTGCTACTCCCAATAATTTGAGCGGCTAATATTCCAGCATTTTTGGCACCGTTCAAAGCGACAGTTGCAACAGGAACACCACCAGGCATTTGTAAAATTGACAAAACAGAATCCCATCCGTCAATAGAATTACTAGATTTTACTGGAACACCAATTACAGGAAGGGGAGACATTGAAGCCACCATTCCAGGCAAATGCGCTGCACCACCCGCACCCGCTACAATAACGGATATCCCACGTGTATGAGCGTTTTGGCTAAAATCAAATAACTTTTCAGGTGTTCTATGAGCAGACACTATATCAACTTCTACTTCAATGTTAAATGATTTTAATATATCGATGGCATCTTGCATTACAGGCATGTCAGAGATGCTTCCCATGATTACGGCTACTTTCATTTTTTATGTTTTTTATGTCTGTGGGATTAAATCCCAAATATTAATGTTAAATTCTTCTTGGATGGCTCTGAGGTATTTGATCGAGTCAATTTCTTTCAAAATTCTCTCTTTAAAATAGTCTTCCGGAGATATTGCTCTTTCCTGTATTCGTTCCCGTCTTCGTTGGATGAAATTTTTTCTGTTTTTCACAAAATTCTCATCGTTTAAATTTAATAGGTCGATTAAGTTTTTTGTCGCGATATCGTCTGGCTGATGGATAAAATAGCCTTCAAAGTAAATCAAACGTTGTTCAAAGTCTTCATCTGTTGGGTGTAAAATTGGTTCGAGCCACTTAGTCCTTTTTAGATTGTTTGGTTTGTGCTTTACCATGAACCAATTTTGATAGGAATCTTTATCGTTTAATTTTAAATTTGGATTAAAGTGCTCGATATCTGCTGCATCATTAATGCCAATGAATTCTTCGGTATAGGCGCAAAAGTTTTTTTGTTCGCTCAAAAGTATACTAGCCAACGATTTGTTACTACCAATTTTGTATAATAATTTCTTTACTATGATTTGTGAATCAGGGTTTTTAAGTATCCTTTTCATTTCTTAGAAATTATATTCTTCGCCTAGTTTTTCTAATTTTTCTGCGATGATTTTTTTCTTTTTCTCATCTTTTTCGAAATAGATTTTTTGCTTCAAATCAATATATTCTTGATGCTTTTTTTGGCCGTATTTATTAATGTAATTAATCCCAAAATCATTTTTAAGCATATCGTTAGGGTCATCACCAATAGGTGATTTTCCACTACGAATTGCTACTTTTCCTTCTGCATCAAAATGAAGAATAAAACGTTCTTCAGGTTCGAATGAAGCAGCTATAAAAGGCGAATGTGTAGCAACAATAAACTGTGCTTCGGGAGCTAGATTTTGATAATGATCCATCAAATCCATTTGCATATCAGGATAGAGTGAGCGTTCTGGTTCGTCTATCAAAACAATGGAATCTTTGGTTTCCAGTTTAAACAATGGTAAAAACGAAAGTAATAATCCTTTAGTTCCTGTACTGGTATTCTGTATTGGAATAACTTCGTCTGTTTTCTTGTTTTTTATTGGAATAGAATATTCAGTACTGACTAAATCTACTTCTAGGTTTAGTTTTTCTAAAATAGGATTAAATTTTTCGGCAAAACCTTCTAGTTCATTTGGATTTTCCTTACCCCACTTCTTATATTCAACATCCAATTTCTTTAGGTTACCTAATAATCCTTTATGAATTAGTTCAGACATTTTTTGAGTAAAATTTTTACGATACTTTAAAATCTCAACTAATAAAAATATCCACATTTCAGGTTTTACATTTTCGTCAAAGCAAGATTCAAAATCAGTTTGATTTAACTTCCTTTTACTAAATATATTTAATTTATCATTATGTTTTTCGATTAGATCGATAGGGTTCTTTGTAAATATTTCGATATTATGATTTGAAGTTAAGCTTGCTTTGAAGTAAAATATGTCTTTTTGATTTTGATATGGTATTAACGGAGTTACGCTTCCTCCTTTATTTTCATATTTATAAGCAGTACCTTTAGAAAAAATAACTTTATTTTTCTGAGTAAGGATTTCATCAGCAATTAACAGACTTATTGAACCATTTACATTTTTAATTACATTGTCAGGACCTGCTAAGGATGTACCATCAATGATTTCTAAATTAACAATGTTTTGTATATGCTCATAAATCAACTCCAATAACCCAGTCTTCCCTGTCGCACTTTGTCCAATAAAACAAATTTTATCCAAAGGTTTACCCGCTTTCGCTTTGTCCTTATAATCCAAAGGGTAAGTGAAATCAAAATCTAGATTTTCTAAATGTCTATATTGTTCTATATGTAATTTTGAAATTTTCATAAGGGGAAACTTTATTACAAAGCTAATTAAAAAATTATTGTCATTTTTGACCGCAAACTGCGACTAAAAACTCAAAAACTACTCACTAATAACTCTCAACGTATTCTTCACATCCTCAGCAATTCGTCTCGCTTCTTTAATGTCAGCGTTCACGATCGTTACGTGCCCCATTTTTCTAAAAGGACGAGTTTGTTTTTTACCGTAGATATGTGGTGTCACACCATTCCAACCTAAAACGGTTTCGATATTTTCGTAAACCACATTTCCAGAATATCCTTCTTCACCAACTAAGTTTACCATGATTCCGGCCACTTTACTTTCGGTATTTCCGAGAGGCAAGTCAAGTACGGCACGCAAATGATTTTCAAATTGTGAGGTGTAACTCGCTTCAATTGAGTAATGTCCAGAGTTGTGTGGGCGGGGAGCCACTTCGTTGATAAGGATTTCGTCGTCTTCCGTTTGAAACATTTCTACAGCCAATAAACCAACGTGGTTAAATTGTTCCGAAACATTCAAGGCAATCGCTCTCGCTTTTTCGGCAACAGCATCGTCAATGCGCGCAGGACAAATCACATATTCCACTTGGTTGGCTTCTGGGTGAAATTCCATTTCGACCACAGGATAGGTTTTTATTTCACCCGATGGATTGCGGCAAACAATCACCGCCAATTCATTCTTGAACGGAATCATTTCCTCTGCAATACATTCTACATCTGGCATACCTTCAAAATCGGTCGTGGCGCGAATTACTTTCACACCATTTCCGTCATACCCAAATTCGGTGCATTTCCACACAAACGGAATCAATATTTCTTCCATTTCAACCGCATGTTGCAACGCTTTTAAATCTGGAAAACGAGTATAAGGTGCCGATGGAATATTTTTCTGAGCATAGAAATCTTTCTGAATCCCTTTGTTCTGAATCAAACGCAAGGTTTTTGGCGAAGGATAAACAGGCAATCCTTCCGCTTCAAGTTTTTCAAGTGCCTCAAGATTTACCAATTCTATTTCAAAAGTCAAAACATCAACTATTTTTCCAAAATTGTAAACCGTTTCAAAGTCCATCAAATCACCTTGAAAAAATTGATTGCAAGCCACCTTGCTAGGTGCATCTTCACTCGGATCAAGGACATACGTTTGAATGTCAAATTTTCGCGTATCAAATAACAACATTTTACCAAGTTGTCCGCCGCCTAGAATTCCCAATTTAAAATCAGAAGAAAAATAATTCATTTGTTTTAGTTGTTGTTTATTAACACTCAAAAGCAGTTGCTTCGCTCGTGTCATAGTAGTTGTCTGTGTTACCGCAAAGATACTTTATATAGGTCAAATTGAAAAGTGCTATTTTAGTTTCTTCAAAATATGCTTCGATACGGCTTTGTAACCCGCGCTATGAGTGCTAAAATCTTTAATGAGAATGGTTTGCAATTCAGGGTGAATCCATTGGTATTCTAGTCCCAATAGGTAGAGGCAACGCATGGCATACACCTTTGCTGCCACTTTGCAATCTGTGATTAACCAATCAAAATGCAGTGCAATCATCTCTTGTCGCTGCACATCAGTAAATTGAATACTGCTGTTACCCGTTTTGTAGTGCGCTTCAAGCAGTAAAAACAACACTTTAGCAACGGGTCTAATCGCGCTTTCATTAGTCAAAAGTTTACTTTTAGAACAAATCAAGGGTACATAAGGTTGCAACCACTCCAGTTTCTCATACGCTACGAGTTCAAGTGCCCAACAAGCTTTGTAGTGGTCTTCATTGTCAATTTCGAAACAAATTCGCATAAAGGTATTCATCAGTTCAGGGTGCTCCATCACATAGTTGGCGGCCATTTGGCGACTATTTTTATAGCCTGTTGTCTGCGCAATAATAGTGGTCAATTCGTTCATGATACTCATTAATAAGCTTTAAAAATACAAATTATCAATCAATTGCAATACTCAAATGTGAATTCTGTATCTTTGCCCTTTATTTTAAATCCCAAAAAGTGATTCAACTACATGACAAGATGTTTGTACCCTTTATTTCTGCACAAGAAATAGACGATGCAATACAAAGTTTAGCTAAACAAGTAGAGGCCGATTTTGGCCATGAAACCCCAGTTTTTATTGGTGTTCTCAACGGTTCATTTATGGTTGTTTCAGATTTCATGAAATACTATAAAAAAAACTGTGAAGTTAGTTTTATAAAAATGGCATCGTACCAAGGTACAACGACTACCGAAGTGGTTAAGGAATTAATAGGTCTAAACCAAGACTTAACAGGACGCTCAGTGGTAATAATCGAGGATATTGTTGATACCGGAAATACCTTGATTGAATTAAAAGAATTGTTCAAAGCTCAAAATGTAAAAGAGCTGAAAATCGCTACTCTTTTCTTTAAACCAGAAGCCTACAAAAAAGACATCAAAATTGATTACATAGGTATCAGTATTCCAAACAAATTCATCGTTGGATTTGGATTGGATTATGATGAATTGGGACGCAATCTACCCGAAGTATATCAGCTAAACGATAAATAAAAAAATAACTACACATAACTATCATGATTAACATTGTTTTATTTGGGAAGCCAGGAGCAGGAAAAGGAACACAAGCAGAATTCTTAAAAGAAAAGTACAATTTGACACATCTTTCTACAGGAGATATTTTTCGTTTCAACATGAAAAATGATACCGAATTAGGGAAATTGGCAAAATCATACATCGATTTAGGAGACTTAGTTCCAGACGAAGTGACTATCAAAATGTTAGAAGATGAGGTGAATAAAAATACGCAATCAGCTGGATTCTTATTCGACGGATTCCCACGTACAATCGCTCAAGCAGATGCGCTAGATACCTTCTTGAAAATTAAAAACTGGAATATTACAGCAACAATAGCCTTAGAGGCAGATGATAATATTCTAGTTGCTCGTTTATTAGAAAGAGGGAAAACCTCAGGAAGAGCTGATGATCAGGACGAAGAAAAAATTCGTAACCGTTACGATGAATACAATGAGAAAACAGCACCTCTTATAGGGTACTATCAAGAACAAAATAAGTTTCACGCCGTTGATGGTATCGGAACAATAGAGGAAATCACGCAAAGATTGACACAAGTTATTGATAATTTGTAGCCAATCCAGCTGTACGTTACAAGTCCTCGTTCCAAAAACTATTTTTCTATAGTCATAAAAGGAGCTTCTTTCAGTCGCTCTTTTTTGCCAAGAAAAAATTAGTTTACCCAACTCCGGGCTTTACACTAACATCTGGGCTAAAAAAATAAAAAGTGGTCGTAAAAACCATTTTCGAATACCAACAATGCAAAAGTTTACACGTTACATAAAAGTAAAAAAGTGGAAGTAATTATTATTTTTTTTCTGATTCTCCTCAACGGAATCTTCTCTATGTCTGAAATCGCATTGATCTCAGCAAGAAAAAACCGTTTGGAATCATCTGCAAAAAAAGGGAACAAAAGTGCCAAAATAGCACTAGAATTGGCAAACTCCCCAAACAAATTTTTGTCAACAGTACAAATCGGAATTACCCTAATCGGAATTTTGACTGGTATCTATAGTGGTGACAAAATCACGATGGATGTCCAAAATTATGTGGCTACGTTTGATGTACTTAAACCTTATGCTGCACCCGTAGGAGTTGGTATAGTTGTAGTTATATTAACTTTCGTTTCATTGGTATTGGGAGAATTATTACCCAAACGAATTGGGTTAAATTATCCCGAATCAATCGCCAAATCAGTAGCGATGCCCATGAAAATCGTTTCGATTGTTACGGCGCCGTTTATTTGGTTACTTACCACTTCTACCGAATTTTTGTTAAAGGTGATGCAAATCAAACCTTCAGCAGATGGTAAGGTAACAGAGGAAGAAATTAAAGCCATCATCAAAGAAGGTACAGAGGGTGGAGAAGTGCAAGCGATAGAACAAGATATCGTAGAACGTGTTTTTCATATTGGGGATCGAAAAATCAATTCATTGATGACCCATAGAAAAGCAGTGGTGTTGCTACCTCTAGATTCAAACAAAGTCGAGGCTCGTGCTTCGATTCTTCAAGAGATTCACTCTATCTATCCCGTTTATCGTGATAATTACGATGATATCGTTGGAGTAGTAGAACTGAAAAATATTTTTGCAGATATTGAAAATGACGATTTTAGTTTGCAAAAAAGCATGGCGCCTGCACATTATATGATGGAGTACACGTCTGTGTATAAGGCGTTGGAAGAATTTAAAAAATCAAGTATTCGTTACGCAATTGTGTCCGATGAATATGGTGTTTTTCAAGGTATGATTACCTTAAACGATATCTTGGAAGCATTGGTTGGTGATGCCTCTGAGTTTAATAAAGAAGAGTTTAAATTAGTAGAAAATCAAGACGGTAGTTGGTTCGTAGACGGTCACTATTCTTTACACGATTTTTTAACTTATTTTGAATTAGATGATTTAATCAATGATTACGAAGTTACAACCGTAAGTGGATTAATCATGACCGAATTAACACACATACCCAAAGAAGGCGAAATTCTTATTTGGCAAAAAATGGAATTAACAGTCATCGATATGGATGGCGCAAAGATTGATAAAGTAATGGTGAAAGCCATTAAACATTAAAATAGTTCTCAGTCAAAGTTTTCAGTTGCAGTATGCACAGAAAACCGAGACTGCGACTGAATACTAAAGGAATTATGACGGAAGGGAATTTTGTAGATTACGTAAAAATATTTGTTTCATCTGGTAAAGGTGGAAAAGGATCTACTCACTTACATAGAGAAAAATTTATTGAAAAAGGTGGGCCAGATGGTGGTGATGGTGGTCGTGGTGGACACGTAATCTTGGTTGGAAGCAAAAGTCTTTGGACTTTGTTTCACCTTAAATTTGCTCGTCACGTCAAAGCTGGTCACGGTGGAGATGGAGGAGGAGCACGTAGTACAGGTTCTGATGGTGATGATAAATACATCGAAGTACCATTGGGAACCGTAGTAAAAGATAAAGAAACAGGCGAAATCCTTTTTGAAATTACCGATGACGGAGAGAAACAAGTTCTTTCTCGCGGTGGTAAAGGTGGATTGGGTAACTGGCACTTTAGAAGTTCTACAAACCAAACGCCAAGATATTCTCAGCCTGGATTACCAGGAACGGAGATGGATGTGATTTTAGAATTGAAAGTCTTGGCAGATGTTGGTTTAGTAGGTTTCCCGAATGCGGGTAAATCAACTTTACTATCTGTACTAACTTCTGCAAAACCAAAAATTGCCGATTACCCGTTTACAACCCTAAAACCAAACTTAGGAATCGTAGCCTACAGAGATTTTCAATCGTTTGTAATTGCCGATATCCCTGGAATTATTGAAGGTGCGGCAGAAGGAAAAGGTCTAGGACATTACTTTTTACGTCATATTGAGCGTAATTCGACACTATTGTTCCTAGTTCCTGTTGATACGCCAGACATCAAAGGAGAATACGATATTTTGGTAAACGAATTGACAAAATACAACCCGGAAATGCTTGACAAAGAGCGTTTGTTGGTGATCTCAAAATGTGACATGTTAGACGAAAGTTTACAAGCAGAGCTTAAAATAGAACTAGACGAAGCGTTCAAAGACATACCTTATATGTTTATCTCTTCTGTTGCCCAACAAGGTTTGACAGAGCTGAAAGACAAATTATGGAAAATGTTGAATGATTAATTAGTCTAAGTTTTAAAATACAAAAGTCCGTTTCTTGATAGAAACGGACTTTTTGGTTTTTAACTCTAATTACTAAGGATTTATTTAAAAATTTCTTCTAAAACAAAATCCAATTGCGGGAATAGCGGACTTGTTATTGTATCTTCTTCAATCAAAGGATGTAATCCAATGAACTGATCGTTTTTTAAAACATAGATAAAAAACGTTTTTTCTATTGGGTTAACGATCCAATATTCTAAAACTCCAGCTTCTTCGTATAAGTCAAATTTGTATTTCAATTCTTTTTTTGAATTTCCAGGAGAAAGAATTTCAATAACTAGATCAGGCGCTCCAAAAGCTCCTCTTTGGTCCAATTTGTTATCATCGCAAATTATACACAAATCGGGTTGTACTACGGTAAAGACCTCACTGTCATTTGTCGACTTTTTTTTATCTAATAATCGAACATCAAATGGTGCAGAGAATAGATTGTATGAGTTTTTTTTAAAGCAATTGCATAAAACTCCTGTCAAATTACTTGATGTTTTTTGATGTAACGTTCCTGGTGCGCTCCCTAATTTGTATAATTTGCCCTTGTGCAGTTCGACTCTATCTTCAAATAACCAAGTCAGGTATTCGGCGTATGAATAGGTTTGTTCAAAGTCTAATTGATTAATGTTGGTTACCATTATTTGTTCGTTTCTTCAAAGATAAAATAATTAAATAGTATTACTCCTTAACATTCACTCTTATCCCTTTGGAATGGCTGGAGAATTCAGGAGCATACATACTTTGTATCGTCGTTATTCCATTCGAAAAATCCCCTTTGTTATTTACTCGAATATCGTATTCCAAAACGTAAGTTCCTTTGTTGATCTTATCGAAAAAGAAATGTGTAGCAACATCTTTAGTGCTTTTGTAAAATCCTAGTCCGCCTTTGTATTCATAACCTGAAAGAACATCTATGGGCTCAAAACAAGAAGCACGTAGGTCTTTGAGATGTACAAATTCCATATCCTCCTTGGTTGCTACAACCAATCGTACTGTTACCAAATCACCGATTTTTAAATTATTTGTCGTACTTATTTTTTGAAGTACGTTGCCTTTGTCGGTAGCTTTTTTGAGGTACAACTCTTTATTAACAGATAAACTTGTATTGGTATTGCTTTTAATATTGTCTAAAACCTCAAAATACTGCCAATAAATGCCGCCATAGCCAGGTACTTTTGATTTGTTTTCGATAACAATCGTTGCCATGTCTTTTTTGATTTCGTCGGCTTTCCAGTTTATTTTTAAGTATCCTGTTTCAGCTTCCTTTTCGTTCTCAGCTAGTTTTTTAGTGAAGATTTTTTGGTCACCTATAGATATTTTGGTGTTGTCTTTCACGCTCAACCAATCGCTCCCTTGCAGGAGTAATGCGTACACAGCCTCGGTCGTAGCTTTGGTTGTAGGCCAGTTTTTGGTCTGTTTGTTTTTGAGTAACCATACTTTCATGGCATTAACAGCTTTGGTATCATTAGTAACTTCGGTAAAAGCTTCAATCAATAATGCTTGCATTTCAATAGGTGCTTGATACCAATACCAACCCGATTTGTTAGCAATCCAATACATGCCCCAATCTTCATTATTAGATGCAGTTTCTTTTAAGCTAGTGATGATTTTTTTGGCGGTTTCTTTGTCGCCAAATCTATGGAGCACCAATGCTGCCATTCCTTTTTCATATAAGGTATAATTCAACCAGTCTTTTTTGAGTGCGGCTATGTTGGCTTGAGTTGCTTTCTGTACTTCGCTTCCCAAGGGATATGCTTTTAAATAGAAACTACGAGTGTATAAATAGTGCAGGTCAGTACTTGTATTTAACCAAATTAATTTCCCGCTTTCTGTGCTGTTTTTGATTCTTAAATTATAATTTTTAATGAATTTCGAATCGACATATGGAATTCCTTTTGCTGCGATTGTTGCGACGCTTTCGGCTATGATGGCATCCGTACTCAGTTTTTCTAAATGTCCCAAACCGGCAAGAATGTGTCTTGTAATGTATTCGTTTTCGTCACTACCGTCGAACCATGCAAATCCGCCAGAAGCTTTTTGTTTTTGCTGTAGCTTACTAAATATCACTTCTTGGCTATTTTTCATTTTTTCTAAATCAAAAAGTGTTGCCAATTGTTGCTTCTTTTCGTCTTCGGTTTTTGCATCATTCAACCAAGGTGTTTCGGCAAGGAGTATTGATTTCAATTCCTCATTTACTTCTAGTTTCGAATTTAATTTACCATTTTTTCTCCAATCTTCAAACAAAGTAGCGATTTTTGGATTGCTATTTATTATGGTTGTCGCCATAGCATTGGCATAGAAACGTGCAAAAGTTTGTTCGGCACACTCGTGTTCATATTCCATCAAATACGGCAAAGATTGCAATGCCATCCAAGTAGGGTTGGAGGTGTATTCTAAGGTGAGTTGGTGGTTACGAAGGGTGGTCGAACTATTATTTTTTAGGTTTTCAAAAGTATATTCTTTAGTACTGTTTTCACGTACCCAAACCGGAATACTTTCGGTTACCAACATCGAATTGGTTAGCACCGGAATTATGTTTTCTTCCCCATCAGAATAGTTTCCTGCTTTTGCCAGAACCTTGTATTGCAGTGCCTGCACACCCACGGGCACCACAATTTTCCAGCTGGCCGTAGTATTTCCCATGGCATTTACTGAGAAATTCTGAGTTGTTTTGATGTTCATCATTTTGCTGTCTATCGGTTGCATAGTGGTGGCGTCAAATAGTTGTAACACGGCCAAACCGGTTTTGGGTTGAGCAGTCATGTTGCTGATTTTGGTTGTAATAGTGATGGTGTCTTTCTCTCTCAAAAAACGAGGGAAATTTGGTGTAACCATTAATTCTTTTTGAGTAATGACATTTTGTTCCATGTAGCCCGAAACAGCATTTTTATTGTGAGCAAACAATCGCAACTTCCAAGCCGTCAATGCCTCAGGAGAAGTGAAATTAAAACTGATAGTTCCTTTATTATCTGTGCGCAAATGCGGAAAAAAGAATGCCGTTTCAGAAAGGTTAGTTCTTGTTTTTACTTGACTGGCGATTTGATTACCCATAGTAGTAGGTAGACCAGTTGAATCTTTTTCTTTTTTATTTGTTCCATAACCTACCACAACTATTTCTTCTGCTTTTGCAGTAACAGGTTTAACAAATTTTACTTGATCAACTTGTGGAGCTTTAGGTAGTGTTATTGTTTTAATGCTTATCGGCGAGTTACTTACCTTAGCATCTACCACAGTCAAAACGGCATCGGGGTCGCCATGAATGGTCATGCCATAATAAAAACCAAACCAGTTTAATCGTGTTTGTTCATCGATTATTTCAAATTGTGGTAACTCTAAAGGAACTAAATAAGTATAAGTTGTTGCTTTACTTAGGTCTTTTGAAAAGTCGATATTATTATAGTTGTACTCATGAAAACCAAGTGGTTGCCAATCAACCTTCGTGAACTGATCTAATGAACGGTCATACATTGATGCCAAAACTTCCGATTCTTTTTGTGTGTTTTTTGTGTTTAATTTAAACGACCAATTTTCAATTTGGCCTGGATCAATTTTGGATCTCATACTCTCAATAGTCCATGACAAAGTTGGACTTATTTCTTTCAAAGCAATTTGTAATTGTTGACTAAAATTATCATTTTCAAATTGGGACTGAAAGCCAATTCCAATGCTGTTTTTAAATTTTTCATCAACAGGAATTTTTATTATAGCGACATTATTTTGCAAGTGGAAGCTGTTTTCATAAAAGGTAGATCCTCTGTAATTTCCCTCAACTGCAATGTACAAAGTAGGAATGCTAGAGGTGATTTTTAATGATAGATAACCATCTTTTTTTGGGTCGGAATTTACTTGTTTTACAGTAAATAACTGATTAGAAACATATTTATCTGTGTTTTGCTTAATTTGGAAAGTAGTACTACTTTCTATATTGTTTTTAAAGTTATCAAATGACGATGCAATTATTTTATAATGTCCTGATTTATAATTCTTAATGAAGTCAAGTTTTACTTTTTTGCTTTTCTCTGTATCAAAAGTGGTTGAGAAAAGTAATTGTTCTTCTTGAATCGTATCATTATCTGAAATGTAGATTTCATAAGGAAATAATAATTCGAATTCGGCGTCTGTAATAGTTTTTATTTCTGGTTTTTGAAAAGTTCTAGGTTTGAATTTTTTAGAAATTGGTCCAAGGTAATATAAGTTTAATTCCCCTTTTGTATTTGTAAATTGGTTATTAAGGTTTGTGGACGAAATTATAATTTCATTTTTTTGATCCGTTTCGATAAGTTGTGGAATAGAAGCATTGAGTATTAAATCATGATATCCTATTTTTATAGTAGTTTGTGTAGAATGAGTTTCTCCGTTAGAATCGGTAAGAGTAGCATTTACTTCATAGTTGAAAACAGGTAGTTTATCATTTCTATCAGTGCTGCTCGGTACTGCTTTGAAAGAAATAATAAAATTACCAATACTATCCGTTGTAGTTTCCGAGGTTACAAGAATCTCTTCTGATTGATGGTTGTAATAATTTCTATAACTATTTGTATTACGCGTCACGGTGTAGCTCACTTTTGCATTTGATATGGCGCTACCTGCAAAAGACTTTCCGTTTCCTTTGATTTTTACTATGTCATTTAGTTTATATGGATCTACTGTCGGTTCAAATATAATCTCAAATTTGGGACGTTTGTATTCTTCTACTTTAAATCGAATGGAAGAATAATCTAGATTTAAAGTGTCCCAGAATGGTGTTTTAGTTTTTTCTTCTAGCGATTCAATTTGGGTTAGTTCTCCTTCAGATTCTTCTGCTTGAAGTATAAATTCTCCCGTCAAGCCAATTTTAGGTAAAATAAATTCACCTGAAAAAGAACCAAATTCGTTTGTATAAACTTGGAGCTCTTTGATTGTCTCATAATTTGGATTTTTAATCGATAATTTAAAAGGGATTTTGGAGATGATACTTGAGTTGTTTCCTTTTTTTTGAATAGCGATATCTTTGAAATAAACAGTTTGTCCTGGTCGATATATGGCTCGATCCAAATAGAATGTTACCTTGCCTTTGTGGATACTACTTATATCTTCCTCAGAATAGGTGGATTTATATGGTAAATAATTTCTGTTTATTTCAATAGTATCATTTTCTGTTGTTACCGTTAGTGGGTATGAGTTGAAGTTATTGGAGACTTTGTTTTTATAAGTTGCAATTCCGTCTTGGTTGGTTAATATTTTAAAGTCTTTTGTTGACAAAGTTGCGTGTGCAATAGGTTGTCCTGTCTTTCTATCAATAACAGTATATTTATGAAGTCCTTGGTTTGTGGAGGCAAGTACTGAAATGTTTGAAACAATAATGCTTTCAAAACCAAATGATTTATGGCTGTCGTGGTTTGTCTTATTTTCAAAGTAGACCAAGTAAAGCCCTTTGTCTAGTTTTGGCAAGAGTACCTCTGTAGAATATTCAAAATAGTCATTTTTGTTTTCTAATTGATATTCTTGATTTAATACTGGAAGTTTTTTTTGTATAAATAAGTTAGCCAAACTATCTTTCTGAATATTATTATCATTCATCAAATCAAAAGTTTCTTTGTTAATTTTATAGAATGAAATATTGATGTTATTGGCATTTTTATAAAGAATGTAAGCTCTTGCGTTTTCTTGATGGTAGGTATATTGCTGTAGGTTTACCTGAATTGTTTCCGCAGACAATACTGCTCTATGTTCAATTGCTTGAAAATAGGCATTAGACTGATTGTTTTCTGCAATTATTTTGTCAAGTTCCTTGATTGCAAGAATATTATAATCAGGATGTACTGTTTTTGATGCTTGCCTTGCATATATTGTTGCTTTTTCTTCTCTAATTTTTTGCAAAGATATAATGTTAGTTGTTTCATTTTCTAGTCCTTGGAGGATTGAAAGCAACGCATCGTCAGACTTTATAAGATACCTTGAACAAAATAATATTCTAGCTAATTTGTTATCAATAGTAGGGCTGTTTAGTTCAAGTTTTTGATAAAGAGATAATGTTTTTTTAAGTGACTTATTTGTTGAAAATTCTAAATTTAGTGATGTAAAGTCATGACTATTGCCAAATAGTATATTTTGCTTATCAATAAAATCTTTGGGATCATATTCCCATTCATTTAATTTCGAAGTATAATAGGTAATGTTCTCTTTCAAAATAAAGTCTAAGAGCGTTTCTTGCTCAAATTTGTTTAAATCATAAAATTCAAAAATTTCTTTATAGTGTAGTAAGGGTGTTTTCTTTAATAATAATTCATTCTCTAGTGTTTTGTCAAAAGCTTTGTCTATGTCTACATTTGTGTTTTCAAAATCTTCAAAATTGTTAATTTGTGCAACTGCTGAATCTTCTTGAACTGCTATGGTCGCGACAGCTATCGAATCATTAAGAACCGCTACTGTGTCGACAGCAACCATTGTACTATCATAAAAGTAATTGTTTTCTCCTTGTAAGTATTTTGCAGACACTAGGTTTAGAATGGCTTTGGATGGAATAGATACTTTTTTGATGCTATTTTGAAGGTTACTTATTATGGTAACTTTGGAATTTTCGTCTAAAACTTGTAAATATTTAGATTTAAAAAAGAAGCATTTGATAATGGTAACTTCATCCTTTTTCGCAACTGCTTTTTTATAAATCCCATCTACAATCGCGTCTGCCGATTTTATTTTGCCTTCTTTTTCCATGGCAATTACTGCTTCCCATTTTTTATCGAAATTTTGAGCGAATAAAAATTGATTAAGTAATAACAGTGCAAGTATGTATTTTTTCATGTCGACAGTTTTATGTAGAGAGAGTGTTTTTCAACAAAAAGTTGGGATAGGGTCTAAAAATAATGTTTTTATATGAAAAATAGTTCTTTTTATCCTGAGTCATTGTCGGTTTTTGGTTTTTTGTGTGAGGGATTGCAGTGGAAATCCTTGTGGCGGTGGCGATTAAGCCGCCACAAGATTGGAACGGAAAGCCCGACCCGCCTCTAGATTCTACGGAATTCGGCGGGGCACACCCATATTGTTTTATAAAAAAATCTCATTACCAGAAAATATTTTCTGATAATGAGAAGGTAGTGTTTGAAAGCAGAAGGTTATTTTTTGTAAGTATCAAATAAATATTCTAATGTTTCAGGAATGTTGTTGGCTTGCATAGTGGGGTAGGTGATGTCCATATCGAGCCAGTTTTCTATGATTTGTCCAAAGTCATCGCCGGCTTCGTATACCACGGGTACACCAAGTTTTTTGAGGGCTTCGGCATTGCATTCTTGCTCGTAGTGGTTTTTTATGGGTATGGATAGTATTTTTTTACCCAGGTACATTGCCTCGGCTGGAGTCTCAAAACCACCTCCTGTGATGATACCGTCACAATTGATTAGGCTTTTGTTGAACTGTTTTTGTCCCACCGGAAAATAACGGATATTCCCAATTACATGCTCTTGTTCGACAGTGTCCAAAAACCAATGGAAGTGCACATCTGGCACCGATTTAAATGCTTTTTCTAAACAATCTTTGTCGAAAGAGGGCAAGTAAACGGTGATGTGTCCGAGATTTTTTGGTGTGCTATTGACTATGATGTCTTTTATAATTGGAGGACGAATGAAGGAATCGTAGTTCTCGAAATGCAGTCCTAGGTTTTGTGGTGCCGGAGCATAATGTTTGAAGATTAACTCGCCCATCAAACTTCTTTTGTCAGGTCTTGGTGTTTTTGCAGATATAAAGCTGGCTTGGTGACCAAATTGAACTGAATGTACTTTTTGCATTTTGCAGGCCAAGGCAGTAACCGAATCGAAATCATTGATGACCACATCGTACTTTTGCAAAGGCAAATTGTCTGCGTCTTTGTAAATTTGTCGGGGTCTAATGTTCTTGACAATGTTAGGATAATGTAAACCGCCACATTTGCTATAATACAAACTACAGCCTTTGCTCTTAAATTTGACGGGAAGATCGGTGGCTAAGCTTGCATTGTTGCCACTGAGAAAAAAGTCAACTTCGCCAAATTTTTTTAAGTACGGATATAGTTGTGTTGCCCTACTGATGTGCCCGTTGCCAGTGGCTTGGATCGCATAAAATATTTTCATGTAGTTGTGATACTAGAAACTGTCAACTTTTTTGGTCTGAAAATTGAAGCTCTAAATTAATCAGACTAAAGTATAAGGTAATTGTTAGGAGAAGGTTTTTTAAAGTTTTTATTACCGTTATGATTTGGTCAAATAATTTTCTAGTGGAGGTTGGTCAAAAATTAGGGCTTTCCTATAATATTTTCTTTATTTTTGAAGCATGAAATATCTATTTATTTTATTATTTCCGTTTTTAATGTTGGCACAGTCAAATTTTGATAAGGCCAAGGATAGTTTTGATATGGGCAAAAGTGACTTGTATCAAAAGCAATACGAACAATTGTTGAAGTCTGATCCCAATAATCTGAAGGCATTGGAAGGCCTTGGCGATATTGCGGGCTTAAACAAACAATGGGACAAGTCTTTGGGCTATTATGAAAAACTAAAAGCCTTACGCCCCTACGAGGCCGACTACCACTACAAGTACGGTGGCGCTCTAGGTATGAAAGCCTTGGAGGTCAACAAATTTAAGGCCTTGGGCATGATTAGCACGATTAAAGAATCCTTTGAAAAAGCTATTCAGCTTGATCCCAAACACATTGAAGCACGTTGGGCTTTGGTCGAATTGTACATTAAACTACCCAGTCTTATTGGCGGTAGTGAGTCAAAAGCAATTAAATATTCTAATCAGCTCGCTTTACTCTCTGCCGTAAATGGTTATTTGTCTCGCGGTCATATCGAAGAGTACTATGAGCGCTATGCAAATGCTGAGTATCTATATAAAAAGGCAATTGTTGCAGGAGGGTCAAAGCATTCGTACCAAACTTTGGTCAATTTATACAAAAATAAAATGGACGCTCCAGACAAAGCAAATGCCGTGTGGAACGATTACAAACAAAAATATACAACCAACTGATTTGATTATCATTTTGGTAAACAACCTATAAACGAAATAAGAAATGAGAACACATTTTATAGCTATTGGCGGTAGTGCTATGCACAATTTGGCCTTGGCACTACACAATAAAGGATATCAAGTTACGGGTAGCGATGATGCCATTTTTGAACCTTCAAAATCACGTTTGGACAAAAAAGGAATTCTTCCAGCGGACTTGGGTTGGTTTCCCGAAAAAATAACGCCAGATCTAGAAGCGATTATCTTAGGGATGCACGCCAAAGCTGATAATCCGGAATTGCTGAAAGCACAAGAATTGGGTTTAAAAATCTATTCGTATCCAGAATTTTTATATGAACAATCCAAAAATAAGACCCGCGTCGTTATTGGAGGATCACACGGAAAAACAACCATCACTTCAATGATTTTGCACGTGATGCATTATCATAATATTGCAGTAGATTACATGGTAGGTGCGCAGTTGGAAGGTTTTGATACGATGGTCCACCTGACTGAAGAAAATGATTTTATGGTGCTAGAAGGAGATGAATATTTATCATCACCAATTGATAGACGTCCAAAATTTCATTTGTACCAGCCTAATATTGCCTTGATCTCTGGAATTGCTTGGGATCATATCAATGTTTTTCCTACCTATGAGAATTACGTGGAGCAATTTGAAATTTTTGTTGCGAAAATCACGAACGGTGGTATTTTGGTATATAATGAAGAAGATCCTGAAGTAAAACGTGTGTCTGAAGCTGCTGGGAATCCTATACGAAAATTACCATACACAACACCAAATTATAAAGTAGAAAACGGAACCACTTTGCTAGAAACACCAGAAGGTGATATGCCTATTGAAGTGTTTGGAGCGCATAATTTGAATAATTTGGCAGGTGCAAAATGGATTTGCCAAAACATGGGTGTCGATGAAGCCGAATTTTATGAAGCCATCGCCAGTTTTAAAGGTGCTTCAAAACGCTTGGAAAAAATAGGGGAGAGCAAAAATAAAGTAGCTTACAAAGATTTTGCACATTCGCCAAGCAAAGTAGCCGCGACGACCAAAGCGGTAAAAGAACAATATCCTGACCGCAAACTGATTGCGTGCCTAGAATTGCATACCTACAGTAGTTTGAATGCCGAATTTTTAAAAGAATATGAAGGCGCTCTAGAACACGCTGATGTTGCAGTTGTGTTTTATTCGCCAGATGCCGTAAAAATTAAACAGTTGGAAGAGGTTACTTACGATCAAATTGCAACTGCTTTTAACCGCAAAGATTTAATTATTTACACCAACCCCGTAGCCTTCAAAGAATATCTTTTCGGATTGAATTTTGATAATTCGGCTTTGTTATTAATGAGCTCAGGTAATTATGGCGGACTTAATTTTGATGAGGTAAAAGCCTTAATGATGTAATATTTTGAGGTAAGAGCAATAATTTTATTGGGTACTAGTACTACTCGGTAATTTGAAGTTGTTGCTCTTACTCTTTTTTATATTTATAATGCCCTACAATTTTGTAGTCAAATAAGCAATCTTCTAGTACTTGTCCGCCGCCTACATTATGCACAATGAGGTTTCGTTGTCCATCTGCTGATTTTTTGTGCGTGATAATACCAATGTGAGGTAATTTATCGTTAATCATCCAAGTAACTATTTCTCCCGTTTTGTAATCATTGCCAAGTGTACTCACAGGCAGTTTTTGCCCTTTTCGTTCAAAAAACACCTCCAAATTTGGAACTCTTCGGTGGTCTATATTGGTATCAGTTTTAGTCATTCCCCATTTTTCAAAGTTTGGATATAAAGCAAAATTGGACAGCATATCTTCGTGAACTTCTTTCTGTAAATCAATTTTTAGCTTTCTATACGTGCGTATCACTACATCTGTGCAAACGCCTGTAGTAGCAGGAACATCTCCATTTGGGTATTGTATCGAAATGTAACTTGGATCATATCGTATGCTAGGATTTAGTATTGATAATGCGGCATCAGATAGTTTACGTTCAAACGAAGGTGGGCTGTTTTGTGTACTGAGCACCGCAATTTTACTTTTTTCCTTTTCGATACAATTCGAAAATAAAAGACACAGTAATAAAAGTGGAAAAACTCTCATCTTTTTATTTTAAAAGTAAACAATTTTCAGTTTAGTATCGAAATAAAATGTAATCTCATTACCTTTTTTATGTAGATTAGCGTACTGTGAGATTGGCTAGCTACTTAAAAATTAATTTGTTATGGAAAACAATCATTTCCCAATTACCCATTGGTCTGAGGACGACAAACCTCGTGAAAAATTAATGCTCAAAGGGAAAGCAGCCTTGAGTGATGCTGAGTTAATAGCTATTCTTATAGGTTCAGGTAGTCGCAACGAATCGGCGGTAGAGTTAAGCAAACGAATCCTAAATTCGGTTGGGGGAAACCTAAATGCTTTGGGCAAAATGTCTTTGTCACAGTTAACCGAATTTAAGGGGATAGGAGAGGCAAAGGCAATTTCGATCATGGCGGCCTCTGAGTTAGGGCGCAGGCGTAGGGCAGAGGATGCAGTAGAATTAACCAAAGTAACCTCGAGTAAACTGGTTTTTGAGATTATGCAACCTATTATAGGTGAACTGCCACATGAAGAATTTTGGATTTTATATTTGAATAATTCTAATAAAATAATCTCGAAAAGGCAATTGAGTATCGGAGGCATCACGGGCACACTCGTAGATGTGCGATTGGTCTTTAAAAATGCTTTGGAGTTGGGAGCAGTATCCTTAATTTTATGTCACAACCATCCATCAGGTACCTTGGTCCCGAGTGAAGCAGATAAGAATATTACTCGAAAATTAAAAGCGGCGGGAGACAGTCTAGAAGTTAAAGTTTTGGACCATTTGATTGTTACCGAGAATAATTATTTTAGCTTTGTAGATGAAGGAATTTTTTAAGCCATTATGAGAGTACCACACATTACAGACGTTTTTTTTGATTTGGACCATACCTTATGGGATTTTGATAAAAATTCGACACTAGCATTCGACACTATTTTATCTCAAAGACATCCAACGATTCAGATTGATGATTTTATTAAAGAATATGTTCCAATCAACCAATCTTGTTGGAAATTATTTCAATACAATAAAATAACCCATCAAGAACTCCGTTATAATCGTTTGAAGTTCTCTTTTGATGCTTTGTCTTATTCGATCAACGATGACGAAATTGATTTTATTTCTGATCAATATATCGATATTTTGCCTGATCACAATCATTTATTCGATGGTGCCTTTGAGATTCTTGATTATTTAAAATCCAAATATACCTTGCATATTATTACTAATGGTTTTGCTGAGGTTCAAGATCGAAAGATGAATAATTCGCTGCTTACACCTTATTTTGCTACAATTACCAACTCAGAGATGGCAGGTGTCAAAAAACCGAATCCAGCCATATTTGAATATGCTTTGGAAAAGTCAAAAGCAAAAAAAGAAAGTAGCATTATGATAGGCGACTCTATAGATGCAGACGTACAAGGTGCGCTTGATGTGGGTCTAGACGCTATATTTTTTGGAGAATATAGCAATGACTTATCATCGTCCATAAAGCAAGTCGATCATTTACTCAAGCTGAAAGATTTTCTTTAATTCCCTTTAAAAACAACAACTCTAACAATACGAATAAACATGAAAACAAAATTAATACTATTATTTGCAATACTTTCAAACTCAATTTTTGCACAATCAATTAATGATTATGCAGCTGTTATTGTACCCACAAAATTTAGTTTTTTGAGCGAAGAAAACCAATACCGCTTATCGACAATCACCAAATACAATCTGGAGGAAGCTGGTTTTGTTGGTATTTATTCAAATGTAAATTTTGCAGATCAATATCCAAACCGATGCAGCGTATTAAATCTAGACGTAGTCAAAGATTCTGGTTTTTTGTCTACCAAATTATATATTGAATTCAAAGACTGCTTCGGAAAAGTAATCTACACATCAGAGGTAGGTAAGAGTAAAGAAAAAGATTTTGGTGAGGCATACAAAGAAGCTTTAAACAATGCATTCGAGTCTGTAAAAAAATTAGGATACAAATACAACGGTAACGCTGGATCAGGAAATGTGGTAGCCGCTACTCCCGCAGTAGTCAAAGAGCAAGTAATGCCAGTTAAGCAAGTCGTAGCCGCACCGGTTTCTACAGTTGCTGCAACAGTAAACGAGGCAACTTTATACGCACAACCTACAGATACAGGTTATCAACTAATTGACAAAACGCCAAAAGTAGTCATGAAGTTGATGAAAACCGGTAACCCAAATTCATTCATCGCCATCAAGGGAGACGTACAAGGTATTTTGACATTAAGAGACAATCAATGGTTTTTTGATTCATACCAAAATGGCGCCTTAGTATCTGAGGTTATAGCAGTAAAATTTTAAATAATTGCAGCCAAAAGCAAATGGCCAAGTGCCAAAAGCTTAATACCCATATTTATCTTTCCAGCGGTTTTTCAAAAATTCTCGAGTTGTATTTTCTCGAGAATTTTGCCCTGGATTATACAATACCGTTTTAGATAATTCTTTAGGCAAATATTCTTGGGTTTCAAAATTGTTTGCATAATCATGTGAGTATTTGTACTCATCACCATACCCCAATTCCTTCATTAATTTCGTTGGTGCATTCCTTAAATGGATAGGTACCGACAAATCTCCTGTTTGTTTTACTAGTTGTTGTGCATTATTTATCGCCATATAACTACTGTTACTTTTGGGCGAAGTAGCCAAATAAACCGCACACTGACTCAATATTATTCTACTTTCAGGATAGCCAATAGTGGTCACCGCCTGAAACGTATTGTTAGCCATAATCAAGGCCGTTGGATTTGCGTTACCAATATCTTCACTGGCAGCAATTAGCATTCTGCGAGCAATAAATTTCACATCTTCACCACCTTCTATCATTCGAGCCAGCCAATAGACAGCTCCGTTTGGATCACTACCGCGTATTGATTTTATAAAAGCCGAAACGATGTCATAATGCTGTTCACCACTTTTGTCATACAAAACCGTATTTTGTTGTACCAATTGCAAAACCAAACTATTCGTGATTTTTATTTCGTCTCCAGCAGAGGCGTTTACGACCAATTCAAAGATATTCAATAACTTACGTCCATCACCACCCGAAAGTCGCATTAGCGCCTCTGTTTCATCTAATTCTATTTTTTTAGTCTGTAAATAAGGGTCTGTTTTCAGTGCTCGATGCAATAATGACAATAAATCATCCTTTGTAAACGAGTTTAATATATAGACTTGACAGCGAGACAGCAAAGCGGGAATCACCTCAAAACTCGGGTTTTCGGTCGTGGCACCAATCAAAGTAATCCAACCTTTCTCTACAGCGGCCAACAAGGAATCTTGCTGTGATTTGCTAAAACGGTGAATCTCATCAATAAACAAAATCGGGTTTTTGGCTGTAAACAAGCCACCACTTTGTTTCGCTTTGTCAATCACTTCCCTGATGTCTTTCACACCCGAATTAATGGCGCTAAGTACAAAAAAAGGTCGTTTCGACTCTTGTGCAATGATTTGTGCCAAAGTCGTTTTTCCTGTGCCAGGAGGTCCCCATAGTAGGAGCGAAGGGATGATTCCTCTTGCAATTTGCTGTGTTAGCGAGCCGTTTGGGCCTACCAAGTGCGATTGGCTTATGTAGTCTTCCAACGATTGTGGGCGTATGCGTTCTGCTAAAGGTGCTTCCATTTGTTTAAATCGGGTATCAAGAATCGTTAATCGTTAATCATTTCTACAAAATTAAGCATTCTAAATTTATTTTTAGGAGCTATTTCCTGCTCCCGACGCTTCGAGATGCTATATCTTTTTATTTCGAAAAAAAAATCAAGAGAAAAAGGATACTGCTCCAACCTGCCTGCCGGCAGGCAGG
Organism: Flavobacterium faecale; assembly: GCF_003076455.1. Taxonomy (NCBI): domain Bacteria; kingdom Pseudomonadati; phylum Bacteroidota; class Flavobacteriia; order Flavobacteriales; family Flavobacteriaceae; genus Flavobacterium; species Flavobacterium faecale. Next base: position 1,702,842 of record NZ_CP020918.1, read on the forward strand.
TCAGGGTTAGGGCAGTTGGTTTAAAAATGAAATTGGTTTTTAACTACTACTTGCAAATTCAACAAACTACCCCATGAATTTTACAATAGAAAAAGAAAACAGCATTAATGTGGCTCAAAAAAATCAAATTTAATTCATGTGGATTTGAGGAAATAAAAATACTTTAAAATAAAATTAGTGCTTTAGCTTCTTAAAAGCAGATGCTCTGAAATATTTAAGAACTATGACAAAATTGCACTAAATTGCGTTTGGAGTCATTATTGATTTCCAATCTTCAAATTTATAGCATGACTCACGATTTTAAATATACTAATAGCGTTTGGGCGTTACCACTTTTTTTTGTGCTTTCGCTCTGGATTGTCTATTGGCTTCAAATACGCTTTGACTTTGATTTTTTTATTCACGGAATATATCCACGCACTTTTTTAGGGTTGCAAGGCGTTGTTTTTAGTCCCTTTATTCATTCCGATCTAAGTCATTTGTATAATAATTCGTTACCACTTTTTGTATTACTAGCAGCTTTGCAGTTTTTTTATGCCAAAGAAGCAGCGTCGGTCATGGTATTCGGAATCCTATTTTCAGGCTTGGGCACATGGTTAATTGGGCGTTCAAGTTTCCATATTGGAGCCAGCGGATTGATTTATGTCCTTTTCAGTTTTATATTTTTTAAGGGGATTATCAGTAAATACTACCGATTGGTTGCCTTGTCACTAACGGTCATCGTAGTGTATGGCGGAATGGTGTGGTATGTTTTTCCAAAGGGAGACGAAGTAGTTTCATGGGAAGGTCATCTCGCTGGATTTATAACGGGGCTCGTACTAGCTTTTGCTAAGAAAACACCAGACTACCAAAAACCTATAAAATATGATTGGGAGCGTCCAGAATATGATCCTAGCGACGATAAATTTATGCAACGCTTCGATGAAAACGGAAATTTTGTTAAGCTCCCGGAACCTGAGCCTGAGCCCGAACCTTACTTTTATTCTGATTGGAATATTAATTACGAGATTACCGAAAACAAAAAAAACGAATCAGAGCCTGAGCTCTAATTCGTTTTATAGTACTGAATAGGTGAACCTATTAGCTATTTTTCAGTTACCAACCTGGATTCTGCTGTGCTGCCAAAGTAGGGTTAGTGTTATTCTCTACTTGTGGTATAGGCCATAAGAATCTTGTGTCAGCTGCAGGTATTGCTAAGACAGTAAGAGCTCCTGTGTAAGCAGTCCCAAGTGTATAATCAGCAGCTGGTGGAAGTACGTTAGCATATTTTGCAGGGATTCCTGCGATTGGAGCTAAATTGTCTTTCTCTAAACGTTGAATGTCAGACCATCTTCTTCCTTCCATCAAAAACTCAATTCTTCTTTCTGTCAAAATAGCATTAATCATTGCGGTTGGTGTGCTTAATGTGGCAGCAGTGTAAGCTTGCGTTGCTGGTGTAGCGAGCGATCTGTTTCTAACTGAATTTAACAAAGTCAATGCTGTTCCTAAATCAGGAGTTGTTAAACGAGCACTTGCTTCTGCCATGTTTAATACCACCTCTGCATAACGAATCACTGGGGCACCATCCGTATATGTTGTGATGTCTTTATATTTGTTAGTATACATACGTCCTGATACGTTTTGTACCATTCCGGTTAATGCAGTAGAGTTTCTTCTTTTATCGTCACTTAACCAACTTGTATTTCTCCAAATAATTGGGCTAATAGCTACCAATCTACGTCCACCATACATTGAAGCTAATGCTCCATTTGTGGTAGGGTTAATTGTACTTGTGTGTTGAGTAGAAAAAATAGATTCTGTATTGTTGAAATTATTGGCCAATACAAATACGTCTCCAGGATTTGCTGTCAATGAATACAAAGTTTTTAACTTGTTCCCCTCTGTAATAACATTTGACCATTCTCTTTTGTGCAAATAAACTCTAGTTTTAAATGCGATAGCAGCACCTTTTGATGCTTTTGCTATACCTGTAGTTGTGATTTGGTTTTCAGCAGCTGTTAAATCAGCTAGAATTTTAGTGTAACATTCTTCAACAGTATTTCTTGGTTTCAAAACTTCAGAGTCAATTTCAGCTTGAGTGTTTATCCCTACCTCTCTATAAGGAATTCCTAAATGGCTTGCTGTAGGTGTGAAATTATAACATCTTGCAAAGAAATTTAAAAGCTCAAAGTGTGTAATTGCACGTAAAAATTTTGCTTGACCAATATAGTCATTACCTACTGCGCTAGTGATTATACCTTGAGCTACAGCAGTGTTAACTCCTTCGATCATTAAATTACAACGGTTTATTAAACGGTATCCATCGATCCAATAATACACGTTGTTTGCTGTTGTTGCATCATAAGTCGCAGTGTATGTTAACTGGTAAAAGGTCCCAGTATTTACTACATCTTCACCTCTACAATCTCCTTGCTCTACAAAAGCAGCTCCCCATAAATACCCTCGACCTCCATTTGTACTTGTACTAGTGTACTGTCCTACCGCAGCGGCATTGTATACACCGTTCATGGAAGCAGCAATCAAAGAAGGAGATGTGAAAGCATCAGCTTCAGATATATTATTTATTGGGCTAAGCTCTAATAAATTAGACTCTGAGCAGGAATTCATTCCTAAAACTACTGCTGTGAGTATTATGGTTTTAATTATATTTTTCATGTTATTTATTATTAAAAGTTAACATTTACACCAAATGAAATTGTTTTTGATCTAGGTGTTCCAATGTAATCTACACCAGAATACTGTGTAACTTGGGTATTTTGCATTTCAGGATTAATTCCAGTATACTTAGTTATCATTACTAATCCTTGTCCTAAAGTATAAATACGAATAGTATCTATTTTTAATTTTTTAGTGATAGAAGATGGTAGTGTATACCCTAAAGTAATATTATCTAATGAAATGAAATCACCATTTTCTACGAAACGCGTAGTTAAGTGTCCAGTTAAATTTGTAAATGTATTTGAACCTCCAACAATTCTAGGAGTCCATCCATCTCCAGGATTTGTAGCACTTTGCCATCTTCCTAAAATTTCAGTTCCATTGTTTGAGAAATCTTGTGTTACTAAATCTCTACGCGTTGCGTTAAAAATTTTGTTTCCACCGCTAAATCTAAACATGAATCCAAAGTCGAATCCTTTGTAAGTAAAGTTGTTATTCAAAGCACCATAGTATGTTGGTAAAGTATTACCTAAAACTGATTTATCTTTCGATGCATCCAATGAGCTTGCTGCACCAGTTACACCAGGATTGGCTGGGTCATAAACTGTGTATTTCGAAGTATTAGCATTTCCTTCCACTAAAGTATTATCTGCTTTATAGTAAATTGGATTTCCGTTTGTAGCATTTACTCCATAATATCTATACCCATAAAGCGCTTTTAATGGCTCACCTTCTCTAATAATGTTGTAGTCATAAAGAATATCTTGTCCGGCAAATAATTTATTTACTTTGTTTTCGATAAAAGTAACATTAGCAGAAACATTCCAGCTGAAATTTCCTTTAACCAATTTGTAACTAGCACTAAATTCTAGTCCTTTATTATCAAGAGATCCAATATTCTTATTTACAGTATTAAATGGGATACCAAGTGACGGAGCTGTAGGAGCGGCTAAAATTAACTGATCTACGTTATTCTTAAAGTAGTCAAATGTTAAATTTACCTTGTTATTGAATAATCCTAAATCAACTCCAAAATCTGTTTTCTTACTTCTTTCCCATTGCAATTGGTCATTTCCAAATTGAGAATAAGCAATTCCATTCAAAGTCCCGTAAGGTGAACTTGAAGTAAGTCCTAAGTAAGGGTAATTTCCAATATCAGTATTTCCAACTTCAGAATAGGATCCTCTAATTTTTAAATCAGAAACTACATCTTTAATTCCTTCCATGAACTTCTCATTAGATATTGTCCATCCTCCAGATACTCCTGTAAAGTTGTTCCATCTTGTAGCTTCACTTAATTTTGAAATTCCATCTCTACGAATAGATGCTTGGATGAAATATCTCTTAGCGAAGTTATAATTAATACGTCCTACGTAAGACATAATTCCGTTTTGAGTTTGTGAACCTCCTGAATCTTTTGTAGAATAAGCGTTTGTAATTAAACCTTTGTTGTAGAATTCATTAAGTAATATTTTGCCTTCTCCCCAAAAGTTATCATAATTTTGTTTTTGATATTCAGATACTGCAGTTATACCAACAGTGTGATTAGTAGCAAAAGTTTTGTTGTAGTTCAAAATATTTTGCCAGTTGTAGCGTAAGTATTCAGTATTGTCATTGTATAAGTACCCTTGGCTTGAAAAACCATCTCCATTAACTGGGTTTAAATATTGAAAACCTTTGTTGATTGAATTATCAATACTTCCCTGCATTCTAAATTCTAAGTCTGGTGTAATTTTTGCGCTTGCAAATGCACTAGCTAAGATTCTAGTTATTTTAGATGAATATTTATTTTTGTCTAATATATACACAATATTAGGTAGGTTGTTTGCAATTGGTATAATGTTATCTGCTTGTCCAACTCTGTTATTTACTAAATCTAGATTGTATCCAATTGCATTGGCAGCATCATAAATAGGTGTGTTTGGTAGCATTTTTGTTGCTGCGTATATACTTCCAGATAATGCATTACCAGTTGTTCCTCCAGTATTTAATCCGTTGTATTCAGTTTTGGTAAGTCCAATGTTTGTTCCAATAGTTAACCATTTTGTTACATTGGCATCCACATTTGTTCTTACAGTATATCGCTTCATATCATTAGCTGTTGCGATACCTTCCAAATCGCTAGCTCCAAGAGATACATAAAATCTACCTTTATCAGTACCACCACTCATAGACAATGTATTATTTACTTGTGCAGCATTACTTTTTAAGGTTGCTTTTTGCCAATCAGTATTATAAGTACTACCTGCGGCATAGTTTCCTTTTTCTTTCGAAATCGTTAAGAAGTCTGGTGTTTGTAGTAAATCATATAATTTTACAGCATTTGAAAAACCGTAAGAATTATTGAAACTAGTTTTTATTGAACCTTTTTTACCGCTTTTAGTAGTAATCAATACCACTCCATTTGCAGCTCTCGAGCCATAAATTGCAGTAGCTGCTCCATCTTTTAAGATTTCGTACGATTCAATATCGTTTGGATTGATGTCTCCCAGTCCATTTGTAGAAGCCACCCCTCCCGTGTCTCCAGTTACAATAGGCACACCATCTACAATTATCAAAGGATATGTTCCACCTGTAATAGAAGCAACTCCTCTAATTCTGAATATAGGTGCAGCACCTAATATTCCAGAGTTTGTTACCACTTGTACACCCGCAGCACGACCTGCAAGTTGAGACTCGAAACTCGCAGTAACTAAGTTGTCTAAATCTCTACCTTTAATAGAAGATTGTGATCCCGTTATTTCTCTTTTTTTCTGTGAACCGTATCCAATCAGTACAACTTCATCAAGTTGCTCTGTTGTAGATTCCATTTTAATGTTCAGCTTTGTTGCTGTAGCCTTAACTTCTTGAGTTTTGTTTCCAATAAAGCTAAAGATCAAAACCTGATTTGGCGCTGCCTTGATAGAATACTTTCCATCAATATCAGTCTGTGTTCCAATTTGTGTTCCTTTAATTAACACACTTACCCCTGGGAAAGGTAAACCTGTGTTTTCTGAAACGACTCCCGAAACAATTCTTCCTTGCGCAAATGATAATTGCGTCACAAGTACTAGCATAAGTACTAAGATTCCATGTAAATTTAGCTTCATTTTAATTCGTTTTAAATTAGCATTCGAATGTCTTAATAATTTGTTAATAATACTAGCGTGTTTTTTAAGTATTTTTTGCTTAAGTGATTTAAAATGGATTTTTATTAATTCTATATTTTTTCTAGATTTTTTATTCAGTTTCAAATTTTAAAGGGTAAAATAAAACAGTATTCTTATTGTTTTAACACAATAATTATTGGTTATGATTATCTATTTGTTTTTTAAGTAGTAAATTGATTATGTATTAATAATCGGTGTAAGATCTAGTCCGATTTAAAAAGCGTCTTTAAATTATAATTCTACTTTTTCCTAGAAAAAAAGTGATTTTATTTGGACCATAATTAGATTGCCTTTGCTAGGTTTTGTTTAACAAAAGTTATAGATACTATGTCTATTTCAAGGGTGTAAGGGTATTGATAAGTTCTGGTTTCTGAGATCAAAAAAGGCTAATTATGTTTATAAATCATATACCTCAATACTTTTAATTTAACTGTTCTTAAGCTAAATATGAACAATCTTAAAGTAGGGGAGTAACGGAAGGTTATTGTTGTAAATATGTCTAGAAAACGGTACATTTAAGTGTTAAATCGGGATAGGTAAAACTATTAAACTAGTAGAACGGGGAAGTACTTATGTTTATTAAAGAGTCATCTAGTTTGGTCTAAATGTTACACATTTGCAACATTGGGATTTATATATTTTAGACGAAAAAAATCTGTAAGCTTTGATTTTATATTTCAATAAAAAAACGAACCAAAGCCCAAGCTCTAATTCGTTTTATATTATATTTATATCCCTAGGAAAATAAGCCCTTGTCGGGAAGAATAGTCTGATTTATTGTCTTTGTCTTACAGCTTCGTATAAAAAGGCACCGCAAGCGACAGAAACATTTAATGAACCAATTGTTCCAAACATAGGTAACTTTGCTTTCTCATCAACTATTTTTAGAACGGATGGGTTTACACCTCGATCTTCTGATCCCATGATTATTGCTACGCCTTCGGTTAATGATATCTCAAAAATGTTTTTATCTGTTTTTTCAGTAGCAGCAACGGTTTTGATTCCGCTAGCTTGCAATAAGAAGATGGCATCTTTAATATGTTCTACTTTACAAATCGGAATATTAAAAACGGCACCTGCTGATGTTTTAACAGTGTCTCCATTTACAGGAGCAGAACCTGATTTTTGTACAATGATTCCATTTACACCTGTACACTCTGCAGTACGGATAATAGCGCCAAAATTACGAGCATCTGATATTTGATCCAGAATTAAAAACAAAGGTGCTTTTCCATTTTCTAGTACTGTCTCAATCAAAGTTTCAAGGTCAAAAAATGAAATAGGAGATACACTAGCAACGGCACCTTGGTGGTTGTTTGGGGTAAGTCGGTTTAGCTTTTCAACAGGAACATATGAGAAGTTAATGTTGCCTCGTTTCAAAACTTTCATTAAGTCTTTCATTAGCTCACCAGAAGCTTCTTTTTGAATGTATACTTTATCAACTGTTGCACCTGCTTGAATTGCTTCAATTATTGCTCTTATTCCAAATATTTGATGTTCTTTTTCCATGATGCAAATATATAAAAAAAACCATCAGCAGTAGCTGATGGTTTTTAAAAATTAGAAGTTTAATAGACTAATATTCGTCTTCTAAGAATCCTGTTCTTTTAACTCCCGTAAATGTTAAAACATCACTTGGAGCGTAGCTAAAAGTAGCCTTGAATGAAATTTTGTCAACTGCTTTACCTGATTTTGATAATCCAGCTCCTTTTTCAAACTTTCCATCTGTAATGGTTACAGTACTTCCTGGATCGTTCAAATTAGCTTGTGAGGGAGCGGAAAATGTTCCGTTTTCAAGATTTACTGTAATTTTAGACATCAAATACCATCCTACGGGCTTGTTTTTTGGTTTGTCTGTCCAATCATCTACCCACATGGTATTATCATTTGCGGCTGTATTATATGTTGCATGTAAAGCATGGTCTACTTGTACTTTTCCTGCGGCATCGGTTATGGTTATAAACCAATCGCCAGCATATGCTTCAGTTGTTGTTCCTCCTGCATCAGGATTCCCGCCTTCATCACATGACGTGAATGATGCAAAGATTAGAAGTCCAAAAAGGAGTTTTATGATGTTATTTTTTAATATTTTCATTTTTACGATATTAAAGTTGAACTTGTGTTAATGTTGCCAAGAAGTTGTAAGTAGTGTCACCTGTAACCCAAGTTGTGGTCATTACTAACTGCTTAGTAGTAGGATTAACTGTTAATCCTGTTATTTTTACAGTACCTCCAAAGTATGCATTAGAATGTGTTCCTGGGAAGGTAAAGTTATTTGTTGGAATGTCAACAGCGTTGATGATTCCACCAGGAGACTCACTGTGAGCAATTGCTCTACCAAATTCATACCATCCTCCAAAAGAGTCGGATATTTGGTAAGTTCCATCAGCTTTTTTCCAGATATAGATGTATTTAATATCTATGTAACTGTCTCCTCCATTGACTCCATTTCTCAAAATAGTACTAGTGTAAACACCTTCTATACTATTTACTAAGTTTCCAGTTTTGTATATTATAACTTTTCTAGACCCTTTACCTACAAATCCGTCAACATTAGTTGCGCTGTAAGTCACTTCATATTCATCAATTTTTGATGTGTCAAGTGTTGTTGTGCCTCTGTATTTTCCTACTGCTGTAGTTATAGTAGGAACAATAGTTGCTCCAGCTTTCGCGACAGCACCTGGTTCTACGTACGTTGTACCTTGTTCTACAAAATATGGATTAGCTCCTGAAATTGTAAATACAGGAAAGTACGTAATTGCCGACAGATTCTCTGTTTCTACATTAGTACAAGCTGTAAAGAGAGAGCTTGCAATAAAGATAGCGATGATTAATTTTCTCATAATGTTAATATTTTATTTCCACCAAATGGCAGTAGTTATTGGTAAAAGTGTAGGTACGTTTGGATTCGCATTTCTTTCCGTTAGCGGGTAGGCTAATCTTTGCGGGAATTTGCCATCTGTAGCACCATTTAAAGAATATACAAATTGTCCTGGTACGTAACTAGCATTTGTTTGGTAAACTGCTGATGTTTTAGGATAACCTGTTCTGTTTTTTTCAAAAAACGCTTCGTAACCATTTCCTGGGAAACTAGCAACCCATTTCTGAGTGATGATAGCTTCAATTTTTTGTTCAAGTGTGCCTGCATTAGGGAACTCATAAGCTCCTGCTAATAACGCAGTAGGAGTTACTGCTTTCTCTGCTATTTTGTAACGTGCAAAATTTGCTTGAACACCTGCGTCGTATAGTGCTTTTGCACCGGTTCCAGCATTGTATCTTACCATAGCTTCTGCTTGCAAAAAGTAACTTTCTTCTGTACTCATTAAAAAAGCAGGGGTAGAGGCGCTTAAATTTACAATTGCAATTGTTCCAGCTCCAACGGTACTGCTATAGTCTCCTTGGTTTAAGGAATTTCCCTCCAAGTAATAAGATGCTTTTCTAGCGTCAGCATTAAGGTCAAGATATGAAGCTAAAGTAGTACTCATTCTCAAATTTGTTGCAACATTTAATTTTCTGTTGTTGAATTCGAATAATGGATTACTTTGGTTTACTTCATCTTTAAATTGATTCATTCCGGCATCTTCAGTCAAAAACTGAGTTCCTGCCGTAATCATTGCAGTTATACCAGCACTAGCAATTGCAGATCTTGAGCTATTTGATTGTCTCATAAATACTTTAAGTTTTAAAGTATTGGCAAACTTAGTCCACTTTGTCATGTTACCAGCAAAGATTAGATCATCTTTTGAAGGTGCAATACCTTTTGAAGTTGATAAATCCTTAGAAAGTGCCAAGTTTAAATCTTCAATCATAAAGGTGTAAACTTCTTCTCCGGTATTGAATTTTGGAGTTAAATTGGAGATGTCGTTAGCTTCTTTGTATGGGATTGATCCATAAAAGTCAGTAAGAACTTGTGAAGCTTGTACTTCGAGTACTGTTGCAATCAAATAGTAATTCCAATTTTCTTGAGCTAATGCATTTCTTTTAATGTTTCTAATGTCACCTAAGGCATCATACATAGCATCCCAAGCATAGTTGTAATCGGAAGTTCCAATACTGTAATTGTCTACGTTTTTGAACTGATTCGCTGAATTACTTTGTGTCCAGTACTGTGACCACATACCACCAATGATGGCTAGAGATGCTCCTTCAGGTCCTATGATTCCAGTAATACCTGCTGGTAATTGAGCAGATAAAGGTGCGCTTGCTGGATTTAATGAATCCGGATCGCTATTAATGTCTAAGTCGGTATTACAAGCAGTAAATGTTGCTGCAATGACTAATATTGTTGATATGAATTTTTTCATTGTCTTTCTTTTTAAAATGTTAATTTAATGCTAGCACCATAACTTCTTTGTGAAGGGTTACCACCAAATTCACCTTGCTCACTTAACAATCCTGTTCCAAAAGTAGATAATTCAGGATCAACATAAGGGTTGTCTTTAGGAGTCCATAGCGCTAAGTTTTTACCATAAAGGCTAAAGCTAGCTCTGCTTAATCCTAATCTTTTCACTAATGATGAGTCAAATGTATATGTTAATGATACATCTCTTAGTCTTACAAAAGTTTTGTCGATAACATGTGATTGCTCAATTCCGGGGTTATTACTTGTGTTATAAAAATCGGTAACACTTGTAAATCCAACAGGTTTAGTGTTTTCAGTATAACCTGTTACTACTCCAGTTGCGTTTACAACTTCGTTAACAGAGTTTGGTACGATAAAAGTATTTCTTCCGTTGTAGGTAGTCTCTATACCGTTACCTGTAAAGTTAGAAAGTCTTTTTGTGTAAGAATACATTTTACCACCTTGTTTCCAGTCAAGCCCCATTGCTAATGCTAAATTTTTATATGTAAATACGTTTTTTAAACCCATTACAAATTTTCTTTGTGCATTTCCAATATTTTGTTCATCGTTTGTTACTTTGTAGAAACCTGTTGTAGCATCTACAACATATTGACCTTGCTCATTGACAACAGGCACTTTTGCAGAGAATACACCTAAAGGTTGCCCTTTAACAGCGTTAAATGTTACACCATAATTACTGGCTAAGTTGATTTTATCTAAACCACCAGCTATAGAAAGTACTTCACCTTCATTTTTGGTAAATGTTGTTGTGATATCCCATTTGAAATCTTTTGTTTTTACTGGTATAACATTCAATAATAATTCAACTCCTCTGTTACGTACATCTAAGATATTCGCTGTTTGACTCGTGTATCCACTTGAAGTAGGAAGTGGTCTACTGAATAGTAGGTCATTTGTAGTTCTACTGTAGAATGATCCGTCAAGGAATACTCTTTTGTTGAATAAACTAGTTTCAAAACCAAATTCAATTTCATTTGTTCTCTCTGGAACTAATTGGTTATTACCTAAATTAGATGCAGCTTCATATCCATTAACTCCTCCAATTGGTAAGAAGATATTTCCAAAACCTAAAGATGAATTTCCTTGAATTAAAGAGGATTGCGTTTTATAAACGTCTGTATCCTTACCAATTTCTGCATAGGAAGCTCTTAGTTTTAAGAAATAATCTTGTTGATCCAACACAATAGCACTTAAGGCTGCTGAAGAATAGAAGTATGAGTTGTTTCCTTGAGGCAAAGTAGAAGACCAGTCATTTCTAGCAGTAACAGTTAAGAAATAACGATTTTTGTATGCTGTTTCGATAGACCCAAACGCACCAAAACTTTTTCTAAAAGAGTTTTGCTGAGTAACTTGTGGTTTTACTGATGAGTTGGATAACTCGTAAAATCCAGGAATGTCAAGATTTGTAATTGTCGCTTGCAATAAGCTTGCTTTTCTCTGATTTGCATTGAATCCAACAAAAGATGTAATGTTGATGTCATCGTTGATAGTAGTATTGTAACTCAAGATTGTATTAGAGTCAAATTGTACATTTTCTCTTGTGTTTTCGGTTACACCTCCCACAGTTGGGATAGTGGCAGCATTTGCTTGTGCAGAACCAGGAGTATAGTTAATTATGGCACCATAAGATTTTAATTTTTCAACTCCGTAATCACCACCTAATTGATGGCTTAAAGATAATTTTTCGTTGAATTTATAATCAATGCTTACGTTACCATATACTCTATTTCCGTCAATTTTAGTTGAGTTTTCACTTACTGTAAAGTAAGGATTAGAAGCGTAAGGAGTTAAAAAGTTATCATTTGTAGCATAAGGATTATTGATGTAATCTTTTTGATCTACAACACTTATATCTCTAGGTATTTGTAATAACTCTTGCATTACGGTGTTACCTTGTCCTGATGCTGAACCTTGACCTGTATTCACAACGTTTTGATCTTTCTTAACGTAATTTATACTAGTTCTTACACTTAATTTTTTACCATTAACACCAGCGTTGATTCCTACTGTTCTTCTTAAGTAAGCATCTGCATCTGTAGGTATGATACCGTCAGAATTAACATCTGTATAGTTAATAGAGAAGTTTGAATTTTCTCCACCACCACTCAAACGTACACTATTTGTAAAAGTATGACCGATTGTAAAAAAGTCTTTGATGTTGTTCTCTTGTGCAACATAAGGCTTGATTTGTTGACCGCTGTCAATAACTGCCCCATGTAGTCTTATTTCACCATTGTATGCTGGTCCCCAAGAACCATTTTCATTACTAGCTGTATTAGTTGAATTTGACCAACTTGACCATGATTTCCCAGCCCAACCTTGACCATATCCATTTTGTAAATGAGGTACTCTAGCTACTTCGGAAAAATCACTTGAGCTACTTAACTCAACAGTAAGTTTTTGATTGTTTTTACCAGATTTGGTAGTAATGATGATTACACCATTTGACGCTCTAGACCCGTAAAGTGCTGATGCAGCTGCACCTTTAAGTACAGTCATGCTTTCGATGTTGTTCGGGTCAACATCTCCTATTCCTGTTCCTGCATCATAAGTTCTTGTAGCACTTGTTTCAGATGAACTAGAAGTGGTATTGTTGATAGGTGTACCATCAATAACGTAAAGAGGGCTACTGTTTGATAACGAGTTAAAACCTCTAATAACCACCTTAGATGATGCTCCAACTTGTGCTGGGGCTGTAATATCAACACCGGCAATTTTTCCAGATAATGATTCAAAAACGTTTGTGTTGTTTACTTCGGTAAGTTCTTTACCTGTAACAATAGACGTTCCAGCGGCTAAAGCTCTTTTTTGCTTTTTGATACCAAAGGCAGTTACTACTGCTCCTTCAAGTTGTACTGCTGTACTAACTAATTTGGCATTGATCGTAGCTGAACTTGCAGTCACTTCTTTAGTTTCCATTCCGATATAACTAAAGATGATAACTTGTTTTGGTGTTGCTTTAATGGAATATTTTCCGTCAAAATTTGTTTGCGTACCAGTTTTTGTTCCTTTTACGAGAATACTTACACCTGGTAAGGGTAAGCCTGTGTCGTCAGAAACAACTCCTGAAACAACTCTTTCTTGCGCAATGATAAATTGCGTTGTTAGTACTAAGAAAAGTACTAAGATTCTACTGAATTTTAGTTTCATTTTAATAAATTTTGAATTAGTGTTACAAACATCTTAATTAAATGTTAAGTTTCCTAATACTTTAGCCTCTAATCTTATGCTTGCATATGACTTTTAGGATTTAAACATAAATTTATGATAATGTTGAAAATAATTCTTTTTTTTAGCAATTTAGAAGGTAATATTGTAATTGGCAGTAATGAAAGTGTTGTTTAAACTACTTTTTTGATTTTTCTGTGTTCCGTTCGCAAAAGATAGTTTTAGTAGTCCGCTTTGTGTTTGTATGCCTAATCCGAATCCAATTCCGCCTATTTTTTCAATTTTAGTAGTTGTCGAAAAGGGATCATTGTATAAGCAATAGTCCAAGATAGAATGGATGTAGAGTGTTGGTGACAGCAGGTATCTGTACTCAGTTGCCAATGATGTCATCGCTTTTGCTTGTAAGCTGTTCTCTGTAAATCCTCGTACAGATGTTGTTCCTCCAAAGCGATATAGTTCATTGGTTAAGTAATTGTTGCTATTTAACAAAAAACTTTGTGAATATAAATAAATGTAATTGTTATTATTTAAAGTGAAATTATGGGTAGCTTGAACATTGATGTAAAATTGCTTAGTTTCTTCGGTAGTGTCAAGTGCGGAGAAATTGGTTCTTTTTCCTATTCCGGTATTAATTTTAATAATAGTAATTTCTGGAAACATTATATTAGTATGCTTGTATTTTGAATATTCGTAACTCGGGCAAAAAAAAGAATTTTTGTAGTTAGACAAGTTGGAAATATTTAATTGCTGGATGTCTGTCGACTCGGTGAATTGTAGTCCAAGGTACAGACGGCTGTTGTAATTTAATAAGTAGCCAACGTCAATTGCTGTTTTTGTGTTTTGGAAAATACTGTCTTGTTTGAATATGTTTATTTGTCCTTTTATGCCAACATTTGAATTAAATATATAAGGTATGTCAATATTAGTTCTGAATGTTTTTTGATTCTCACCATTGCTTTTCCAAAATATACTTATTTCTTCTCCAGCTTTTAATGTGTTTTCGAGTAATACATCCAGATACCCATTTAGTTTTAATTTATTAGTTTGATCGGTAGTGAAACCTATGTAACCGTCAAAGGTGTTTGAATTTCTTTTTTCTAAATATAAATAAACTTTCGTGCTGTCCTTCAAGAGTAATGCTTCGGGGTACTTTATTTGACTAACAAAACGATATTTCTCAATCTCATTATTTATCTGTTCGATAGTATTCTTGTTGAAAATACTGTTTTTAAATCTTTTTGCTAATTGCCTGAGGTGGCCTTTTGGTAGTAAATCTGCTTTGTTGTTGGTTGAAGATTGTGCAATGATTTGGTCGACGGTTCTGTTTTTGCCCTCATTATATAATAACTGAGCGCTAATTATGTTCGTTTTGTATTCTATGTTTTGTAATTGTACGGTTGCTAGAGGGTACCCGTTTTGTTCTGCCTTTGATAATGTCGAGGAGAGGAAGTTGTTTACTTCTGGGTAAGATAGTTTGATTGTATCGTTCTTTGTTTTATTTAATAGGAGTTGCAGACTTTTGTTGTTTCCTATATATAGGTAGGCTTGTTTGATTTGGTTCTTAAGTGATATAGTTGTGGAGTAGGTGGAGTCATTTAGTTTTTTTATTGGTTCGAATGTGTTATTGATGTATCCTAGCTCTGTAATAATTTTAGAAGTCCTTGTGAGTTCCGTCTGAATAGATTTTAAGTTCGAATGTTTTATTTGGTAAAAGATTGAATCTATTGTTTGGTTTTCTTTGATGCTTTTGCTTTTCAGTTGTAAATAAAAGGTTTGGGCTGATAAATAAGAGCCTGCAAAGAGTAGGAGGTATATGGTTATGATTTGCTTCAAGAAAATATATTTTTTATAAAAGTACTGTAAATATTAATTTTTTCAACGGAATTTGAAATATTGAAATAATCTTATTGAAAATTAATGGGTTAACGTTTGTGGAGTTAAATTTATTTCATACATTTGCAACCCCGTAAAAAGCGGGAATTAAAATTACATAATAAAATTTTAGTATTAATTATGCCAACAATTCAACAATTAGTAAGAACAGGAAGAACTCAGATAACTAAGAAGAGTAAATCGGTTGCTTTAGATTCTTGTCCTCAAAGAAGAGGGGTTTGTACGCGTGTTTACACTACTACACCAAAAAAACCAAACTCTGCAATGCGTAAAGTAGCGCGTGTACGTTTGACAAATGGTAATGAAGTGAATGCCTACATCCCTGGAGAAGGACACAATTTACAAGAGCACTCGATAGTATTAGTTAGAGGTGGAAGGGTAAAAGATTTACCAGGTGTTAGATATCACATCGTTCGTGGTGCCCTTGATACGTCAGGAGTAGCAGGAAGAACGCAAAGAAGATCTAAGTACGGTGCTAAACGCCCAAAAGAAGCAAAAAAGTAATTTAAAACGTTAGGAGTTAGAAGTTAATAGTTATGTATTTACATCTGAATGTTTTTCAGGACTTGTGATACAAAACAGGTAGCGTATGACTTATAATTTTTTATTAAAAAAAAGACATGAGAAAAAGAGCGGCAAAAAAGAGACCACTTTTACCAGATCCAAGGTTTAATGACCAATTGGTAACACGTTTTGTGAATAACCTAATGTGGGATGGTAAGAAATCAACAGCTTTTAAAGTTTTTTATGATGCAATTGACATCATTGAGGCTAAAAAGCAGGATGCAGAAAAACCTTCATTGGAAATATGGAAAGACGCCTTGACAAACGTTATGCCTCACGTAGAAGTACGTAGTCGTAGAGTTGGTGGAGCAACATTCCAAATTCCTATGCAAATTAGACCAGACAGAAAAATCTCTATGGCTATGAAATGGTTGATTCTTTATTCAAGAAGAAGAAACGAAAAATCAATGGCGCAAAGATTAGCTTCGGAATGTTTAGCTGCGGCTAAAGAAGAAGGTGCTGCTGTTAAGAAAAGAATGGATACTCACAAAATGGCAGAAGCTAACAAAGCTTTCTCTCACTTTAGATTTTAATTCTTAAGAAATGGCTAGAGAACTTAAATATACAAGAAACATAGGAATTGCTGCTCATATTGATGCTGGTAAAACAACGACAACTGAGCGTATATTATTCTATACAGGAAAATCACACAAAATTGGTGAAGTGCACGATGGTGCTGCAACAATGGACTGGATGGCACAAGAGCAAGAAAGAGGTATTACAATTACTTCTGCTGCTACAACTTGTGAATGGAATTTTCCAACTACTCAAGGTAAAGTTTTACCTGAGACATTACCTTACCACTTTAATATTATCGATACCCCGGGACACGTTGACTTTACAGTTGAAGTAAACCGTTCGTTACGTGTTCTTGATGGATTAGTTTTCTTGTTTAGTGCTGTTGATGGTGTTGAGCCTCAATCAGAGACTAACTGGAGATTAGCTGATCAATATAAAGTACCACGTATTGGATTCGTTAATAAAATGGACAGACAAGGATCTAACTTTTTGATGGTATGTCAACAAGTAAGAGATATGTTGAAATCTAATGCTGTTGCGATTACTTTGCCAATAGGTGAAGAGAATGATTTCAGAGGTGTTGTGGATTTGGTAAGAAACCAAGCTATTGTTTGGGATGATGCAGGTATGGGAGCAACTTATGAAGTTGTAGATATTCCTGCTGATATGATTGATGAAGTAAAAGAATACAGAGATATTCTTATCGAGGCAGTAGCTGATTATGATGAGAATTTGCTTGATAAATACATGGAAAATCCTGATTCTATTACAGAAGAAGAGATTAACATTGCATTAAGAGCGGCTGTAATGGATATGGCTATCATTCCTATGATTGCTGGTTCATCATTTAAAAATAAAGGTGTTCAGTTCATGTTAGATGCAGTATGTAAATACTTGCCATCTCCAATGGATAAAGATGGTATCGAAGGGATTCATCCTGATGATGCTGAGCTTTTAGAAGAAGATCAAACTAAAATTTTGCGTAAGCCAGATGTTAAAGAGCCATTCGCTGCTTTGGCATTTAAGATTGCTACTGACCCATTCGTAGGTCGTTTGGCTTTCTTCCGTGCTTATTCAGGACGTTTAGATGCTGGTTCTTATGTTTTGAACACACGTTCAGGAAACAAAGAAAGAATTTCTCGTATCTACCAAATGCATGCTAACAAGCAAAATCCAATCGATTATATCGAAGCTGGAGATATTGGAGCAGCAGTTGGATTTAAAGATATTAAAACTGGAGATACATTGTGTGATGAGAAGTACCCAATCATTCTTGAGTCTATGAAATTCCCTGCGCCAGTAATTGGTATCGCTATTGAGCCTAAAACAAAAGCTGACGTAGATAAAATGGGTATGGCTTTGGCTAAACTTGCTGAAGAGGATCCTACATTTACTGTAAGAACTGATGAGGCTTCTGGTCAAACTATTATCTCTGGTATGGGTGAGCTTCACTTAGATATCTTAGTAGATCGTATGAGACGTGAATTCAAAGTTGAAGTAAACCAAGGTGAGCCTCAAGTTGAATATAAAGAAGCTTTTACAAAATCTGCAGTTCATAGAGAAACTTACAAGAAACAATCAGGTGGTCGTGGTAAATTCGGTGATATCGTATTTAAATTAGAGCCAGCTGATGAAGTTGATGGTAAGCCAGGTGTTGGCTTGCAGTTTGTTAATGCTGTAAAAGGTGGTAACGTTCCTAAAGAATATATTCCGTCTGTAGAGAAAGGTTTCCGTGAAGCTATGAAGGCTGGTCCTTTGGCTGGATATCAAGTGGATAGTTTAAAAGTAACTTTGACAGATGGATCTTTCCACCCTGTCGATTCAGATGCACTATCTTTTGAGTTAGCTGCTAGAATGGGTTATAAAGAAGTAGCTAAAGCTGCTGGAGCTGTAATTCTTGAGCCTATCATGAAAATGGAAGTTATTACACCTGAAGAAAACATGGGAGATATCGTTGGTGATATTAACCGTCGTAGAGGTCAAGTGAATGACATGGGAGATAGAAATGGTGCTAAAACTATTAAGGCAGATGTGCCATTATCAGAAATGTTTGGATATGTAACTACATTGAGAACATTGTCTTCTGGTCGTGCAACTTCTACAATGGAATTTTCACACTATAGCGAAACGCCTTCTAATATTTCGGAAGCAGTAATCAAAAAAGCAAAAGGAAACGCTTAATTTTAAGAAAATGAGTCAAAAAATCAGAATAAAACTAAAATCTTACGATCACATGTTGGTAGACAAGTCTGCTGAAAAGATTGTAAAAACGGTTAAAACTACAGGTGCAGTTGTTACAGGTCCAATTCCATTGCCAACTCACAAAAAACTTTTTACTGTTCTACGTTCTCCGCACGTTAACAAAAAAGCAAGAGAGCAATTTGAAGTAATGTCATACAAGAGATTAATTGACATTTACTCTTCTTCATCTAAAACAATTGATGCTTTAATGAAGTTAGAATTGCCAAGCGGTGTTGAAGTAGAAATCAAAGTTTAGGTTTCTAAATACAAGGAAATTCAGAGCACTTTGTTTAAGTGAAAACTTTTTTTGGATTGTGTGTAAATAAGTTATACTTTTGCACCACTTTAAAAATAAGGGTTCACTTAAATGATGTGTTCTATTTTTATATTTAATAATTAATAATTAATATTTATGTCTGGGTTAATTGGTAGAAAAATCGGCATGACTAGTCTTTTTGACGAGAACGGGAAAAACATTCCTTGTACTGTAATTGAGGCGGGTCCATGCGTTGTTACCCAAGTCAGAACCAAAGGTGTTGACGGGTACGAAGCGTTGCAACTTGGTTTCGATGACAAAAACGAGAAACATTCCACAAAAGCGGCTTTAGGTCACTTTAAAAAAGCGGGAACTGTAGCTAAGAAAAAAGTCGTTGAATTCAAGGAATTTGCAACAGAGCAAAAATTAGGTGATCTTATTGATGTGTCTATTTTTGTTGAAGGGGAATTTGTAGATGTACAAGGTGTATCTAAAGGTAAAGGTTTTCAGGGGGTTGTAAAACGTCACGGTTTTGGTGGTGTTGGTCAAGCAACTCACGGTCAACATAACCGTTTAAGAGCGCCGGGTTCTGTAGGAGCGTCATCTTATCCATCTAGAGTATTCAAAGGAATGCGTATGGCTGGAAGAATGGGAACCGACAATGTAAAAGTTCAAAACCTTAGAGTTTTAAAAGTAGTTGCTGAAAAGAACCTACTTGTTATTAAAGGATGTGTTCCTGGACATAATAACTCTTATGTAATCATCGAGAAGTAATGGAAGTAAAAGTATTAGATTTCAACGGAAAAGATACTGGAAGAAAAGTACAACTTTCTGATTCAGTATTCGCAATTGAACCAAATAATCACGCTGTATACCTTGATGTTAAGCAATATTTAGCTAATCAAAGACAAGGAACGCACAAAGCTAAAGAAAGAGCTGAAGTTGCGGGTAGTACACGTAAGATTAAAAAACAAAAAGGAACTGGTACTGCTCGTGCGGGTAGTGCAAAGAATCCATTGTTTAAAGGTGGAGGTACAGTTTTTGGACCAAGACCAAGAAGTTATTCTTTCAAATTAAATAAAGGTTTGAAGCGTTTGGCAAGAAAATCTGCTTTTTCTATTAAAGCAAAAGAATCAAATATTATCGTTCTTGAGGACTTTGATTTTGAAACGCCAAGTACTAAAAATTTCATTAACGTTTTGAAAGCTTTAGAGTTAGATAATAAAAAATCATTATTCGTGTTGGGTTCTTCAAATAAAAATGTATATTTGTCGTCACGCAATTTAAAAGCGTCTAATGTGGTAAGTAGCTTAGAATTAAGTACTTACGCTATATTAAACGCTAACAATTTAGTGCTTTTGGAGAGTTCTTTGGAAGTAATTGAAGAAAATTTAAGTAAATAATAGGATATGAGTATCATAATTAAACCTATAGTAACGGAAAAAGTAACCAAAGAAAGTGAAGTTTTAAACCGTTTTGGATTCGTTGTTAACAAAAAAGCGAACAAAGTTGAGATTAAGAAAGCTGTAGAAGCTGCTTATGGTGTAACTGTGTTAAGCGTTAATACAATGAATGTAAGACCTGATAGAACTACTAAATACACTAAAAGTGGTTTGATCAGTGGAAAGACAAATGCTATCAAAAAAGCAATTGTACAAGTACAAGAAGGAGAAACAATTGATTTTTACAACAAAATCTAATATAGAAAAATGTCAGTAAGAAAATTAAAACCTATTACCCCAGGTCAGCGATTTAGAGTTGTGAATGGTTATGACGCTATTACAACTGATAAGCCGGAACGCTCTTTGATAGCGCCGATAAAAAACTCTGGAGGTAGAAATAGTCAAGGAAAGATGACCATGCGTTATACGGGTGGTGGTCACAAGCAGAGATATCGTATTATTGATTTCAAACGTGCAAAAGAAGGAATTCCAGCTACAGTGAAATCAATCGAATACGATCCAAATCGTACTGCATTTATCGCTTTGTTAGCTTATGCTGATGGAGAGAAAACATATATTATTGCTCAAAATGGATTGAAAGTAGGTCAGAAATTAGTTTCTGGTCCTGAATCTCAACCTGAGATTGGTAATACTTTACCTTTAAGCAGAATTCCATTAGGAACTGTTATTTCTTGTATTGAATTGAGACCAGGTCAAGGAGCAGTAATTGCTCGTTCTGCTGGAACATTTGCTCAGTTAATGGCAAGAGATGGAAAATTTGCAACAATTAAAATGCCGTCAGGAGAAACAAGATTAATCTTGTTGACTTGTTCTGCTACAATTGGAGCAGTATCTAATTCTGATCACCAATTAGTTGTATCTGGAAAAGCAGGTAGAACAAGATGGTTAGGTAGAAGACCTAGAACAAGACCTGTTGCGATGAACCCTGTTGATCACCCAATGGGTGGTGGAGAAGGACGTTCTTCTGGTGGACATCCACGTTCAAGAAATGGAATACCAGCAAAAGGTTATAGAACACGTTCTAAGAAAAACCCGAGTAACAAGTATATCGTAGAACGTAGAAAGAAATAATAAGATATGGCACGTTCATTAAAAAAAGGACCTTTCGTTCATTATAAGTTAGACAAGAAAGTTCAAGAAAACATTGCAGGTGGAAATAAAGGAGTAGTAAAGACTTGGTCTAGAGCTTCTATGATTACTCCTGACTTCGTTGGACAAACTATCGCAGTTCATAACGGTCGTCAATTTGTACCAGTTTACGTTACAGAAAACATGGTAGGTCACAAATTAGGAGAATTTTCACCAACTAGATCTTTTAGAGGTCATGCTGGAGCAAAAAATAAAGGTAAAAAATAAGAAGCAATGGGAGTTCGTAAAAGAGAAACAGCAGATGCGAGAAAAGAGGCTAATAAGTCTATTGCTTTCGCAAAATTGAATAACTGCCCTACTTCACCTAGAAAAATGCGCTTAGTAGCGGACTTGGTAAGAGGTCAGAAAGTAGAAAGAGCACTTAACATCTTAAGATTTAGTTCTAAAGAAGCTTCAAGAAAATTAGAGAAATTAGTATTATCTGCAATCAACAATTGGGAGCAAAAAAATGCTGATGCTAGTATAGAAGAAGCTGGTTTATTTGTTAAGGAGATTAGAGTAGATGGTGGAATGATGTTGAAAAGACTTCGTCCAGCTCCACAAGGTCGCGCACATAGAATTAGAAAACGTTCTAATCACGTAACAATCGTGCTTGGATCTATTAATAACACACAAGCAATTTAATAAAGATGGGACAAAAGACAAATCCAATTGGAAATAGACTTGGTATCATCAGAGGATGGGACTCAAACTGGTATGGTGGAAATGATTACGGTGATAAAATCGCTGAAGATCACAAAATCAGAAAGTATATCCATGCTCGTTTATCAAAAGCTAGTGTTTCAAAAGTAATTATCGAGAGAACTTTAAAACTTGTAACCGTTACTATCACTACTGCTAGACCTGGTATTATTATCGGTAAAGGTGGACAAGAGGTAGACAAGTTGAAAGAAGAACTTAAGAAAGTTACTGACAAAGAGGTTCAAATCAACATCTTTGAAATCAAAAGACCTGAACTTGACGCGTATCTAGTTGCTACAAGCATCTGTCGTCAAATTGAAAGTCGTATTTCGTACAGACGTGCTATTAAAATGGCTATTGCTGCCTCTATGCGTATGAACGCAGAAGGTATCAAAGTTTTAATTTCTGGTCGTTTGAATGGTGCTGAAATGGCACGGTCGGAAGGTTTCAAAGAAGGAAGAGTTCCTTTATCAACTTTCAGAGCTGATATTGATTATGCATTAGCTGAGGCGCATACTACTTATGGTAGAATGGGAATCAAAGTGTGGATCATGAAAGGTGAAGTTTACGGAAAGAGAGATCTTTCACCACTTGCTGGAATGGACAAAAAACAAGCTGGCGGAAAAGGTGGAGATTCTCCTCGTGGAAAATCTAACTTTAATAAAGGTGGAAAACCAGACGCTCGTAAAAGAAAGTAATTTTTAAATTAAAGAAAAATGTTACAGCCTAAAAGAACAAAATACCGTAAGGTACAAAAAGGTAAAATGAAAGGGAACTCTGGAAGAGGGCATGAACTTTCTAATGGAATGTTTGGTATTAAATCTGTACATGAAGATGGAATGTTCCTAACTTCTCGTCAAATTGAAGCTGCACGTATCGCTGCAACTCGTTTTATGAAAAGAGAGGGGCAATTATGGATCAAAATATTTCCAGACAAACCTATTACTAAGAAACCTCTTGAGGTACGTATGGGTAAAGGTAAAGGTGCAGTTGAGTATTGGGCTGCCGTTGTTAAACCCGGAAGAATTATGTTTGAAGTTGGAGGAGTTCCTTTGTCAGTTGCTAAAGAGGCATTACGTCTTGCAGCTCAAAAGCTTCCAGTAAAAACTAAATTCGTAGTTGCTAGAGATTTCGAAGCATAATCTATATTATATTATGAAACAATCAGAAATAAAAGATCTTTCTGCAGCGCAGTTGCAAGAAAACCTTAGCCAGGCTAAGAAAACATATGCTGACCTAAAAATGGCTCATGCTATCTCTCCAATTGAGAATCCGCTTCAAATTAGAAGTTTAAGAAGAACAGTTGCAAGATTAGCCACTGAGTTAACTAAAAGAGAATTGCAATAATTGTAATCTGCTGAAAGATGGAAGAAAAAAGAAATTTAAGAAAAGAAAGAATAGGTGTTGTAACGTCTAACAAAATGGATAAATCTATTGTTGTTGCACAAGTTACTAAAGTAAAACACCCGTTATACGGTAAGTTTGTATTGAAAACTAAAAAGTATCATGCACACGACGAAACGAACGACTGTAACATTGGAGATACTGTAAGAATTAGCGAAACGCGTCCTTTAAGTAAAACAAAATGTTGGAGATTAGTTGAAATCCTAGAAAGAGCTAAATAATTATGGTACAACAAGAATCAAGACTAAAAGTAGCAGATAACACAGGAGCTAAAGAAGTTTTAACTATCCGTGTTTTAGGAGGTACCAAAAGAAGGTATGCTTCTGTTGGTGATAAGATTGTAGTTTCTATAAAAGATGCAGCTCCAAACGGAAACGTTAAAAAAGGAGCAGTTTCAACTGCAGTTGTAGTACGTACCAGAAAAGAAGTGAGAAGAGCCGATGGTTCTTATATCCGTTTCGATGACAATGCATGTGTTCTATTGAATGCTGCAGGAGAAATGAGAGGAACTCGTGTTTTTGGACCGGTAGCAAGAGAACTTCGTGAAAAACAATTCATGAAAATTGTATCATTAGCACCAGAAGTGCTTTAATTCGTTTTAAGATGATAAAGCTAAAAATAAAAACAGGTGACATCGTAAGAGTAATTGCTGGAGACCATAAAGGTGAAGAAGGTAAAGTATTACGTGTTGACCGTGAGAAAAACAAAGCTATTGTAGAAGGTGTGAACATGGTTTCGAAACATACGAAACCAAGTGCAAAAAACCCTCAAGGTGGAATTGTGAAAAAAGAAGCTTCAATTCAAATTTCTAACATCTCTCTAATTGATCCGAAAACAAAGGAAGCAACTAGAGTGGGTATTAGAGTTGAAGGAGATAAGAAAGTAAGATTTTCAAAAAAATCTAATCAAGTACTATAGTAATGGCATATATACCTAGACTAAAAGAAGAATATAAGAGTAGAGTTATCTCTGCTCTTACAGAAGAGTACGGATATGTAAACGTAATGCAAGTTCCTAAATTGGACAAAATCGTTTTAAGCCGTGGTGTTGGAGCAGCAGTTTCTGACAAAAAACTTATTGACTATGCAGTTGATGAGTTGACAAAGATAACTGGACAAAAAGCGGTTAGTACAATCTCTAAGAAAGACGTTGCGTCTTTCAAATTGAGAAAAGGTATGCCAATTGGAGCAAAAGTTACTTTACGTGGAGAAAGAATGTATGAGTTTTTAGATAGACTTATTACTTCATCTTTACCACGTGTTAGAGATTTTAGTGGTATCAAAGCTACTGGTTTCGACGGAAGAGGAAATTACAACCTTGGAGTTTTAGAGCAAATCATTTTCCCAGAAATTGATATTGATAAAGTAAATAAAATATCTGGAATGGATATTACGTTTGTTACAACTGCTAAAACTGATAAGGAAGCAAAGTCATTATTGACTGAATTAGGTTTACCTTTTAAAAAGAATTAAGATATGGCTAAAGAATCAATGAAAGCCCGCGAGGTTAAGAGAGAAAAAACGGTAGCAAAGTATGCTGAGAAAAGAAAAGCTTTGTTAGAAGCTGGAGATTTCGTAGGTTTGCAAAAGTTACCGAAAAATGCTTCACCAGTTCGTTTGCACAATAGATGTAAATTAACAGGTAGACCAAGAGGGTATATGCGTCAGTTTGGTATTTCACGTGTTACATTTCGTGAAATGGCAAACAATGGATTGATACCAGGTGTTAAAAAAGCTAGCTGGTAAAATATTGAGTTTTAATTGGTTAAAGGTTCGACAGATAGTCTGAAGAAAACCATAGCCGCAAATATATACATATGTATACAGATCCTATTGCAGATTATTTAACAAGGGTTAGAAACGCTGTGGCTGCAAACCACAAAGTTGTTGAGATCCCTGCATCTAATCTAAAGAAAGAAATTACTAAGATCTTATTTGATCAAGGTTATATCTTGAGTTACAAATTTGAAGACAGCACTGTTCAGGGCTCAATCAAAATCGCTTTGAAGTATGATAAAGATACTAAAGAGCCTGTAATCAAAGATATCCAAAGAATTAGTAAACCAGGTTTACGTAAATATTCAAGTTCTGCTTCTATCCCAAGAATCCTTAATGGATTAGGGATTGCTATCGTTTCTACATCTAAAGGTTTGATGACAGGAAAGAAAGCAAAACAACTTAACGTTGGTGGAGAAGTAATTTGTTACGTATACTAATTAAAAGACGATAAGAAGATGTCAAGAATAGGTAAAAGTCCAATTGCAATCCCTGCCGGAGTAACTGTTGAAGTTAAAGACGGTATTATTACAGTTAAAGGAAAAAACGGTCAACTAACACAGGAATATTCAGATGTTACTGTAACAGTTGAAGGCGATCAAGTTCAAGTTGAAAGATCGTCTGATCACAAAGATCAAAGAGCTAAGCACGGTTTGTACAGATCATTAATTAATAACATGATTATTGGTGTAACTGATGGTTTTACAAAATCTTTAGAATTGGTTGGAGTTGGTTATAGAGCTTCAAATCAAGGGCAAAGATTAGATTTAGCTTTAGGGTTTTCTCATAATATCGTTTTAGACGTTGCTCCAGAGGTAACTTTGGAAACAATTTCTGAAAAAGGTAAAAACCCAATTGTGAAATTAACATCATTTGATAAGCAACTTTTAGGTCAAGTAGCGGCAAAAATTAGAGGTTTCCGTAAGCCTGAGCCGTACAAAGGAAAAGGTGTTAAATTTGTAGGTGAAGTATTAAGAAGAAAAGCTGGTAAATCCGCTTAAAAAATAAGATTATGTCATTAACGAAACCTGAAAGAAGACAGAGAATTAGATTCAGAATTAGAAAGACTATTAGCGGTACTACTGCAAAGCCTAGACTATCTGTTTTTAGAAGTAACAACGAAATTTATGCTCAACTTATTGATGACGTAAACGGTGTTACTATATTAGCTGCTTCATCAAGAGAAAAAGAAATAGAAAAAGGTACGAACGTTGAAGTTGCTGCTGCTGTTGGAAAACTAGTTGCAGAGAAAGCGTTAAAAGCTGGGATTGAAACGGTAACTTTCGATAGAGGAGGTTATTTATATCACGGTCGTATTAAATCATTAGCTGAAGGCGCGAGAGCGGCTGGGCTTAAATTCTAATAAGTATGTCTAATAAGTACAAAAGTATAGAATTAGTAAAACCAGGAGGTCTTGATTTAAAAGATCGTTTGGTAAGTGTAAATCGTGTTACTAAAGTTACAAAGGGTGGTAGAGCATTTGGTTTTTCTGCTATTGTAGTTGTAGGTGATGAAAATGGTGTTGTAGGACATGGATTAGGAAAATCTAAAGATGTTTCTGAAGCAATCGCAAAAGCGGTAGAAGATGCTAAGAAAAATTTAGTAAAAATTCCTTTGAATGGTCAATCAGTACCTCACGAACAAAAAGGTAAATTTGGTGGTGCACGTGTATTTTTAATTCCAGCCTCTCATGGTACTGGAGTTATTGCTGGTGGAGCTGTTCGTTCAGTTCTTGAGTCAGTAGGAATTCACGATGTATTATCTAAATCTCAAGGATCATCGAATCCTCATAATGTAGTAAAAGCAACTTTTGATGCTTTGTTACAAATGAGAAGTGCTTATACTGTTGCAAAACAGAGAGGACTTTCATTAGAAAAAGTTTTTAAAGGTTAATTCAAGGAAATTATGGCTAAATTATTAGTAAAACAAGTTAGAAGTAAAATCAACTGTCCCCTTTCTCAAAAAAGAGGATTAGAAGCTTTAGGTCTACGTAAAATGGGTCAGGTTGTAGAACATGATTCAAACCCTGCAATCCTTGGGATGATAAACAAAGTTAAACACTTAGTTTCTGTCGAAGAAACTAAATAACAAATACTGTTATGAATTTAAGTAACTTACAACCAGCTGAAGGGTCAACGCACAATCAAAATAAAAGATTAGGTAGAGGAGAAGGTTCTGGAAAAGGTGGTACTTCTGCAAGAGGTCACAAAGGAGCAAAATCTCGTTCTGGATATTCAAAAAAGATTGGTTTTGAAGGAGGGCAAATGCCACTTCAAAGACGTGTGCCTAAGTTTGGTTTCACAAACATCAACCGTAAAGAATACGAAGGTGTTAATTTAGATACTCTTCAATTGTTAGTAGATAATGGTGTAATTACAGATGCTGTCGATATGACAACTTATGTAAGTAATCGTTTGGCTACTAAGAATGAAATCGTTAAGATTTTAGGAAGAGGAGAATTGAAAGCAAAATTAAAAGTAACTGCTCACAAATTTACTGCTACTGCAAAAGCTGCTATTGAAGCTGCTGGTGGAGAAGCTGTAACAATATAATTTTTCAAATAAGTATGAAGAAATTTATTGAATCAATTAGTAATGTTTGGAAAATTGAAGAACTAAAGAACAGAATCTTAATCACATTAGGTTTGCTTTTGGTTTATCGTTTTGGAGCTCAAGTAACACTTCCTGGAATCGATGCGACACAGTTGGCAAATCTAGCTGGTCAAACTAAGGAAGGGATTGGTTCAATTCTTGACATGTTTACTGGAGGTGCATTTTCTCAGGCTTCAGTTTTTGCCTTAGGAATTATGCCTTACATTTCGGCATCAATCGTAGTTCAGCTTATGGGAATAGCTATTCCTTATTTGCAAAAACTCCAGAGTGATGGTGAAAGCGGTAGAAAAAAGATTAATCAAATTACACGTTGGTTGACTATCGTTATTACGTTAGTTCAAGGACCAACGTATATTTATAATCTTTATAGAACTTTACCTGGTAGTGCATTTTTATTAGGATTTAATTCTTTTGAATTCTTATTTTCTTCAGTTGTTATTTTAGTTACAGGGACAATTTTTGCCATGTGGTTAGGAGAGAAGATAACTGATAAAGGAATTGGGAATGGAATTTCACTTTTAATTATGGTGGGTATTCTAGCAAGATTTCCTCAAGCATTTATTCAAGAATTTACAACAAGAGTAACTAACAATAATGGTGGACCAATGTTATTGGTAATCGAAATCATTATTTGGTTGTTAGTTATTATTGCTTGTGTTTTATTGACAATGGCAATACGAAAAATACCAGTTCAGTACGCTCGTCGTACTGCTTCAGGAGAATTTGAGCAAGATAGTCTTGGTGGTAATAGACAATGGATTCCTTTAAAGCTTAATGCTTCAGGAGTTATGCCTATTATCTTCGCTCAGGCTATTATGTTTGTTCCTGCTGCAGTTGCTGGTTTGTCTAAATCAGATGCATCACAAAGTATTGTTGGCGCTTTTAGTAATATGTTCGGTTTTTGGTATAATTTTGTTTTTGCAACTTTAATTGTTGTATTTACATATTTCTATACTGCGATTACCGTTCCTACTAATAAGATGTCGGACGATTTAAAACGAAGTGGTGGTTTTATTCCAGGTGTTAGACCGGGAGCTGAAACTTCAGATTTTTTAGATAAAGTAATGTCTTTAATTACTTTTCCAGGATCTTTATTTCTTGCGTTGATAGCTGTGTTCCCGGCTATTGTTGTAAGTGTTATGGATGTTCAACAATCTTGGGCGATGTTTTTTGGAGGTACCTCTTTGATAATTATGGTTGGTGTTGCGATTGATACAATACAGCAAATCAATTCATATTTGTTAAATAAACATTATGATGGATTAATGAAGACTGGTAAAAACAGGAAAGCAGTAGCTTAATTTTATGGCAAAACAATCAGCAATAGAACAAGACGGTTCAATCATTGAAGCATTATCAAATGCGATGTTCCGTGTAGAGTTAGAAAATGGACATGTGGTAATTGCTCATATATCTGGAAAGATGCGTATGCATTATATCAAATTATTACCTGGTGATAAAGTGAAACTAGAAATGAGTCCTTACGATTTGTCTAAAGCAAGAATTACTTATAGATATTAAAAGAATTCACAATGAAAGTAAGAGCATCAGTAAAAAAGAGAAGTGCCGAGTGCATTATCGTACGTAGAAAAGGAAGATTATACGTAATAAACAAAAAGAATCCTAGATTTAAACAAAGACAAGGATAATTATGGCAAGAATAGCAGGGGTAGATATCCCAAAAAACAAGAGAGGTGTTATAGCACTTACCTACATCTTTGGATTAGGAAAAAGTAGAGCTATTGAGATTTTAGAAAAAGCTCAAGTAAGCCAAGATAAGAAAGTTCAAGATTGGAATGACGAAGAGATCGGAGCAATTCGTGAAGCTGTTGGAGTTTACAAAATTGAAGGTGAATTACGTTCTGAAGTTTCTTTAAACATCAAACGTTTAATGGATATTGGATGTTACAGAGGTATTCGTCATAGAACTGGTCTTCCGTTAAGAGGACAAAGAACTAAGAATAACTCTAGAACTAGAAAAGGTAAAAGAAAAACTGTTGCAAACAAGAAAAAAGCAACTAAATAATAAGTAATATGGCTAAAGCAACTGCAAAAAAACGTAAAGTTATCGTTGAATCAACGGGTGAAGCTCATATTTCTGCTACCTTCAATAACATCATCATTTCTTTGACAAACAAAAAAGGTGAAGTTATTTCTTGGTCTTCAGCTGGTAAAATGGGTTTTAGAGGTTCTAAAAAGAATACTCCATACGCAGCCCAAATGGCAGCAGAAGATTGTAGTAAAGTAGCTCTTGAGGCTGGATTGAAAAAAGTGAAAGTTTATGTTAAAGGGCCAGGAAACGGACGTGAGTCTGCTATCCGTTCTTTGCATAACGGTGGAATTGAAGTTACAGAGATTATCGATGTTACTCCAATGCCTCACAATGGATGTCGTCCTCCTAAAAGACGTAGAGTTTAAATAATAATAATTAAGTATAACAAAGTAGAACTAACGATTATCGAAGGATATGACCTGAATTCATAATCTCTACTTTAAAAAAATTAACAGAAATGGCAAGATATACTGGTCCAAAAACTAGAATTGCTCGTAAATTTGGCGAGGCAATTTTCGGAGACGATAAAGCTTTCGAAAAAAGAAATTACCCTCCTGGGCAACACGGGATGGCTAAGAAAAGAGGTAAAAAATCTGAATATGCTATCCAGTTGATGGAAAAGCAAAAAGCTAAATATTCTTACGGGATTTTAGAAAAACAATTCAGAGGTTTATTTAAAAAAGCATCTGCTACTAAAGGTGTTACAGGTGAAGTTCTTTTACAATTGTGTGAGGCAAGATTGGATAACGTTGTTTTTAGAATGGGCGTAGCTCCTTCTAGAAGAGGTGCTAGACAATTAGTTTCTCACAGACACATCACTGTTAACGGTGAAGTTGTAAATATTCCATCTTATCACTTAAAGCCAGGTGATAAAGTTGCAGTTCGTGAAAAATCTAAGTCATTAGAGGCTATCGAACGTTCTTTGTCTAATTCAAGTCATGTTTATGAATGGATTACTTGGAATAATGACGTTAAAGAAGGTACTTTTGTTACTGTACCTGCTAGACTTCAAATTCCAGAAAACATTAAAGAACAATTAATCGTAGAGTTGTACAACAAATAATAATTGACTTAGTCGAAATTTATGGCAATATTTAATTTTCAGAAGCCCGATAAAGTTATCATGATCGATTCAACCGATTTTGAAGGTAAGTTTGAATTCAGACCTTTAGAACCTGGTTACGGATTGACTGTTGGTAATGCACTTAGAAGAGTTTTGCTTTCAGCATTAGAAGGTTATGCAATTACATCTGTCCGCATAGAGGGTGTAGATCATGAGTTTTCTACTATCTCAGGAGTTGTTGAAGATGTTACCGAAATCATTCTTAATCTAAAACAAGTACGTTTCAAACGTCAAATTGAAGATATAGATAATGAATCAGTTAGTATTTCTGTTACTGGTAAAGATCAGTTAACAGCTGGTGATTTTCAAAAATTTATCTCAGGTTTCCAAGTTTTGAATCCAGAACTAGTAATCTGTAACTTAGATAGTAAAATCAAACTAAACCTAGATTTAACAATCGAAAAAGGTAGAGGATATGTTCCTGCTGAGGAGAACAAAAAACAAAACGCTGCAATTGGTACCATTTTTACAGATTCAATCTTTACTCCAGTAAAGAATGTAAAATATGCAATTGAAAACTTCCGTGTTGAGCAAAAAACAGATTACGAGAAATTAGTTTTTGAAATTAAAACTGATGGATCAATTAATCCTAAAGATGCTCTTACTGAGGCTGCAAAAGTTTTAATTCACCATTTCATGTTATTCTCTGACGAAAGAATTACACTCGAGGCTGACGAAATTGCGCAAACAGAATCTTATGATGAGGAATCATTACACATGAGACAATTGCTTAAAACTAAGCTTGTTGATATGGATTTATCTGTGAGAGCATTAAACTGCTTGAAAGCGGCTGAAGTTGATACACTTGGTGATTTAGTATCGTTCAATAAAAATGACCTAATGAAATTCCGTAATTTTGGTAAAAAATCTTTAACAGAACTTGATGAACTTGTTGCTGTGAAGAATTTAACTTTCGGTATGGACTTAGCGAAATACAAACTAGATAAAGAATAAATTACTCATATTTTGCTCTCCATAGAGGATAGTAGCAAGATGAGGGTTTAAAAAAACACGTCATGAGACACGGAAAAAAATTCAATCACTTAAGCAGACAGACAGCACATAGAAAATCTATGTTAGCTAATATGGCTTGTTCTCTTATTGAGCACAAACGTATTAATACTACTGTTGCTAAAGCAAAAGCGCTTAAACAATTTGTTGAGCCTTTAATAACAAAATCTAAAGATGATACTACGCACAATCGTCGTATTGTTTTTGCTTACTTACGTAGCAAATATGCTGTAACTGATTTATTCAGAGATGTAGCTGCTAAAGTTGGTGACCGTCCAGGTGGATACACACGTATCATTAAAGTTGGAAATCGTTTAGGAGATAATGCTGATATGGCAATGATCGAATTAGTGGATTTCAATGAGATCTACAACGGTGGTAAAAAAGAAGTTAAAAAAGCAAAAAGCCGTCGTGGTGGAAAAGCCAAAAAAGCAGATGAGGCTACTGAAGCTCCAGTTGTTGAAGCTGATTCAGAATCGACTACTGATGCTGCTGAATAATTATGAAAGTAATAATTCAATAAGAATTAAGGATAAACTATTTATAGTTTATCCTTTTTTTTTGCCTATTTATGGGGGTTGAGTCCAGTTTTGTGCACATTCAGCATATTTTTTACAATAACATTCAAAAATTTGTATCCATCATTTTAATGGGTTAAATTTGCATAATATTTATCTACAAATTAGTATAGTTGTACTGCAAGTGCAGACTATTTAAATTTAAATCAAGAATGAAATATACAACAAGACAGAGCGCCATACTTTTATTAAGTGATGGTACAATTTTTCACGGAAAATCTATAGGTATTAGTGGAACTACTTTTGGTGAAGTGTGTTTTAATACCGGTATGACAGGTTATCAAGAGATTTTTACTGACCCATCTTATTGTGGTCAGATTATGGTAGCTACTAATCCACATATTGGTAATTATGGTGTAAATGAGAAGGAGGTTGAATCATCTGGGATCAAAATTTCTGGTTTGGTTTGCAAGAATTTCAGTTTTAATTACTCACGTGAAGATGCTTCTGAAAGTTTAGAAGATTATTTTATCAAAGAAAATCTTATCTGTATATCAGATGTAGATACTAGAGCATTAGTTAGCTATATCCGTGAAAATGGAGCTATGAATGCTGTTATAAGTACTGATGGTACATCGGTTGCTGACTTGAAAGAGGCACTTAGTAATGTTCCTGATATGAAAGGTTTGGAGCTTGCTTCTAAGGTTTCTACGAAGGAAGCTTATTTTTATGGTGATGAAAATGCCAAATATAAAGTGTCCGCTTTAGATTTAGGTATCAAAACCAATATCTTGCGTAATTTGGCCAAAAGAGATTGTTATGTTAAAGTATTTCCTTATGATGCTTCGTATAGTGATTTAGCCTCCTTTAATCCTGATGGTTTCTTTTTGTCTAATGGCCCTGGTGATCCAGAACCTTTATCTGGCGCTATTGCTGTAGCTCAGGAAATCCTTGAAAATAATAAACCTTTGTTTGGTATTTGCTTAGGTCACCAGATTATTGGTTTGGCCAATGGTATTTCGACCTATAAAATGTTCAATGGGCATAGAGGTATTAACCATCCTGTTAAAAATGTGATCAGTGGTAAAGGCGAAATTACGTCTCAAAATCATGGATTCGCTGTTAATAAAGAGGAGTTAGAAAATCATCCTGATCTAGAGATCACGCATCTTCATTTGAATGATGGCACTGTTGCAGGTATGCGTTTGAAAAATAAAAATTGTTTTTCTGTTCAATATCATCCTGAAGCTAGTCCGGGACCACATGATTCATCTTACTTGTTTGATCAATTTGTGGAAAACATTAAAAAAGTTAGTTAAAGATTAATAAATTTGAAATTTAATGTTGTGTTATTTTTTATTGAGTCAAAATAGTTGTGTTTTTCTATAAAATACTTAGGTTGTTTTGTTTAAAAAGTAAAAGATATCGTTTTCGTTAATAACATTCATTTTTATTTACATTATCATTAAAAAAGATAGAATATATTTGTGTATTATAATTTAAAATTAAAGAAGTATGAGCATTATTATTAAAATTCACGCAAGACAAATTTTCGATTCTAGAGGGAATCCTACTATTGAAGTAGATGTAATCACTGATAGTGGTGTTTTAGGTAGAGCGGCAGTTCCATCTGGGGCTTCAACTGGTGAGCACGAAGCTGTAGAGTTACGTGATGGTGGAAAAGCCTATTTAGGTAAAGGGGTTTTGAATGCAGTGAAAAATGTGAATACACTTATTGCTGAAGAATTAGTTGGTACGTCAGTTTTCGAACAAAACTCAATTGATCAAATGATGATTGATTTAGATGGTACGCCAAATAAATCAAAATTGGGAGCAAATGCTATTTTAGGTGTATCTCTTGCAGTTGCTAAAGCAGCAGCTAATGAGTTAGGATTGCCTTTGTATAGATATGTTGGTGGTGTTTCTGCTAATACATTGCCAGTACCGATGATGAATATTATCAATGGAGGTTCTCACTCTGATGCTCCGATTGCTTTTCAAGAATTTATGATTTTTCCTGTAAAGGCAACTTCATTTACTCATGCAATGCAAATGGGTACTGAGATTTTTCATAGTTTGAAAAAAGTACTTCATGATAGAA
The DNA here is from genome assembly GCF_003076455.1 of Flavobacterium faecale. Classification (NCBI taxonomy): domain Bacteria; kingdom Pseudomonadati; phylum Bacteroidota; class Flavobacteriia; order Flavobacteriales; family Flavobacteriaceae; genus Flavobacterium; species Flavobacterium faecale. The sequence continues at coordinate 1,737,543 of NZ_CP020918.1, forward strand.
ACTTAAGCACTGCTGTAGGAGATGAAGGTGGTTTTGCACCAACTTTAGCTGGAGGAACAGAAGATGCTTTGGATACTATTAAATTAGCTGTTGAAAATGCTGGTTATACTTTTGGTGACGAAATTATGATAGCTTTGGACTGTGCTGCTGCTGAATTTTATGTAGACGGTAAGTATGATTACTCTAAATTTGAAGGAGAAACTGGAAAAGTAAGAACTTCTGCTGAGCAAGTTGATTATTTAGCTGAATTGGTAGCGAAATATCCAATTATTTCTATCGAAGACGGTATGGATGAAAATGACTGGGATGGTTGGAAATTGTTGACTGATAAAATTGGTGACAAAGTTCAATTGGTTGGAGATGACTTGTTTGTTACTAATGTAGAGCGTTTGTCTACAGGTATCGAAAGAGGAATTGCAAATTCAATCTTGGTAAAAGTGAATCAAATTGGTACTTTGACAGAGACTATTGCAGCTGTAAATATGGCAAAAAATGCGGGTTATACATCTGTAATGTCACACCGTTCAGGTGAAACAGAAGATAATACTATTGCTGACTTAGCAGTAGCATTGAACTGTGGTCAAATTAAGACTGGTTCTGCTTCTCGTTCTGATCGTATGGCTAAATATAATCAATTGATTAGAATAGAGGAAGAATTAGGTGATACTGCCTATTTTCCTGGAAAAAATGCATTCAAACAAAAATAAATTTTTGTTAACATAATTTTAAAGCCATTTACTTTTAGTAGATGGCTTTTTTTGTGAGTTTTAACATTTTCATTGTATTATTCATTTTTTAATTAGTCTTAAATTCATTAGCTTTGAGCATTATTAAATTCTAAGATTTATTTCCAAAGTATTATGTCAAAAACAGCTATATTAGAAATCGATGGTAAAAGGTATGAGTTTCCTATTTTTAAGGGGAGCGAAAACGAAGAAGCCATTGATATTAAGAAATTACGAGATTTAACGGGTTTGGTTACTCTTGATCCAGGGTATAAAAATTCAGGTTCTTGTACAAGTGAAATCACGTTCCTAGATGGAGAACTTGGTATTTTACGTTACAGAGGTTATGGTATCGAAGATTTGGCTGAAAATGCCAATTTTCTTGAGGTATCTTATCTTTTAATATTTGGAGAAAAGCCTACGGCGGAAGTTCTTGAGAAATTCGAGAATGATATCCGTAAGTATACGCTAGTTAATGAAGAGATGAAGAGTATTTTGGATGGTTTTCCAAAGACTGCTCATCCTATGGGTATATTGGCTGCTATGACAAGCGCATTAACTTCTTTTAATCCTAAATCTGTTGATGTAGAGAATGAAAAAGATATGTATTGTGCAGTTTGTAAAACTATGGGTAAATTCTTGGTTATAGCAACTTGGACTTTTAGAAAAAACATGGGGTATCCTTTGAACTATTATGATAACACAAAAGGATACGTTGAAAACTTCATGAGATTGATGTTTGAGATTCCAACTGAGCCATACAAAGTTAATAAGACCTTTATTGAGGCATTAGATAAATTGTTTATTTTACATGCAGATCATGAGCAAAACTGTTCTACTTCTACAGTAAGAATGGTAGGTTCGTCTCACGCTGGCTTATTTGCTTCTATTTCTGCAGGAGTTTCTGCTTTATGGGGTCCACTTCATGGTGGTGCCAATCAAGCAGTTCTTGAAATGTTAGAAGAGATTCATAACAATGGTGGAGATACTGAAAAATATTTAGCGAAAGCAAAAGATAAAGAGGATCCATTTAGATTGATGGGTTTTGGACATAGAGTATATAAGAATTTTGATCCACGTGCCAAGATCATCAAAAAGGCCGCTAATGAAGTTCTTGCAACTTTAGGTGTTGAAGATCCTATTTTGGATATCGCTAGAAAATTAGAAGCAGCTGCTTTAGAAGATGAATATTTCAAGTCTAGAAATTTATATCCTAATGTAGATTTTTACTCTGGAATCATTTACAGAGCATTAGGGATACCTACTGATATGTTTACTGTTATGTTTGCTATTGGTAGATTACCAGGATGGATTGCTCAATGGAAAGAAATGCGTGAAAACAAAGAACCTATCGGAAGACCGAGACAAATTTATACAGGTGCAACCTTAAGAGAATTTTAATTTAAGTATTTGCTTAATTCATATCAAGCTCCGCCATTTGGTGGGGCTTTTTTTTTACCTTTGTTTAAATTGATATTCCTATATGATAGAATTAAATGTAAATAACGAAACTTCAAAATTAGTATCAGTTGTATTGGGTACTGCCCATAGCAATGGTTCAACTCCAAAGATTGAAGACGCCTATGATCCAAAATCAAAAGAACATATCTTAGCAGGTACCTATCCTCTTGAAGTGGATATGGTGGAGGAAATGAATGCTTTTGAAAAAGTTTTGGTTAAATATGATGTTAAAGTATATAGACCCGAACTTATAGAAAATTATAATCAAATATTTACCAGAGATATTGGTTTTGTAATAGGAGATGTTTTTGTTAAAAGTAATATTTTACCGGACCGTGAGCTTGAGTTAGAAGCGATACAGTATGTTATTGACACTATTGATCCAAGTAAGGTTGTTAGGCCACCTACGGAGGTTCATATTGAGGGTGGTGACGTTATGTTATGGGGTGATCATGTATTTGTAGGTACCTACAAAGGGAGTGATTACAAAGCTTACATTACAGCACGTACCAATGTACAAGGGGTTGCATATTTGAAAAAAATGTTTCCTAATAAAATAGTTAAGGAGTTTGACTTAATGAAGTCTAAAATTGAAGCACGAGATAATGCATTGCATTTAGATTGTTGTTTTCAGCCAGTAGGAAAAGATAAAGGTATTATCTACAAAAGAGGTTTTCGTGAAGAGGCGGATTATTTGTATTTAGTTGATTTGTTTGGGAAAGATAATTTGTTTCATATAAAACGTAATGAAATGTATAATATGAATTCAAATGTGTTCTCTATAGATGAGAACGTTGTTGTTTCTGAAAAGAATTTTAGTAGATTGAATAATTGGCTTAGAAAAAAAGGTTTTATCGTTGAAGAGATTCCTTATGCTGAGATTGCTAAACAAGAAGGTTTGCTTAGATGTTCAACTTTACCATTAATTAGAGAGTAAAAAAAAATAAAATGAAACAAAATACTAATGTTATATTAATGATACGTCCTGTGGCGTTTCGTTTAAATGAGCAAACAGCCGTAAATAACTATTATCAAGTTGGTGATGTTGATTCATTGCCTTTAACAGTTAATGCCAAAGCTCAGCAAGAATTTGATCGTTTGGTTGTAAAACTAAGAGAAGTAGGAGTGACGGTTGTTGTGGTTGATGATACAATTGAGCCAAATACGCCCGACAGTATTTTTCCTAATAACTGGGTTTCATTTCATGACAATGGAGATGTTGGTTTTTATCCAATGTTTGCTGAGAATAGACGATTAGAAAGACGAGAGGATATATTAGATTTGCTAGAAGAGCAAGGATTTAAGATTGAAAACATTGTTGATTATACATCGGCAGAGGAGGATGGGTTTTATCTTGAAGGGACGGGTAGTATCGTACTTGATAGGGCAAATGAAAAAGCGTACTGCGCACTTTCACCTCGTGCAGATGAAGAGTTATTTATCGAATTTTGTGAGGATTTTGATTATGCTCCAGTAATTTTTGAAGCTTATCAAACCGTGGACTCAGAAAGAAAATTGATATATCATACCAATGTAATGATGTGTGTAGGAAGTACTTTTGCGGTACTTTGTGCAGATTGTATTGATGATAAGCAAGAACGAAAAATGGTTTTGGAAAGTCTTAAAAAAGATGAAAAAGAAATTATTTTATTGACAGAAAAGCAATTGGGTAGTTTTGCCGGAAATATGCTAGAAGTTCTTGGCGCAGACGATAAGCGATTTTTGGTTATGAGTACAACTGCTTATAATTCTTTGACAGCAAAACAAATTGAGCAAATTGAAAAACACGTGACAATTTTACATTCTGACCTTACTACTATCGAAGTGAATGGGGGAGGAAGTGCAAGGTGCATGATGGCTGAAGTCTTTTTGGAGAAACAATAAAACCAAATTTTGATTCTGGTCTATACACTAGAGTAAAAAATCAAAACCAATAATAAAAGGTTGTTAAGGCAATTTAATTATAAAAATTATATCTTTTAGATAATGAAAAATAAAAAAACATTAGTTCTTGGTGCTTCTATAAAAGCAGAAAGAATGGCGAATAAAGCAATTATAAATTTAGTTAGTAAAGGTCATTCGGTTTTGGCAATTGGACAGAATGCTGGTGAAGTTGCAGGAATAAAAATTCAAACCAAAGCTGTTCCTTTAAAAAATGTGGATACAGTTACTTTGTATTTAAACCCAAGCAGACAACGTGATTATTACAATTATATAGTTGAAGCAAGTCCAAAACGAGTAATTTTTAATCCAGGGTCAGAGAATCCAGAATTAATGCAATTGTTGGAGTTGAATAATATAAAATCAGAAGTTGCCTGTACTTTAACATTACTTGCTACAAATCAATATTAATTTTGAACGGTCAAACGACTACGGTTGTTTGACCTATTTTTATTATGGAATTTTCGTCTAAATTAATTGAAAAGGCAGTGAATGAAATTTCGCAACTACCAGGAATTGGTAAGCGATCTGCATTGCGCCTGGTTTTGCATTTGTTAAAACAGCCAAAAGAACAAACTGATTTTCTTTCGCAGGCTTTGGTTGCTATGAGAACTGATATCAAATATTGCAAGAACTGCCATAATATATCTGACCATGATGTTTGCGAGATTTGCGCTAATCCAAAAAGGAATCATGAGCTAGTTTGTGTGGTTGAGGACATTAGAGACGTTATGGCAATTGAGGGAACAGGACAATTTCGTGGTGTTTATCACGTTTTGGGAGGTAAAATATCCCCGATCGAAGGTGTTGGTCCTAGTCAGTTGAAAATAAGTTCTTTGGTTGAAAAAGTAAAGTCCGGTTTGGTGGCAGAAGTAATTTTTGCGTTAAGCTCTACTATGGAAGGAGATACGACCAATTTTTATATTTATAAACAAATCGCAGATAGCAATATTATTATGTCGACAATAGCTAGAGGTATTGCGGTAGGAGATGAGTTGGAATATGCTGATGAAGTTACCTTAGGACGAAGTATTTTGCATAGAATCCCCTTCGAAAAGTCAATTAAAAGTAATTAATTTTCGTAAAAATTCGTCAAACTTTTAATATAGTAAATGAAAAGCTATATTTGTTCTCAAAAACATAGAAATGAATAAGTCTGTTTTCTTTTTAATGGCAGCGGTTGTGCTTCTTTTTTCCTCTTGTATTTCTGTACGAGACCTTAATTATTTGCAAAATAAAGGAGACGCTGATGCTTTGTCTTCCATTTCTATGGTGGTTTCAAAACCCTATCGAGTACAAATAAATGATGTTTTGAGTTTGAGCATAAAAGCTATAGATCCTAAGTTGGTAGCTATCTTTAGTACAGTTGATGGCGAAGTGGGGAAATCACCCTCGGCTTTGTATTTTGACGGATTTACAGTTGATGACCATGGAAATATTAGAATTCCGGTGTTGGGAGAAATGAATGTTATTGGCTATACAACAGATGAAATACGATTAAGAATCGAAAAAAAATTATTAGAAGAATATTTTAATAAAGAAGCAAACCTTTTTGTTACGGTTAAATTGGCAGGATTTCGATACACGATTACGGGAGAAATTGGAAGTACAGGAACCAAAACTTTGTTTCAGGATCGATTGACTATTATGGAGGCAATTGCAAATTCGGGAGATATCGCCTTAACAGGAAATAGAAAGGCAGTGACCATAATGCGCCAATCACCTACAGGTGTAGAGATGCATGATCTGGATTTGACAGATATTAATGTAATGAAATCACCGTATTACTATTTACAACCAAATGATTTTATATTTGTAAAACCATTAAAGCAAAAAACTTGGGGAACAGGAAAAACAGGTCTGGAATCCATAAGTACTTTTGTGTCTTTAATTTCGTTGGCTAGTACAATGTATTTGCTTTTAACCAAATAAAATTTAGACTTATACATGCTAGATATAAAAGATTTTTCAGTTTTTGAAAACCAAGTAAGTTTTGACTTCAAAGGCTTCTTAATTAAGATTGCGAGCTATTGGAAATGGTTTTTGATAAGTTTGATTATCACTTTTACGATAGCTTACCAAGTTAATATTCGAAAGCAAAAAATTTATGGGATGGAGACAATGATTTCTATCCAAGAAGAAAGTAATCCTCTTTTCACTTCAAATACAAGTCTAACCTTTAATTGGGGAGGAGTATCAGACCAAGTAAATACAATCTCAACAATTTTTCAAAGCCGGTCTCATAATGAATTGGTAGTTGATAAGCTGCAGTTTTATGTAGACTATTTGATTCAAGGGAAATATGAGTTTGAAGATGCTTACGGTATAGTTCCTTTTTACGTCGCGATTGACAAAACAAAAGGGCAAATTGCGAACACGCTCATAAGCATTAAATTTATTAGTGAAAATGAATACGAAATTCGTATTCCTATGACCGCGCCAAGCGTAGGTATGATTACGTACGCAACGAATACCTACGGAAGTACTGCTGTAGTTGTAGGTGATTTTGTCCAACGGTATAAAGTGGGAGCGTTAGTTTCTCTTCCTTTTTTAAATTGGAAATTACAGATAAAAGATAATCCTGGTTTTTATAAGGGTAATGAGTATTTTGTAAAATTCAACGATTTTGATGGGTCTGTTTCGAGGTACCAAGGAGTAAATGTTAGTTCAAATAATAAGGGCACTTCTATCCTTACTCTTTCGATGCAAGGAACAAACAAGGCTAGAATGGTAGATTATTTGAACGCTACCGTAAAGATGCTTATTTCTAGACAGTTGGAAGAGAAGAACAAGTTTGCTACCAACACCATTAGTTTCATAGATAGTACATTGGTTGCTATGGAGTCGCAGTTGAAGGAAACGGGTAATGAGTTGAAGTCTTTTCGAAAAAACAAAAATATATATGATATCGAAGCTGGAGGTGGTAAATTTTCAGATAAAATTCTTGATTTCGATATAGAGAAAGATGCAATTGTTCGCAAAGTAGCCTACTATAATTCGCTTAAAGCCTATTTGAAAAAAAGTGTGGATTATTCAAAACTTCCTGCTCCATCTGTTGCTGGAATTGACGACCCTAATATTGTGGCTAATATTTCGAAGCTAATTATGCTTTCTACGCAGCGTTCTGAATTGGCGTATGCTGTTAAAAGTGATAAGATATTCAGAGATTTTGATAGCCAAATGGAGGCAGTAAAGAATGTCTTATTCGAAAATATTACCACAGCAAAAGCCGCTTTGCAGTTTGATTTAATATCAATAGAAAGTAAAATTAATCAAGCAGAAAATACCATCAAAGCATTGCCAGATGATGAACAAGAATTGGTTAAAATTAAAAGAAAATACGATCTTAGCGACAATATTTATAGTACGTTTTTGCAAAAAAGAAGCGAAGCTGATATTGTAAAAGCCGCTAATCTGTCAGATATTCATTTTATTGATCCGGCCAAAGATATAGGTGGCGGATTAATTGGTCCAAAGACTTCGGTTAATTATGTATTGGCACTATTTCTTGGTTTTTTGATTCCGCTGGTTTTTGTATTTATTATCTTTTTTATCAATGATTCTATCCAGAATACTGAGGATATTACAAGTAGAACGAAAATCCCGTTAATTGGAGTAGTCGGAATGAATAATGAATTGTCACAATTGGCCGTATATGATCGACCAAAGTCGGCATTGTCGGAATCTTTTCGAGCCATTCGATCTTCATTGCAGTTTTTATACAAGCAACAAAAAGTAGATGGAGCGAAAACCGTCATGCTAACCTCCTCTGTAAGCGGAGAAGGAAAGACATTTTGCTCGCTAAACATCGCTACTGTTTTTGCTTTGAGCGAAAAGAAAACCGTGATTGTTGGTTTAGATTTAAGGAAACCAAAAATATTTAGTGAGTTTGGTTTGACTAATGAAGTTGGAGTGGTGAATTACTTAATCAATCAAAAAGGATTAAGTGACATTGTGAACAAAACTGAAATTCCATATTTGGATGTTATTCTCTCCGGACCAATCCCTCCAAACCCTTCAGAATTAATTTTGTCTGAACGAATGGGTGATTTGATGGAAGAACTAAAAAAGGAATATGATTACATTATTTTAGATACACCTCCAGTTGGATTGGTGTCAGATGTGTTAGAATTGTCTCAATATGTTGATGTAACTTTGTATATTGTAAGACAAAATTTTTCTAAGAAGGAGATGATTACCTTGTTGAACAATAGAATCAACAGAAAAGAGTTGACCAATGTTAGTATTGTTTTTAATGGTTATGAGAACAAAGCAAAATACGGAAATGCATATGGGTACGGCTACGGCTACGGTTACGGAGCTTATTCAAATGGGTATCATGAAGAAGAGAAACCAAAAAATATAGTTCAAAAATTAGCCGCTAAGTGGTCTCAAATAAATAAAAAACAATAAAACAAAGATGGCAGCTATAGAAAACACAACTTTATTGATCACCGGAGGAGCAGGTTTTATTGGATCCAATCTTTGTGAGCATTTTTTAACTAAGGGGTACAAAGTGATTTGTTTGGATAATTTTGCAACAGGTCACCGACACAATCTTAAGGACTGTTTTTTAAATCAGAATTTCAAGTTAATTGAAGGTGATATTCGAAATATTGAAGACTGTCAGCTTGCAGTTCAAGGAGCTGATTATGTTTTACATCAAGCTGCATTGGGGTCGGTACCAAGATCACTCAAAGATCCTATTACCACAAATGATGTGAATGTTTCAGGTTTTCTGAATATGTTAACAGCAGCAAGAGATGCAAAGGTGAAACGTTTTGTGTATGCCGCCAGCTCGTCGACCTATGGAGACTCTATAGGTTTGCCCAAAGTTGAGGAGGTTATCGGAAAACCACTTTCGCCTTATGCAATTACCAAATATGTAAACGAACTGTATGCTGAAATTTTTTCAAAAACATACGGAATTGAAACTATTGGTCTTCGCTATTTTAATGTTTTTGGTAGAAAACAGGATCCAAATGGGGCGTATGCAGCGGTTATTCCAAAATTTGTTATGCAGTTAATGAATCATGAAAGTCCAGTAATCAATGGTGACGGATCCTATTCTCGTGATTTTACATATATTGACAATGTGATTCAAATGAATGAGTTGGCAATTACAACAACAAATAAAGAGGCTGTCAATACCGTTTACAATACAGCATACGGAGATCGAAATACTTTAATTGATTTAATTGAGTATTTAAAGCAATATTTAGCAGAATATGATCCTGTAATAGCTGATGTAGAAATCGTTTTTGGTCCTAATCGAGCTGGAGATATTCCGCATTCTTTGGCGAGTATCGATAAGGCAAAAATGCTTTTAAATTATAATCCTCAGTTTTCTTTGCAAGAAGGTTTAAGGGAAGCGGTAAGTTGGTATAGGGGTAATTTATCTCAATAAGTTAATCAGGAAAATAATTTTAATAAAACGCAAAGCGTAAAATAGTAAGGTTTATTACTGTGTTCTCGAGAAGAATTGTAGCTTTGGCTTCTGAAATAAGGTGAGATTTAGAATAAAAATAAAAAGTACATAGATGATCTCCTTGTAAATCATCATGTTGGATTTATTAAGTGAAGTTAATGACATAATACAAGAAGGAGATGAATTGGTATGTAGTATATACAAAACCGAAGTGGGAAAAGAAAGTAGCAGAACAATTAGATAAAGTAGGAGTTGAGTGTTATTGCCCTTTAATTATAAAGGAAAAACAATGGTCTGATAGAAAGAAAAAAGTAGAAGTGCCTCTCTTTAATTCCTATGTTTTTGTGAAATTGGAGGATGCAGATCGTAATTTAGTATTTCAATCTCCTGGAGTCGTGCGTTATTTGTTTTGGTTGAGCAAGCCTGCAATTGTAAGGGACTCAGAAATAAACACGATTAAAGAATGGTTAGAAAAACCTTCAGCAAAAGATATTACAATGTCTCCATATACAGTTGGTGACAAAATAAAATTAGAATCAGGTCCTTTTCTTAATCAAGAGGCAGTAGTAAAAGAGGTAAATAGCAAACAGTGTGTTTTGATTTTAGAATCATTGGGTTGTGTGCTAAAAATAGATATATAATTATTTTAATTTATAAAGTTCAAAATTGATGAAAAAGATTTTAATTACCGGTGGTGCTGGTTTTATCGGTTCCCACGTTGTTAGATTGTTTGTTACAAAATATAGTGATTATCAAATTTTTAATCTAGATGCTTTAACCTATGCAGGAAATTTAGAGAATATAATGGATATTGAAAAATGTCCAAATTATACTTTCATAAAAGGTGATATTGCTGATGAGCAATTTATCAAAGCGTTATTTCAAGAACATCAATTTGATGGAGTATTGCATTTGGCTGCAGAATCTCATGTTGACCGTTCAATTGAAGATCCAATGGCATTTGTGAGAACAAATGTAATCGGGACGGTGAATCTTCTAAATGCTGCTCGTGAGCTATGGAAAGGTAATTTCGAGGGAAAGAGATTCTATCATATAAGTACAGATGAAGTATATGGTTCATTGGGTGCGGAAGGGTTGTTTACCGAAACAACAGCTTACGATCCTAATTCGCCTTATTCGGCATCAAAGGCAAGTTCGGATCATTTTGTGCGTGCCTATGGAGAAACCTATGGTTTGCCATACGTATTGACAAACTGTTCAAATAATTATGGACCGAATCATTTTCCAGAAAAATTGATTCCATTATTTATTAATAATATCATACAAAAGAAACCGCTTCCGGTTTATGGTGATGGAAATTATACTCGTGATTGGTTATTTGTTGTGGATCATGCTCGTGCGATAGATTTAGTTTTTCACGAAGGTACAAACCATGGTACATATAATATTGGTGGCTTTAATGAATGGAAGAACATTGATTTAGTTCGTTTGTTATGTGGTATTATGGATGGCAAGTTAGGGCGTAAAGAGGGTGAATCGGCTGAGTTGATTACTTATGTAAAAGACAGACCAGGACATGATTTGCGATATGCTATTGATGCCAATAAAATTAATTCAGAGTTAGGATGGTCTCCATCAGTAACATTCGAACAAGGATTAGAGCAAACAGTAAATTGGTATTTGAATAATGAAGATTGGTTATCAAATGTAACTTCTGGTGCGTATGCTTCGTATTACGAAAAGCAATATAAATAAAGGGCGCAAAAATTTAGAAAGAATAATAGTAGCTGTTGTTAATAAAGTATGGAGTCAGATATAAAAATTGCAGTAATTGGTCTAGGATATGTAGGATTGCCTTTGGCGCGATTGTTTGCGACCAAACATGCCGTAGTTGGTTTTGATATTAATGAGAATCGTATTTCTGAGCTCAACAAGGGGCAAGACGGAACGCGAGAAATTAATAAGGCGGATCTAGATGCAGTACTTTTAGATAGTAATCCATGTACTGCTACAAGTAAAGGTTTACAGGGCTTGTTTTGTACAAGCGATTTGGAGGCAATTGCAAATTGTAATTATTATATCGTTACCGTTCCAACTCCCGTTGACAAAAACAATCATCCTGATTTAACGCCTTTATATAAATCTTCAGCAACTGTAGGGAAAGTGTTGAAACGAGGAGATATCGTAATATATGAATCTACTGTTTACCCAGGAGTTACTGAAGACGAATGTGTGCCGGTTTTAGAAAAAATATCAGGACTACAATTTAATGTGGATTTTTATGCGGGTTATTCGCCGGAACGAATAAATCCCGGAGATAAAGAGCATACAGTCGATAAAATATTGAAGGTTACTTCGGGATCTACACCAGAAGTTGGCCAAAAAGTCAATGAATTGTACTTATCTGTAATTACGGCCGGGACCTACCTAGCACCTTCAATTAAAGTTGCTGAGGCAGCTAAGGTGATAGAGAATTCGCAAAGAGATATTAATATTGCATTTGTGAACGAACTTGCGAAAATTTTCAATTTAATGGAAATTGACACGCATGAAGTATTGGAAGCCGCGGGTACAAAATGGAATTTTTTACCATTTAAACCAGGTTTAGTTGGAGGGCACTGTATCGGAGTTGATCCTTACTATCTTGCTCAAAAAGCACAAGAGATTGGGTACCATCCTGAAATTATTTTAGGAGGAAGACGCCTAAATGATAGTATGGGGGAATATGTAGCTTCTCAAATTGTAAAGCTGATGATAAAAAGAGGCATTGCAGTTGGTCAGTCGAAGCTTTTGATGCTAGGTATCACTTTTAAAGAAAATTGCCCTGATGTTCGCAATACAAAAATAGTTGATCTGATTCTGTCGTTAAAAGAGTACGGTATCGATGTTACTATTTTTGATCCCCAAGCAAGACCGGAGGAAGTGAAAAAGGAGTACCAATTAAACATGGTGAATGAGGCTCCAAATGCCGTGTTCGATGCAGTAGTATTAGGAGTTGCTCATACAGAATTTCTTGATATGGATTTGTTGCGATTTAAAAATACACAAGCCATCGTCTATGATATAAAAGGTGTTTTGAAGCAAGGCGTTGACGGAAGATTATAAGGAATAAAAAAGATAATTTTTAAATATAGATTTAAAACCAATTTATTATGGAAAATAAAAGATCAATTACTCATGTTGTTTTGACTGGAGGAATCGGAAGTCGTTTATGGCCATTGTCTCGTAAAAGCATGCCTAAACAATATTTGTCCTTATTTGAAGGACAGTCACTTTTTGAATTAACAGTAAATCGTAATCGTGCGATTGCAGATAAAATTATGGTTGTTGGAAATGTAGATAACTGCCATCTTAGTAAAAAGGTGATGGAAAAATCTAACCTTCCTTATGTAAATATTGTTGAAGCGACTCCGAGAAATACTGCAGCCGCTATTGCCTTCGCAGCATTTGCTTCAGATCCCAATGACATTTTGATTGTAACACCTTCAGATCACATTATTGATGATATGGACAAGTACAAAGAAGCCATGGACGAAGCCGTAAACAAAGCAGATAATGGTTTTATAGTAACTTTTGGAATTCAGCCTACAAAACCTGAAACGGGTTATGGCTATATTGAACGAAAGGGAGATAATGTTCTTTCTTTTAGAGAAAAGCCAAATGAAATTACAGCAATGAATTTTATCGAAAAAGGAAATTTCCTTTGGAATAGCGGTATGTTTTGCTTTAAAGCAAGTACATTTCTCGAAGAGTTAAAAGCCTTTCAATTGGATGTATATGAAGCGTCTAAGATTGCATGGGAGAAAAATAAAGAAGGAGAATTAGATTATGAGCTTTCAATGGCTATCCCGTCCATTAGTGTCGATTATGCTGTAATGGAGCGAAGTAAAAAAATCAAAGTTGTCGCGTCATCGTTTGTATGGTCAGATTTAGGCTCTTTTGAATCTGTTTATGATTATTTAGTTGCGAAAGGGCATCCTATTGATGAAAACGGTAATATGGCTATTGGAACGGATAATTATACTGCTTTCGTGGGAGTAAAAGATACTATTTTTGTATTTACAGAAGATGCTAATTTGATTTTAAAAAAGAAAGCATCTCAGGATGTGAAAAAGATTTATACTAAATTAGAGAAAGAGGGATCAGAGTTGCTGAATTAGTTTTTGGTTATTTAGTGAAATATGTATTATGATAAAGTTTATTGGGATTTATTTCAATAAACTTTTTTTTTAAGCTAAACATAAAGATCTAATTTTTATTTATTAGTATAAATGTAGAATTCATTTTTGAAATTTATATTTTATGATTCTACCGCTTTATTTTGTTTTTATATTTAGGAAGAAATAGTAGGGGATTATTCCTTTTTTTGATTAAGTTTGCAGAATTATTCAGATGTCCAATCCACCAATAGGGGGGTTAGGATCGCGAAGCGGTGGAAGAAAGTGAAGAATGGTATTGTTAATTATAATATTTAATATGAAGAAGTTAGTTACAGTGGTTTTGGTAATGTTTTTAGGTTTATTGCCCTTAACTTCAATGGCACAAGACTTGTTAAAAGGTAATGACCTAAGCGCTGTAAAGGTCGATAACTTGAATGATGCCGATATTTCAAAGCTTCAAAGTCAGTTGCTTTCTAATAATATGACAATTGATCAAGTAGAGCAAATGGCAATAGCAAAGGGCATGTCTCCGTTAGAATTTTCAAAACTTAAGGCGCGTATGAGTTCTTTAGCTTCAGTTTCAACAGAAGGAAATACTAATGATAAGGGAGTTGCTGGTAGAAAACAAGACAAGATTGTTAATGCTAAGAAGGACTTCGTAACTGGTGGAGATATGACAATATTTGGCTCTGATCTTTTTGATAGTGGCAGTTTGAATTTTGAACCCAATTTAAAATTGGCTACACCTGTTAATTATATTCTAGGGCCTGGTGATGAATTAGCTGTTAGTGTATATGGAGTACAAGAGTATAATGGAAATCTACCTGTAAGTGTTGAAGGTAAAATCTATGTTCCTTATGTTGGTCAGATTTCGGTATTCGGAATGACCATTGAAGCAGCAACTCAAAAAATAAAAAATTCGCTTTCGTCGATTTATAGTACAATTAACTCGGGGCAGTCACATGTAAGTGTAAGTCTTGGAAGTATTAGAACCATAAAGGTGACTATTATAGGTAGTAAACAACCTGGAAATTATTCTGTTTCTTCATTATCAACGGTTTATAATGCTTTGTTTATGGGAGGCGGGCCAGGAATTAATGGTTCTTATAGAAATATAGAATTGTTACGCAATAATAAAGTAATTAGGATAATTGATGTTTACAATTTTTTATTGAACGGTAATCAATCTGATAATGTTGGTTTGAAGGATAATGATGTCATTCGTATACCATCATACACAAGCAGAGTAACGGTTGAAGGAGAAGTTAAACGTCCAGGTGTTTTTGAAATGAAGGTTGGAGAAACGTTCAAAGATCTCTTGTCATTTACTTCTGGTTTTAACGAGTTGGCCTATAAAGGTTCAGTTAATGTTACTCAAAAAACAGGAACTGAATTTAAAGTTAAGGATATAAAGGCTGGTGATTTCGGTTCTTATAAGCCACTTTCTGGAGATGTCTATCGTATTACTAAAATATTAAATCGTTTTGAAAATCGTATTGAGGTACGAGGTGCAGTTTTTAGACCAGATACGTATTCGTTTTATGAAGGAATGAGAATTTCTAATTTGATCGCTAAGGCAGATGGTTTAAAAGAAGATGCTTACGCGAAAAGAGCAAGAATCATACGTTTAAAGCCCGATTTAACTACAGAGATTGTCCAAGTTAATTTGGTTGAGGCTTTAAACGGAAATACCGAACAAGATGTTCTGTTGAAAAAAGAAGATATTGTGACGGTTTATTCTGTACTTGATTTTGTAGATGAATTTAAAGTAACGGTAGATGGTGAAATTCGTAATCCTGGTGAATATAATTTTTACGAAAATTTAAGTTTAAATGATTTATTGATTCAAGCAGGTGGTTTATCAGGGTCAGCTTCAAAAAGAGTAGAAATCGCTCGTATGATTAAGTCAGAAGAAATTGATAATACTAATTTAAGTAAAGCGCAATTATTTAACTTAGAAATATCACCGGAGGACAATGAACAAGTTAAGAATTTTAAATTGGAACCCTATGATGTTGTTACTATTCGTAGAATGGGTATGTATGAGAGACCAGAATCGGTTACAATTAGCGGTTCAGTAAGCTATCCAGGTAAATATGTTTTGGCATCCAAAAAAGAAAAAGTTTATGATGTTATTACACGTTCGGGTGGATTAACTGCTTTAGCCAATAACGAAGGTGTAAAAATTAAGAGGCCTATCCAGCAAGCTCAAATAGAGGATTTGAAAGCAGTCAATTTTAGTATTGCTAAAAGAGATAATGATACAATTAATACAAAAGTCGTTGACAAATTAGTAAATGAAGTTAAGTATTTAACTATACCAATTGACTGGAAGCGTATTTTAAAAAATCAAAACGATTTGGCAAACGTTTCTTTAATGGCTGGCGATGAAATTATAGTTGAAAAATTTGCGGAAGGTGTAAAGGTGGCAGGAAATGTTCTTTTGACTTCTGAAATACCCTATGTACAGGGGAAAAGTTTAAAATATTATTTAAATTCTGCTGGGGGGATAGACGCGAAAGGCTGGAAAAGAAAAGCCTATATTATCTATCCAAATGGTCGTGCTGATGTTGCTTCTCATTTCTTGTTTTTCAATTCTTTTCCAACAGTAAGTCCAGGTTCTCAAATTGTAATTCCTGAGAAACCAGTTGCAAAGAAAATGACTACTGCAGAAATTGTTAGTGTAGGGTCTGTTTTTGTAAGTATTGCAGGAGTTATTACAACTTTTTTATTGTTAAACAGATAAATAATGGAAGAAAAAAATAGTAATGACGATATTTCTTTGAAAGAATTATTTAAAAAAGTTAAGAATACTTATAGTTATTTAGTATCGAATTGGAAAGTTATAATCGTAGCAGGTATAATTGGATCAATTATAGGACTAACTTATTCTTTTTCTAAAAAACCTACTTATACAGCTACTTTATCTTTTGCCCTGGAAAGTGGTGGCGGTGGCGGTATAGTAGGAGCTGCTAGTTTAGCGAGTTCTTTTGGATTTGATCTGGGCGGAAGTGGGGGGGGTATCTTTGAAGGAGCCAATTTGACTGAATTATTTAAGTCAAGGAATATGGTAGAGCAAACTTTATTGATGCCTGTTAATTTTGAAGGGAAGAATATTTCTCTTGCTGAAATGTACATTCAAAATAATGATTGGAGAACATCATGGAATAAAAAACCTAATTTTAAAAGTATTTCATTTGTACCTAAATCAGATAGAAAAGGTTTCACACGTGCTCAAGATAGTATTTTAGGTGTTATTTATGGCAATTTGTCAAAAGGTTCCCTTTCCGTTGGACAAAGAGATAAAAAAATAGATATTATTAGTATAGATGTTGTTTCTGAAAATGAATTATTCGCTAAGTATTTTGCAGAAGCGTTAGCAAAAAAAGTATCAGATTTTTATATTGATACCAAAAGCAAGAAAGCGCGTGAGAATATGGATATATTAGTTAAACAAATGGATTCTGTCAGATTGCAGTTGAATAGTGCCATTAATGGTGTAGCTGTTGCCACGGATAACACCTTTGGACTGAATCCCGCTTTGAATATTAGAAGAGCCCCTTCTGTTAGAAAACAAGTAGATGTGCAAACAAATACTGGTATATTAACAGAATTAATCAAACAGACTGAATTAGCCAAAGTAACCCTTAGAAAAGAAACTCCCTTGATTCAAATTATTGATTCTCCTATTTTACCTTTAAAGAAAGAGAAATTGGGAAAATTGAAAGCTATTATAATCGGTGGATTTCTAGCGGGGTCATTAGTTATTTTCTTTTTGATTATTAAGAAGATAATTTCAAATTTGTTATAAATAGTGATATGAATACCAATAAAAAAATTTATATAGCCGGACATAGAGGTATGGTCGGGAGTGCAATTTGGAGAACACTTAGTGCCAAAGGTTATGATAATTTAATAGGGAGAACAAGTGCAGAATTAGATTTAAAAAACCAACAAGCAGTAATTGATTTTTTAACTACTGAAAAACCAGAGATTATTATTGATGCTGCTGCAAAAGTAGGAGGTATTTTGGCAAATAATGACTTTCCATATCAATTTTTAATGGAGAACATGCAAATTCAAAATAACTTGATAAGTTCAGCTTTGAATTTAGGTGTTGAGAAATTTATATTTCTAGGTAGTTCATGTATATATCCAAAGTTAGCACCACAGCCTCTTAAAGAAGAGTATTTATTAACAGATGCTCTAGAACCAACAAACGAGTGGTATGCTATTGCTAAAATTTCAGGAGTGAAAACTTGTGAAGCTATAAGAAAACAATTTGGTAAAGATTATGTAAGCTTAATGCCTACAAATTTGTACGGAACACATGATAATTTCGATTTGACATCGTCTCATGTATTGCCTGCCATGATTCGTAAGTTTCATGAAGCTAAATTAAATAATAACGCGACTGTCTCTTTATGGGGAAGTGGAACACCAATGCGCGAATTTCTTTTTGTTGATGATATGGCACAAGCTGTCATGTTTGCTTTAGAAAATAGATTACCAGAACATTTATACAATGTAGGAACAGGTGAAGACCTAACCATTAAAAATCTTGCAGAAACCATTCAAAAAGTAATTGACCATAAAGGTACAATTGAATGGGACAGTACCAAACCGGATGGAACTCCAAGAAAATTAATGGATATTTCAAAAATGCACAGTTTGGGTTGGAAACACAAGGTGGCATTAGAGGAAGGAATTCGGAAAACCTACAAATGGTTTTTAGAAAATAGTGAGAGTTATAAAGCAATAAAATTATAATATAAGAATTTGATAATCTAATAAGTGATTTCGTTTACTTGTTGGATTATGAATTTGATAATAAATAAATAAAATGAAAGTAGCATTAGTAACTGGTATCACAGGTCAAGACGGCTCATATTTAGCAGAATTATTATTAGAAAAAGGATATATGGTTCATGGTGTTAAACGCCGTGCCTCTTCTTTCAATACACAACGTATAGATCATATCTATCAAGATCAACATGAAAAACATGTTAATTTTAAATTACATTACGGTGATTTGACCGATTCTACTAATATTATTAGAATTATTCAAGAAGTGCAACCAGATGAGATTTATAACCTCGGAGCAATGTCTCATGTCAAAGTTTCATTCGATTCTCCAGAGTATGTGGCTAATGTTGATGGAGTGGGTACTTTAAGAATTTTAGAAGCAGTTAGGATTCTAGGTTTAGGTAAAAAAACGAGAATTTATCAAGCCTCTACTTCTGAATTATACGGTGGTTTAGCTGAGAACAAAAACGCAGCTGGTTTTTATGATGAGAAATCTGCATTTTACCCGCGTTCGCCTTATGGAGCAGCTAAAATTTACGGTTTTTGGATTACTAAAAATTATCGTGAGGCTTATGATATGTTTGCATGTAATGGTATTTTATTTAATCATGAATCACCAAGACGAGGCGAAACTTTTGTAACACGAAAAATTACGATGGCTACTGCGGCAATAGCCAAAGGAAAACAAGAGTGTTTATTTCTGGGTAATCTAAATTCCCAAAGAGATTGGGGACATGCTAAAGATTATGTAGAAGCGATGTGGAGAATTTTGCAACAAGATGTAGCAGAAGATTATGTAATAGCTACAGGTGTAACTACTTATATTAGAGATTTTGTTACTATGTCTTTTGGTGAAATAGGAGTTGAGTTGACTTTTGAAGGAGAAAATGAAAGCGAAGTAGCTAAAGTAGCGGCTTGTAATAATCCTTTGTATCAACTAGAAATTGGTTCAGTAGTCGTTCGTGTTGATCCAGAATATTATCGTCCTACGGAAGTGGATTTATTAATAGGTGATCCGACTAAGTCCAAAACGCAATTGGGTTGGAAACCTCAATATGATTTAGCAGCGTTGGTTAAAGAAATGGTAGAAAGTGATTTGAGAATCTATTAAGAAATATTCTTAAATAAAAACGAAAGTACTCGATAGATTGTTTGATCTATTACTTTTTAAAAAAAGTATAGCTCTATAAGTTGTGCATCAATTAACTGTTAGGTTGTACGTTGTACTTATGAATTGTTTGTGCCATTTAAATAATAATATAAAATGTTATTTCTATCTTCCATTTTAAAAAGGTAATTGCTTAATTAGGATCAACGGCACCATCTAAACTAAATAAATATACGGTAGTAATAACATTTGCTGCTGGCTAACTTATTATTTTATATTTGGGAAAATAAAGTGTAACTATTCTTATCTATTTAATAACTAAATTTAAGTAGGCGAAATAGCTTTCGTAAAATTATTGAAATTATAAAAGATAAGTTAAATTTCTGCTCCTAATAAGGAGATTGTATCCTAACTGATTTAATATTTTTAAATAGATTATTCTGTGCTGATAATTTTAAGTGTTTTAAGAAAATAATTTCTACTACTTCAGTAAGTTGTTTTATAGGAAGTGATTCAGTTTTTAAAACTCTTTATCTATCCATTTATATTTTCACATGATATGATATCAAACAATTAAATTATTTACGTTAAGCTATTATTGAAATAGTTGAAAATTTTGTATAAATAAAAATAACACATAAAGATAATCCTAATTGAAATCAGTTAACATAAATATTTTAAAAAAAAGGCATGAGATCTAAAAATATTTTAATAAATCTCGGTTCTTCTTATGCTCATATTGTACTGTCAGTTGGCATGAACATACTATATATTCCTATAGCTTTACATTATTTGGGTACTGAAAGATATGGTACATGGATTGTACTTCAGACGATGGTCAGTTTTTTGACAATTGCAAATTTTGGAATACCTACCGCGGTAACCAATCTTCTCGCACAATCGAATCAAGATATTGAGAAAGGTGGACTATTTTTAAAAGGTTTTAAAATTTTGTCTTATATATGTTTTGCATTATTGCTAGTAGGAATGCTTTTTTTTTTTGGCGCGCTAACTTTTAGTACCTGGCTAAATAATTTCACAAACGAAATCAGGCTTTCATCTTTAATTTTGATGGCATTTTTTATTCTAAGAGTTCCATTTCAAATATCAAGCTCGGTATTTATTGCAGAGAATAAAGTTTACATTTCCAAGATATTTGAATTTGCAAGTATTTTGGTTAATTTCCTTTCGTTAATAGTCTTAATTTATTTTAAAGAAGATTTAGTATTTTTATCTATTTTATCCGGTTGTTCTTTGTTATTAATAAATATTATTAGTTTTATCATTGCAGTAAAAATTTCCAAGATAGATAATATTTTTAGATTTGAAAATAATGTAAAAGCAGTAACGATTTATAAACCAGGACTTTCATTGTTTGCTGCAGGGATGGGTTCATTGATAGTTTGGAATACGGATAATATTATTGTTTCAAGATATTTAGATTTTCAACAAGTTGCTGTATATTCAACAGCATTTAGGCTATTTTCTTTTTCATTTATGGCATTTGGACTATTCTTTGGTGTAATAATTCCGTATTATGGGAGATATTTTCGAGAAAAAAATTGGATTAAATTAGAGCGGTTTTTTACTTTTAATATTATCGCAATTCCTTTCATTGCAGTATGTGTTTGGTTGATAGGATGGCTATTTGCTAAAGATATAATTTTTCTGTGGTTGGGAGATTATAAATTGTATGGGGGCTCTCTTTTGTATTTCTTTTTAGGTGCATATGGGCTGGTCTTCGCTTGTGTTTGCGTAATGTCAAATTTATTAACGACTTTAAATTTACTTAAGGGACTTGTTTATATTACAATTTTTGAAGCTATTGTTAATCTCATAGCGTCTGTGGCATTAGTTCAAACCATAGGTGTAGAGGGTGTTGCACTTGGTACATTAATCGGCACAATGTCAGTTCCTCTTATTTTCTTACCTATTTTCATAAATAAAAATCATGTTTTACAATTTATTTTCCCTCATAATAAATTTATAACGAGTTTTGCGTTCTATATAATAATGATGTTGATTTTATATTTTATAAATGCAAATGAATATCAATTTACTGGTAAATTATTATTTGCTTCGACATATATTTTACTATTTGGATTTTTTCAATATTTTTTGAATAAGAAAGTACTTAAGGAAGTTATAGATTTACTAAAAAACTAGGATTTCTCAGTTTGATTTTAGTAAAAATCATTGCCGAGTACTTTTAAATAAGAGAAAAGAATACTAAATAACGCCGTTGAAAAGATAATTGCTTTTTTTTCAAATGGTATTAAATATGATAATATCTCATTTTCATTCGATAGATTTTTAATTTAGATATGAAAATATCAATAAAATCGATAGGCGGTTTGTACAAAAGATTTTGAATCTTCTGAATTTTTGATTTTTAATATAAAAAATAATTATGAAAATTGCTTTTTGGTCTTTTTACGAGCAGAATTGTTTAGGAATGGAAATGTTTCTAAATCCAGATTCAGTTGTTGCAAATGGAATCTTTAAAAAATGGAATACTCTATATAGTGAATGTATAAATAATGATATAGAAATTATTTCATTAGATAAAGTTACTGATTTTGAAGAGATAAGTTTTGTGGTCTTTTCTGATTTTCCAATAATAAGTAATCCAATAGTAAAGAATGTATTTGAAAGTGCTATTCCAAAAATTTTAATAATAGAAGAAGGACCTTTGATTCATCCGGATAATTGGAAATTGTCGAATCATAAGTTATTTAATTATATTTTTACTTGGAATGATGACTATGTAGATAATAAAAAATATTTCAAATTTAATGTTCATTATATAGATAATGTTTCAACTAATATCGATCTGATCAATAAAAAAAAATTATTGGTGATGGTTGCAAGAAACAAAAGAGCTATAGGAAAAAATGAGTTATATTCAGAAAGAAGAAAAGTAATCAGATTTTTCGAAAAATTACATCCACAGGATTTTGATTTATTTGGACAAGGTTGGGATATATATTATTTCCCAAGTAATTTCCCTATTCTTAGATTATTTAACGGAAGAAAATTGTATTGGTTTAGATCTAAAATCAAAGAATATTATTCAAGCTGGAAAGGTGAAGTTGATGATAAAAAGGATTTGATGAGTAAGTATAAGTTCTCCGTCTGTTTTGAAAATGCAATAGGTCCTACTGGTTATATTTCTGAAAAGATCTGGGATGGTTTTGCTTCGGGAACTGTACCGATTTATTTTGGGGCACCTAACGTAACTGAGCATATTCCTGAGAATTGTTTTATTGATTATAGGAATTATAAAACACTTGATGATCTTTATTATTATATAAAAAGCATTAACGAAAGAGAGTATAAAATATACTTGGATAATATTAACAAGTTTTTGAAAAAGGAAAAAAGTCATCAAGGTCAATTCACGGATCTTTTTTTTGTTAATTCATTTATCAAATTACTTAAAGATAATACAAATAAAGAACCATGACTACATTTTCTATTATTATGCCTGCTTATAATGTAGGTTTGTTTATTGAGGAATCTATTGAAAGTGTTTTAAATCAGACTTATCCCCATTTTGAATTAATTATAATTGATGATGGTTCGACTGATAATACATTTAACTTGATAAGTAACAATAAGGACCCTAGAGTTAAAGTATTGCAACAAGTTAATAAAGGAGTTAGTAGTGCACGAAACAATGGTATATCAAACTCCTCAAATGGATACATTGCATTTTTAGATTCAGATGATATTTGGTCAAGCGACAAATTACAAAATATAGTAGATGCTGTTGGATCAGAAATAGGTATTTATTATTCAAATGCTTTAGAATTCGTTAACGACATTAACACTGCTGTTCCTAGTAGATACACCGAGTCTATTGAAGATATCGACAATAGAAATTTGATTCTAATCTACGATTTTATAATATTATCTACTGCTGTCGTCCCTTCTAAAATAATCAAGGAGTTCAACGGTTTTTCTGAAGATTTGAATGGGACAGAAGATTGGGACCTTTGGATTAGAATTGGTCAAAAATACGATTTCAAAAAAATCAAGAAGTTTGATTGTTATTATAGAATGAATGAAAATGGGCTATCTAAAAATCGTAAAGCTCATTTGTTAAGTGAATATAAAGTTATAGAAAAACATTTACTAAATAGTAATTTAGGAAATAGGAAGGTGAAAAATTTGTCATTATGGGTTTGGTATAAAAAGAATTTCTATTATCATCTTATGAACTATGAAATAGTTACTTCATTTAAATTTTTTGCTCTAATGCTTTGGCGTAATCCTTTTAGTTTTTCCAATTTTGATTTTTGTTTTAGGATTTTAAGAAAAATATTTTAAGCGTCGGTCTTCTCTGTAAATACAATTAGTAATTAATGAAAATAGCCTTTTATATACCGATTTTGAATGTTGGTGGAGCCGAAAAAGTAATTTTGAACTTGTTGAAGCAACTGACTTGCAATAGCAACGACAGTTACTTTTTAATAACTGATAAAAAAAATTCAGTGTGGATCGGTGAATTAGATACTAAGGTTACGGTATTGAATGTTGATTCAAAAAATCATTTTTTTTCCCGACTTTACAACATGCGTAAAGTTATTAAAGAAAATAAAATTGATCTTCTTGTTTCGCACCTTACCCATTCAAACATTCATTGTGTTTTAATAAAGTTGTTATATCCTATTAAACTTATACTTGTCGAACATAACATAACTTCTATTTATATTAATGATATTGGTAGATTTGGATTTGTTTTTAAGTTTTTTGTTCGCAATTTATTTAGAAGAAGCAATCTAATTATTTCTGTTTCTAAAACGACACAAAAAGATTTAATTTCTAATTTTAACATTCCTTCTACTATTTGCAAAGTCATCTATAATCCAATAGATTTTGAAGTAATTAAAATTAAATGTCAGGATAAACTACCTGATTCTTTTTTAGAGAAAATTAAACAAAGGAAATTTATCGTAACTATTGCGAGATTGGAAATTCAGAAAAATCATATTTTTTTGATAGAGTCTGTCAAAGATTTACTGATATCTGAAGATATCGTTTTGGTTTTTGTGGGCGGAGGATCTTTAAGAAGACAAATAGATTCAAAAATTAAGGAATTAGATTTACAAGACCATGTTATTTTAACAGGTTATGAAAACAATCCTTATCCTTACCTCCTCAATGCTAGCTTACTTGTTCATCCAGCTAGATTTGAGGGTTTTGGGTTAGTTTTAGTAGAGGCTTTATACTTATCCATACCTGTTGTTAGTATGGATTTTGAAGTGGCATATGAAGTTCTAGAAAACGGACAATTAGGTAGTATTGTGCATGATAAAGAAAGTTTATTGATAGGCTTAGATTATCATCTCAAACATGGAGCTGATAATATAAAAAATAATTATACTGAACATGTCTATGATCAGTATAATTTAGAAGTGATTACAAATCAGTATTATGCATTTTTTAAATCTACTTATGAACAAATCTAATAATGATAAATGTAAATTACAGAAAATTGTTGAACTTGACTATTTACGTGGGATTTCAGCTCTAGCTGTAATTTCTATTCATGTTCTTGGGTTTTATTCTAGAATTGAAGGAGAGAGTACTTTAAAAATAGTAATTAGTTACCTAGCAAAGTTCGCTATTTTTGCTGTTCCATGTTTCGTTTTTATTAGCGGACTAGTTTTATATAAAAATTATTTTACTGTAAATGTATGCTCCTTTTTTAAGCAACGTTTTAGTAAAATTTTACCTATGTACATAATATTTTCTTTTTTTTATATCATTTTATTAGCTTCGTTTAATTACAGTCAAGGATAGTCTGTTGATTTAAGTTTAGTAGGGATTGTTTATAAATTAATTACAGGAGGTGCATTCTATCACTTGTGGTATTTTGGTATTTTATTCCAGTTTTATATTGCTTATCCTGTAATATTATATTTATATAAAAAGTTTAAAATTTATTTTTTATTTTTTATTTTTTGCTTTTGGCATTCAAATGGTTTGGAATTTTGAAGGTTCAAAATATTTAAGTTATTATGCAAGTAGTCTAGGTTATGATAATGATTCCATTCCAATTATGTTTAGTCATTTTTTTTGGTTTGTATTAGGATTCTTTTTTTTAGAAAATAGACATAGAATAATTAATCGTATAAGTTTAAAATCAGGATTTGTACTTGCTGCACTTTTAAGTCTAATGTTATTTGAGCCTAGTTATCTATTTTTTGACAAAATGATTAATACTAATTTGCACAAATATTATGGGTTTTTAAGTAACTATTTTAATCCCTTTTTTTGCTTTATAGAAATATTGATTTTCTATAAAATGTCAACTCTTTTTTTTGAAATAAAAAATAATGTTGCTACTGGAGTGAAGAAGTTGGGGTTTTATTCCTTAGAAATTTAATTAATTCACCCTTTTATTATTGTTTTAGTAGATAAAATATTAAATAAAATAGGTTTAGATTATAATAAATGGCTGTTTTATCCGATCATGTTAATTACAGTAACTTTTGGTAGTTATTTATTTGCGTGGTCGTATCTAAAGGTGAAAAATAAATTAAATAATAGAACAGTGCTTGCTTAATTCTCACTAAAGTTTTATATTATTTTTTAAATTAGGATTGGCGCAAAAACAACCAATGTAATCTGATATAGTAAATGTGGTTAGAGTATGAAATTACTTGTTTTAGCAGTTTAAACTAATGATAATAGATAAAAGTTTTAAGATTTCTTTCTCATCAATTAAAAATTATTTAGCTATTTTTTTTATATGTGGTTGGTTGTTACCTAAAATAGCTATTGGAGGCTTTAATATTGGTGTGCAGGAAATTGCGGCACTATCTTTAATAAGCTTTAAGTATAAAATAAATAGAAATATTTTAAGATTTTTTATTGCTGATTTGTTTTTTGCTGGATTTTTTCTATTTATAGGTATATTTTATCTCATAAATAACGATCTTGAAGGCCTATTAATTGGAGTCAGAACTTTATTGTTTGTATTGGCAGTTCTTAGTTTTACGAGCTTTGATTATATTAATATACAGAAATTAATGAAATCTGTTGTTAGCATTAACTTCATTTTTATTTTATATAGCGTGTCAAGAATTTTATTAAATATATTAGTTAATCCTTTTGACATACTAAATTTCTTTTATGGTTCAGATTCTTATAGGATTAGATCTCCTTTTGAGCCGGAAGGTGCAGCTTCTTCCCAAGTTCCGATAGGTTATCTACTCGCACTGATACTATGTATACCTTCAGTTATGAATTCAAAATTGAAAAAGATAGTTTTTATATTAGGTGCTGTAGGAACAACTTCGAGAGCAGCAATTTTATCAATTGTACTGGTTTACATGAAAAAAGTGAATTTTAAAAAGATTTCTGCTGTATTCGCTATATTATTTATTATTTTACTCGGTTATATAGTTTTTCTAAAATCATTTACAGCAAATGATGGTGAGTTAGACGGATCGGCAGATAAAAGATTGGAATTGTATTCTAATTCAATTAATGTTGTATTTGATAATCCTAAATCTTTGTTTTTAGGTTTTGGATTAAGCACAAAATCATTGACGGTAGCAACAGGTGAGGGATTTTATGAAAGTTTTTTACTGAATTCATTTATGCAAGGGGGGGGGATTTTACTCATCATGTCAATCTGGATTTTGGTTAAATCATTTTACTATGATTTTAAATATAAGATTTATACAATTAGTTTCGTGGTTTTTCTTGGCAACGCAATAGGCGGTAGCAATTATTTTTCCATGTTTGCATATCCGCTGATGGGTTTAATCGTTTGTTTAGCTTTTAAAGAACAAAATATAATATTAGATGAAAAAAATACTCCACTTAACAATATCTAGTGAAATAGGAGGTGGTCCTGAGCATATATTTCAACTCATAAGCGGAATTTCAGGGCAATATGAAATGCATGTTGCGTGCCCTACCCAAGGCCCTTATTATCATAAATTTGAGGAACTTACACTAGGAAGGGTTACATTTTTGCCACATCGCAAATACACTCTCAAATCCTTTTTTTCTGTTTTACAATATATTAAGAAAAATAAAATTGATTTATTACATGGACATGGGAAAGGAGCAGGTTTTTATTGTAGATTATTAAGTTTATGCACTAAAGTTGCTGTAATACATACACCGCACGGAATAAATAAGAAGATTGAAAGTGGATTAATAAACACATTCTACATTAAGTTTGAACGTTTTTTTAGTTATTTAATTAATGCAGTAATTTTTGTATCTAAAACAGAATCGGACTATGCAAAACAATTAAATTTATGGGACAATGTATCTTCGGAGATTATTAATAATGGTACTAAAGTTGTGTCAGATATAGAAAGATCTGAATGGAGAGTTGAAAAGAGGAAGCAATTAAACTGTGTAGAATGTAAGGTAATCATAACAGCTTCAAGATTTGATTATCAAAAAAACACACTGGAATTTTGCGAAATTGCAAAAAAAATGACAGATTATACTTTTGTGATTTTGGGTGATGGAGAACAAAGGAAAGAATGTGAAGACTATTGTCTATATTCTAAAGTGAAAAATGTTGTATTTACTGGTAATGTTCTTAATCCTTTACATTATTTTGCTGCTGCAGATATATACCTTTCTACTGCCAGATGGGAAGGTTTGTCAATGGCTATTTTAGAATCGATGGCTCTTGGGTTGCCTGTTGTTGCAACTGAAGTTATAGGTAATATTGATTTAGTAAATCATGGTGAAACAGGTTTTTTATATACAATTGGTGAAATAGCAGAGGCTGAAAATTATTTAAATACAATTTTAGAAACCAATTTTAGTGAATTTTCTCAAAAATCTAAAGATTTTCACAAGAGTTTTTTTTCTTCGGATGCAATGTGTTTAAAGACTTCGGCTTTATATGCTAAAGTTTTAAGAAGTAAATAAAATTGGTTAAGGATTACAAGAATTAATAATGTTATAAATAAAATATTTCTGTGAATTATAAATACTTTTGTACTAGAGAATGGGGTTTTGGAAGTAATATTGTCAACTATTTAAAGTCAGCAATGTTTTGTTATCATAATGATTATAATTTAATCCTTCAGGATAGGTATAACTCTATTGGAAAAGAATTTAATCTTTTTTCTGTTGTTGAATTACCTAACTTTATTGAGAGAACTAATATAACTCAAATAATACCTGTAGACGATTTTAAATCTTTGGTAAAATTTAATCTATATGGTAATTTTACTTTGATTGATAAAATTTCTTATTCTTTTTTCTATTTGACGGGACTTAAGTCTAATCATTTTATAAAAAATTTTAATTTTGATAAAGATATAAATTCATTTTTTTTATCAAATTATAATAAAGTAAATGAAAATTCATTAGAAATTTATTGGAAATATACATTAGATACTAAAAATATATTTAAGCAATTTGAAAGAGATTTGTGTTGTCAAGATTTTATACCTGATTTGTCCATTCAAATTCGTGGTGGTGATAAGGTCGAGGAATCTTTAACACTTGGTAGAACACCATCATCTGTTGAGCAATATTTAGAGATTTGTTTTGATGAAATAAAGAAAAGCGGCAATGATAATCTGAACATTTACATAATGACAGATACCTATTCTTATTTTCAGATAATTAAAAATCGTTTATTAGCTGTATACCCCAATATTGATATACGCTCATTTGTTAGTAGTGATCAAGAAGGGCACTTACAATCTGATTTTAATAGCTTAGATAATAGTGTGAAAATAAATTCATATTATTTTTTCTTATATGAATTAGAAATGTTAAGGAAAGCATCGATTTGTATTGGTTCTTTCAATTCAAATATTTTTTATCTAGGATTTCTAATTAGGTATCAGAAGAATAATAAATTTATTTCAGTGGATACGACTTTTGAAAATTCCTTTTTATAATTTTATTTCAAATAAAATACACTTAAAAATTAAGTATGAAAGTTCTTCAAATTGTTAAATATTACGATCCTTGTCAAGGAGGTATGGAAACGGTTGTTAAAAATATTGTTGAGGGGATTGTTGATAATACAGGAGAGGTAGATTTTACGGTTTATTCAAATAATCATAAGCGTAATTTTGTGAGGTCTATACAAGAAAAGAGAAGGGAAATTATTGTCAAAGAAATCACCCCAGTGCATTTGAAGAGTCAACCTTTAAATTTCAGATATCCATTATTAAAAAGTTTAATAAAAGATAGTGATGTAATTCATCATCACTATCCATTTCCAACTATGGAATTTACCTTGTTGAGATATTTAAAATTAATGTCAGGTAAAAAACTTATTTTTACTTGGCATGCTAATATTAAAAATTCAAGATGGAGTTGGATTGAAAAAATTTATAATCCAATGATTGAAAAACTGCTCGAAAGAGCAGATGCTATAATTGTAACTTCTCCCCAGCTTTTTGAAGCGTCAACAATACTTCAGAAACATAAGAATAAAATTAAAACAATACCACTTAGTTTTGACCCTAAATTTTCATCTGTTAATTCCAGAAAATTTCCAGATAATAGATGTTTTGAAATACTCTTTGTTGGCAAACTAAGAAAATACAAGGGCGTAGAATTTTTAATACGATCTATAGAAAAGTTAGAGGTTAAACTAAATATAGTAGGTGACGGAGAAGAATTTCAAAATCTACTATCTCTGGTAAATGATTTGAATATTAAAGATAAAGTCACTTTTTTTTCAAATGTTAGCGATGACGAGTTAACTGAACATTATAAAAATTCTGATTTGTTTGTGTTACCATCTATTAATGAAGCGGAGGCTTTTGGAGTAGTGCAACTAGAAGCAATGGCTAATGGCTTACCTGTCATAAACACTAACTTAAAATCGGGCGTGCCATTTGTATCTTTGGACGGATATTCCGGACTTACAGTTCAGCCGCTTAATTCAGAGAGTTTAAAATTAGCCATAGAAAATGTAATTAATGATAAATCTTTGTATGAAACTTTTTCAGTAAATGCTTTAGAAAGAGTTAAATTGTTTTCTAGAGATAAAATGTCAAAAGACTATTTAGATTTATATAAAAATAATTTTTAAATATTTTTATATTACTTGTAAAACATAGGCTTTATTCACATTATTATTTACTTAAGAATAGGACAGTGCTTTTAAAAATAGTAACAAAATTTTTATTACAAGAAAACATCATACTTCTTTTTCAAAAAACACATTTTAATGATTTTTTATATTTTATTTATTTTATTTTGTTTAGGAATTGCAGTGTTAGGATATTTTAATTCCAAACATACTGATAAAATAGGATTTTTTTTATTTTTACTTATTGTTTTGATTTCAGGATTTCGTAAAAATGTTGGAATTGATTATATGGGTTACGTTTCTTGGTATCAGAATAAAACAAGAGATGATGATTTTGAATTTGGGTATGTCTTAATTATGGATGTTTTTAGAA
The DNA here is from genome assembly GCF_003076455.1 of Flavobacterium faecale. Taxonomy (NCBI): domain Bacteria; kingdom Pseudomonadati; phylum Bacteroidota; class Flavobacteriia; order Flavobacteriales; family Flavobacteriaceae; genus Flavobacterium; species Flavobacterium faecale. The sequence continues at coordinate 1,768,556 of NZ_CP020918.1, forward strand.
AACTAAATTTAGATTATTCTACTCTATTCTTTACTTTTTCTTTTTTTACTTGTTTATTTGTTTATCTAGGTCTAAAAAAATATACAACTAATACAAATGTTGCTTTACTATTTTTTATAATAATTCCAAGTTTATATTTGGCCTCATTTACACTAATTAGGCAATCATTTTCAGTAGCAATTAGTTTTTATGCTTTTAATTTTTTGTTGAACAAAAAGTATTTAATTTATGTTGTGTTAATGTTTATTGGGATATCAATACATCGAACTTGTTTCGTTCCTTTTTTTCTTTTTTATATGGTTTATCATTATGCAGATAAAATTAAATTTGAATTCTTAGGGATTTGTATGATTTTGTCCTTTATACTAGCAAAGCTTCAATTCATCTCAATTTTCGGAAAACTATTTGAAAACATGAGATATAGTTATTATTTTTCAGACCAACAAATGCCAGTTGATATCTTGAAAATAATTGTTTTGAATCTAGTAGCTTTTTTTATTTTGTTTTATTACAAAAAGCATGGATTTTCACATCCATATCAAAAATATTTTTTAATATTACATTGCTGTTCAATCATAATTTTAAATCTTTTGTCCGAACATTCTGATTTAACTAGGATTTATGTTTATTTTAGAATTTTTGAAATAGTTATAATTTCTGATTTACTTATTGAAGAAGTTAAAAAAAGAAGGTATTTTTTGTTCTTTTTTTTTGTTCTTTTAAATATAGGGACATTTTTATTTGCTCTAAAAAAGATACCAGGTTATTTACCCTATAAAAATTTTTTAATAGATCGGCAGCTGTAGTCGTTCATGTCGTCGATAAGGTTTTAATGATTAAAGTTTACAAGATATGAGATTGTATTTATTTTATAATTCCTTATAAAATTGTATTTATCATTTTGGTAGATTTACTTTAATTTGACAAAATTAAAATGCTTATCTTACTCAGAGATAATTAGCTTTATAAATTATATAAATGAAAATATTAATTACTGGTGGTTCCGGTTTTGTTGGCTCTAATCTTCAAAACTATCTAAAGGATGACTATGAAATCCAGCCATTAAGGGTTCGATATGTTTTAAATCAAAAATTTGATTATAGTTGTGGTGCTGTTATTCATCTAGCAGGGAAAGCCCATGATTTAAAAAAAGTCTCCAGTCCACAAGAATATTATGATGCTAATTTTGAACTGACCAAGCAATTATTCGATACATTTTTGATCTCTGATGCTACTGTATTTATTTTTATGAGTACTGTAAAAGCTGTTTCAGATCAAGTAAAAGGGGTTTTGACAGAAGAGTCAGTTGCTGATCCTAAGACCCATTATGGTATTGCTAAGCACCAAGCTGAAAATTATATTCTATCGAGAAATCTTCCTAGTAATAAAAGAATTTATATTTTAAGACCTTGTATGATTCATGGTCCTGGTAATAAGGGGAATTTAAATTTATTGTATCAATTAGTAAGTAAAGGCATACCATGGCCATTGGGTAATTTTCAAAATAGTCGATCCTTTTTAAGCATTAAAAATCTTTGTTTTGTAATCAATGAAATATTGTCAAATCACAATATTCCTTCTGGAATTTATAATGTTTCTGATAATGAGCCAATATCTACAAAAAATCTAATTAATATAATAGGTGAAAGTTTAGGAAGGAAAAATATAATTCTAAATATTCCTGCATCATTTATTAAAGCTACTGCTAAAATGGGTGATTTCTTGCATTTGCCTATTAATTCAGAACGTTTACAAAAACTTACAGAAAACTATGTGGTTTGTAATAAAAAAGTTGTAAAATCAATAGGGAAGAATTTGCCGTATTCTTCAATAGAAGGATTAATAGAAACATTTAACTCTTTTAAATTTAAATGAGAAAATTTGATTTTGCTACTATTACTAAATTATTTAATTAAAACACTTGTGGTATTATTGAACATTTTTCATTGAGTCATGATTTATTTTCCATAAAGTTAGGCTTCGCAATATTAGCATTATAGTTTTTTAAACTATTCAAATAAGGGCTGAAATACATAAAAATTTATTGTTAATGGTGTAATTAATTATTAAGAATATACAAATATTGCTAAGTTACTGTAAGAATTATTAGGAATCATCAAAGAATATAATTATCAAATTTAAATAATGTATGTATCACTTCATGTAATACAAAACTACTTTCACATCTATACTACAGTAGCAATTTCTTGATTTTTCATGAATTCTTATATGTTTTACCTGTTCAAACTCCATAATTCTCATAACAAATTTAATGATGTATTTAATAATTTTTTCTCTCCTTCTAATAATGGAGCTTGTCTTTTTCAAAATTGCAGACAAATATAATATCATAGATAAACCCAATCACAGGAGTGCCCATACTGAAATTACTCTTCGCGGAGGAGGGATAATTTATTGGTTTGCGGCTATGCTGTATTTTTGGCAAAACGTACAAAGTAATTATTTGTTCTTTATCGGCATTACCATTGTAAGTATGATCAGTTTTTGGGATGATATCCAGAGCCTTTCTAGTAAAGTTCGTTTTTTTGCACATGTAGTGGCGATCACATTTCTGTTTTGGGATTTAGACTTGTTCAATTTATTGCCAGTTTACGGTGTTGTGTTTGCCTATTTCTTTTTTGTTGGTTCTGTAAATGCGTATAATTTTATGGACGGAATAAATGGAATCACAGGATTGATGTCCATCTCTATTTTAGGAGCGATGTGGTATGTCAATAATCATATAGTGCAATTTGCAAATAATGATTTTATAATTTATCCAGTTTTAGCTTCAGCTGTCTTTTTAATTTTTAATTATCGTAAGAAGGCAAAATTTTTTGCAGGAGATATTGGCAGTATAGCGGTAGCTTTTTGGATTCTATACTTATTGTTTCAATTGTTTCTAAAAACCGAGTCTATTATTTGGGTTTTGTTTTTTGCTGTATATGGGGTCGAAACAAGTTTAACAATTGTTCACAGAATATTTTTAAAAGAGAAGTTGTCTGAAGCACATCGCTGGCATTTTTACCAAATCTTATGCAACGAATATAAAATAGATCATCGTATTGTATCAATGGGATATGCTATTTTACAACTGGCAGTTTCGGCTGCGGCAATTTGGAGCTATCAACGTTATTCAGATATTCTGGTGACCGTTGTTTTATTTACACCACTATTTTTACTGTATTCCATAAAGTTTTATTTATTGAAAAAATTAAAATAGTAATTATGGTAATTAAAGTTATCGAAGGCAATACCTTTAGTGACGCTAGAGGATCTGTCAGTTTTGTGAATGATTTTAAGTTTACAGATATAGAGCGTTTTTATGTTATATGTAATTCAGATGAGAATCCAATTCGAGCATGGCAAGGACACAAATTAGATAGTAAAAATTTCTTTTGTATCGCTGGTTCTTTCAAGATTGGATATGTAAAGATTGATGACTGGGGAAATCCATCTAGTACTTTAGTAGTTGATAGCACCATATTGCATGCAGATGATGCAAGAGTTTTACATGTGCCTGCAGGTTATGCAAATGCAATTGTGGCTTTGGAAAGTGGTTCAAAACTGATGTCGTTTTCTACACTGCCGTTGAGTCAAGTAAAGGAAGATGATGTACGTTTTGCGCCAGATACATGGAGTATAAATGAGTAAGAAGCCTATTTATTTGTCGTCAATTCACCAAGGGGGAGCGGAATCTAAATACATACAAGCAGCTTTAAATAGTAACAGTCTTTCAACGGGAGGAATTAATGTTAGCGAATTTGAGAAGGCGGTTGAACATTATATTGGTCAAGGAAATTTTGTAGCAGCCCTAAGTTCCGGAACTGCAGCAATTCACTTAGGATTAATTTTGTTAGGCGTTAAAAAGGGAGATGAAGTTATTTGCCAAAGTTTGACCTTTTCTGCTTCGGCTAATCCAATTGTTTACCAAGGAGCGACACCAATTTTTGTGGATAGCGAAAGTGAAACGTGGAACATTTGTCCAATTACTTTGGAAGAAGCGATAATGGATAGAATTTTAAAAGGTAGCAAACCAAAAGCAATTATTGCAGTGCATCTATACGGTATGCCCTATAAGGTGGATGCTGTTCATGCTGTCGCTACTAAATATGGAATTCCGATTCTTGAGGATAGTGCTGAAGCATTGGGAAGTACATATAAAAACACGGCCTGCGGTACCTTTGGCGATATTGGTGTGTATTCATTTAACGGTAATAAGATTATAACAACCTCCGGAGGTGGAGCTTTAGTAGTGAAAGATCAAAAAGTGAAGCAGAAAGCCATTTTCTATGCAACACAAGCGAAGGAACCTACTTTATATTATCAACATAACGAGATAGGTTATAATTATAGAATGCCAAATATATGTGCTGCAGTAGGTCAAGCACAAATGGAAGTATTAGATGAACACATTAAGTTAAGGAAAGCAAATCATTTGTTTTACGAGCTGTTGTTTAAAGATATTAATTGTGTAGGAGTACATAAAGCGTTGAATGAGGATTCCACTTCGAACTATTGGCTCACGACCATTATTATTGATCCAAAAAATAGTGAAGGATTTAATAGTGAAAACTTACGAATGGCATTGCAAGATGACAGTGTTGAAGCACGACCAATATGGAAACCAATGCACTTACAACCTATTTTTGAAAAAAGTCCTTATTATGGGAATAATGCTGCAGAAGAATTGTTCAATAATGGACTGTGTTTACCTTCAAGCTCCAATTTGACTGATGAGGATAAAGATAGAATACGTAAAGTGGTGCTGAAATATTTTAAAAAAACAGTAGAGAAGTAAGTCATATAATTTTTAAAAATGAACATCGAACAAACTCCAATAAAAGATTTAGTAGTAATTATACCAGTTGTTTTTGAAGACGATAGAGGGTATTTTATGGAGTCATACAATGGTAATAAATTAAATGACATGGGCTTTACTATGACATTTGTTCAAGACAACCAGTCTTTTTCGAAAAAAGGAGCACTTAGAGGTTTGCATTACCAGAACCCTCCTTATGCGCAAACAAAATTAATTAGAGTATTACAAGGAGAAATTATTGATGTAGCTGTAGATTTACGAAAAGATTCACCTACATTTGGGCAATCTTTTGCAGTGAAGTTAACCTCTGAGAATAAAAAGCAGTTGTTAGTGCCTCAAGGTTTTGCTCATGGTTTCTCTGTTGTAAGTGAAACTGCATTGGTAATGTACAAATGTGATCAATATTATAATAAAGCTAGCGAAGGCGGAATACGTTTTGATGATGCTACATTAAACATCGATTGGGGAATGGATTTGAAAGATGCAATTGTATCGGAGAAAGATTTAGTTTTACCAGATTTTAAAAACTGTAATAGTGAATTTTAATGCAAAAAATAGTAATCACTGGAGGAAACGGTCAATTAGGATCGGAATTAAAAGTTCTATCAAAACTATATTCACAATTTGACTGGGTTTTTACCGATTGGCAAGAACTAGACTTGTGTAATTTGGATGCTTTAGAAACAAGTATTTCATCAATTAATCCTCAAATAATAATCAATTGTGCTGCACATACAGCGGTTGATAAAGCAGAATCTGAGGTTGAATTATCGGATGTATTGAATCATCAGTCCGTTGCGATTATGGCTAGATGGAGTTTTCAAAATAACTGTAAATTTATACATGTTTCAACAGATTATGTTTTTGATGGTAATTCTTCGATAGCATTAACCGAAGAAGCAGCAACGAATCCTATAAATGTATATGGGGTGACGAAATTAGCGGGAGAAAAAGCATGTTTAAAAAACAATCCTGATGCTATTATTATCAGAACATCGTGGGTGTACTCGAGTTTTGGAAATAATTTTGTGAAAACCATGTCACGCTTAATGCAAGAGAGAGATACGCTAAGTGTAGTAAACGATCAAATTGGGAGTCCAACATATGCTGCAGATTTAGCGGCTGCAATTATGACTATTGTCGCGGGTACGAAATGGGAAGCTGGAATTTTTAATTTTTCAAACGAAGGCGAAATTAGCTGGTATCAATTTGCTTTGGCGATACAAGAAATTGGAAAATTTGACTGTGATGTAAGTGGAATACGGGGATCAAATTACCCAACACCTGCCAAAAGGCCAGCCTTTTCTTTATTGGATAAATCAAAAATTAAAAATACATACGCTGTTTTAGTTCCTGATTATAAAGTGAGTTTAGCAAAATGCATGGCTATCTTAGAAAGTTAGAAGTTATTTAAGTACTTATTTATAGCAGTAAAATATATTCATTATTTTTTAATGTAAAAACAAAATACTATGAAAGGAATTATATTAGCAGGAGGTTCAGGAACTCGATTGCATCCGTTAACACTTGCCGTGAGCAAGCAAATGATGCCAGTTTATGACAAACCAATGATATATTATCCGCTCTCGACTATAATGTCTGCAGGTATTAATGAAATTTTAATTATTTCAACACCACACGACTTACCAAATTTCAAGAAGCTATTGGGAAATGGAAGCACATTAGGGTGTAAATTTACTTATGCTGAGCAAGCAATACCAAATGGTTTAGCGCAGGCGTTTGTAATTGGTGAGGAGTTTATTGGTAATGATAGTGTTGCACTTGTTTTGGGAGATAATATTTTCTTTGGCTCAAATATGAAAGAGTTACTGCAAGCGAATAGAAACCCAGAAGGTGGTGTGGTTTTTGCTTACCATGTTTCAGATCCTGAAAGATATGGGGTTGTAGAATTTGATAAAGAATTTACGGCAGTTTCTATCGAAGAGAAACCTGAAGTACCAAAATCAAATTATGCAGTTCCGGGACTTTATTTCTACGATAATTCAGTGGTTGAAATCGCAAAAAATATTGAACCATCTGCACGTGGGGAATACGAAATTACAGATATAAATAAAGTATATCTAGAACAAGGAAAACTTAAAGTGGGTATTTTGAGTAGAGGAACAGCTTGGTTGGATACAGGAACATTCAATAGTTTAATGCAAGCGGGTCAATTTGTTCAAGTTATCGAAGAACGTCAAGGATTAAAAGTAGGATGTATTGAAGAAATAGCTTGGCGTCAAGGTTTTATCTCTGATGTTCAGTTAAAGGAATTAGCCTTGCCTCTTAAAAAGTCAGGTTATGGAGAATACCTATTGAGCCTTTTAAAACATTCATAGGTTTTTCTTGTTAGTGTTTTGTTAAGAAAAAACATCTGATAGTTACAATAAATGCATTGTAATGCTTCAATTTGAAAAAGTTTGCTGAAAATTGGTTAATTTTGGTCAGGTTTTAATGAAAAATTAGTAGTTAATGAAGAAATATTCAAGTTTAGAAAAAAAAGTAACTAAACTTAGTCAAAGGCTGAAATTTGATAATTTAAGTTATCTACCAAGGTGGATAATTGTAATTATCGATTTTGTGGTCTTGATTGGAGCGTTTTTTATGACCTTTCTTTTATTTAAAGGGATGGGGTTACGATATGTGCAGGTAGATTCAATTTTTTTATATTTTGGAACTTTCCTGACAGTAAACGTATTTTTCTTTTGGTTGTTTAGAACCTATTCAGGAATCATCAGGCATTCGTCATATATTGATGCCGTAAAATTACTATTTTCACAAACGTCCTTATTAATCGTCTTTTTGGCTTTTAACTATACGCATCTTTTGATTTATGGGTATAAGGCTTTTTTGAATACTTCTCTATTTATAAATGTAGTCATATCGTTTTGTGGCTTGTTTTTGTACCGTGTGGTTGTAAAACAGACATTCGAATTGTATTTCACAGTGCAGAGTAAAGACGCTTTGACAAAAGCTATCATTTATGGAGCTGATGCTAACGCAATATCGGTTGCTAATGCGCTTAAATTAGAATCACCTTTGCGTTTTAAAATTGTTGGTTTTATAGATAAGAACAAAGGTAATGGTACCAAGCGAATTTTAGATTTACCTATTTTCGCTCAGAAGAAAAAAATACCAACAGTAATGCGTAGCCAAGGAGCGCAAGGATTAATTATTGCTGACAAAAGTTTGTCAAAGCAAGAGCAAATGGCGATTGTTGATCAGTGTTTGGAGTACAACTTAAAAGTATTTACTGTTCCAGCAATTTCGGATTGGGAAAACCAAAAAGAAATTTCGAGAAAAGTGAAGAAAATACAAATTGAAGATTTACTGAATAGAAATCCGATTGTATTAGATAACAAATTGATTTCGAGTCAGCTTAAGGATAAAAATGTTTTAATTACAGGTGCGGCGGGTTCTATTGGTAGCGAAATTGCGCGTCAAGTGTTAGGTTTTTCTCCAAAGCGCTTGATTATTTTGGACCAAGCCGAGACACCGTTGCATAATTTGAATTTAGAAATTGAAGTTTTAAAACCAAAGTCTAAAATTAAATCGGTAATTGCTGATATTAGAAACAAAGATAGCATTACGGCTGTTTTTGAAAAATATAGTCCGCATGTAGTATTTCATGCCGCTGCGTACAAGCACGTTCCATTGATGGAGAGCAATCCAAATCAGGCAATCCAAACAAACGTAGAAGGAACTAAAAACTTAGCAGATCTTTCTTGTCAATTTGGAGTTCAGAAATTTGTTATGATTTCTACAGATAAGGCAGTTAACCCGAGTAACGTAATGGGAGCGAGTAAACGTATTGCAGAGAAATATGTGCAATCCTTACATTTGAAAAATCTAAGCTTGGGAGAAAGTACGACCAAATTTATTACCACTCGCTTTGGAAATGTTTTGGGTTCGAATGGATCTGTTGTACCACTTTTCACAAAACAAATTGCCGAAGGTGGTCCAATTACAGTAACGCATCGCGATATCATCCGATATTTTATGACTATTCCTGAAGCCTGCCAATTGGTATTAGAAGCAGGTGCAATGGGGAATGGTGGTGAAATCTACATTTTTGATATGGGTAAACCAGTTAAGATTATTGATTTGGCGTACAAAATGATAAAATTGGCTGGATTTATACCAGACAAAGATATCGAAGTCAAAGAAATTGGACTTCGTCCTGGTGAAAAGTTATATGAAGAGTTATTGAATGATACTTCCAAAACGTTGCCTACGTATCATGAGAAAATAATGATAGCTGAAGAAATTCAAGAGGAATATGAAGGATTACATTGTTCAATAAGCTCCTTGATCGAAATTTCAAAGACTTCAGATAAAGAAGATATTGTTCGAATGATGAAACAAATTGTTCCAGAATTCAAAAGTATGAATTCTGATTATGAGATGTTGGATGTGAAAAAGGCTGTTGATTGTTAGGGAGATAGATATCTTATATTTTTTAAAACATGAAAAATAAAATAAAAAAGTTTGTTGAGATTCGTTTCAATAAACTTTTTTATTTTAGATGAGTTTTTAGTAAAAGTGCAAAGCAAATGTACTTTTTATAAAAGTTCTAAAACGCAAAGAATTCGTTGTTTTTAATGATTTCTTTCAATGGATTCAAATCCTTTAATTGAACTTTGTCCTCAAAAGAAGCTACGTGTTTGGCGTGATGAACATCTGAACCTGCAAAATCATACAAACCCAATTGTAGCAGCTCCTCGGCTATTAACGCCACTTGCTTTCCGTAATATCCGGTAACAGAAAGTAGATTGAGCTGAAAACGACAACCCGCTTTTTTTAGTTTATGGTATTCTTGAATGGAGTTATGGTAAAATAAGTATCTCTCCGGATGAGCTAAAACAGGTATATACCCTGCCACTTGCAAGTCAAAAAGAATACTGTAAAGTTGAATTGGTGCATTGATGTACGACATTTCTACCAATACATAGTTATCCTTCAAAGTCAATAAATTGTTAGCTTGGACTAGCTGATTAAAATGATCGTCCATAAAATACTCAGTAGCAACTTTTAGCGGTACCTCGCAAGCGTGACTTTTCAGGTATTGCACTGTTTCCAAATGTTTTGCTTCAATTTGTTCACGAGTATTCTCCCATACATGTTGTATGATGTGCGGTGTAGTAATAAATTGTGAAAAACCAAGTTGTTTGAGCTGTTGAACTAAATCTAATGTTTCTTCAAATGTCTTAGATCCGTCATCGATACCTGGCAAGAGGTGAGAATGTATGTCAATAAAGTGATCCGGAATTAAATCCTTCAATGGTATTTTTTTTTTCGAAAAGAAAAGCATGGGGTCTTTTTTTAATTACTTTACAAAGTACGCTATTTTAAAGCAATACTTAAAGTTTTCTACTGTTATTCGAACTTAGAAATAAGTATATTTGTTCACAACATTAAAAATCGGACTCAAATTGAATTACAAAATACCCTTTAATTTGAGTAATTATACCAGTTAATGAATACAACAGAAAATAATACCACTGCCTGGTTATTTGAAATCAAGCCCAAAAGCAGTTTTTTTACTTTAAACCTAAAAGAAGTCTGGCAGTACCGTGATTTGCTGTATTTGTTTGTACGTCGTGATATTGTGACGATATACAAACAAACCATTCTTGGGCCACTTTGGTATTTGATTCAGCCGTTGTTTACCAGTGTAACTTTTACTATAGTCTTTAATAATTTGGCCGGAATAAGTACAGGTGAAGTTCCTCCTTTCTTGTTCAATTTGGCCAGTATTACAATTTGGAATTATTTTTCATCCTGTCTTACAGGAACTTCGAATACTTTTGCAAACAATGCTGGAATCTTTGGAAAGGTGTATTTTCCGAGAATGATTGCTCCTTTAACCGTTGTCATATCGAACCTAGTACGATTCTTAATTCAGGTGGCTATATTTTTTGGATTTTCGGCCTATTTTTATAGTGAAGGTGCTCAAATTTCATTCAACCAGTGGACCATTTTATTACCATTTGTAGTTGCGCTTATGGGAGTTTTGGGATTGGGATTAGGAATGATCATCTCATCAATGGTTACAAAATATCGTGATTTGAATTACTTAATTGGTTTTGGAATTCAACTCTTGATGTATGTTTCGGGTGTATTCTATCCCATGAGTTTAATTCAATCTAAAATGCCAGAGTACGCATGGATAATACAATACAATCCTGTGGCATATATCATCGAAACGTCGCGCTATATGTTAATGAGTGTTGGTGAATTGCCACTTTACGGAATGTTGTATACAACCGTTTTGACGTTTATCATATTTATAGTAGGCGTACTTTTATTCAATAGAACAGAAAAGAGTTTTATAGATACTATATAATTTTATAGTAAGACAAAAGAGTTTATTTGCTCTGTTGGTGCACTATTATAAACCAGATTTTTTTAAAATATAAAGCTCTAATACGTGAGCGCATTATAAGCATGAAGGACGTTATATTAAAGGTCGAAAATATTTCAAAACAGTATCGGTTGGGTCTTGTGGGTACAGGTACCTTGATGCATGATATCAATCGATGGTGGTATAAAATCAGAGGAAAAGAAGATCCATATCTAAAAATAGGAGAGACTAATGATCGTGCAACCAAAGGGCAAAGTGATTATGTATGGGCTCTGAAAGATATCAATTTTGAAATAGAACGAGGAGAAGTTGTTGGAATCATTGGAAAAAATGGTGCTGGAAAATCTACTCTTTTAAAATTGTTATCACGTGTTACAGCACCCACAACCGGAAGTGTGAAATTTGGAGGGAGAGTAGCCTCTTTACTTGAAGTTGGTACGGGTTTTAATGGCGAAATGACAGGTAAGGAGAATATCTATCTTAACGGTGCCATTCTTGGAATGACAAAAAAAGAAATCACCTCAAAGCTTGACGAAATTATTGAATTCTCGGGCTGCGAGCGTTACATAGATACACCTGTAAAGCGATACAGTAGCGGAATGTACGTACGATTGGCTTTTGCAGTAGCGGCTTTTTTGGAACCTGAAATTCTAATTGTAGATGAGGTTTTGGCAGTAGGTGATGCTGAATTTCAAAAGAAAGCTATTGGAAAGATGCAGGATATATCAAAGAAAGGTGGAAGGACTGTGCTGTTTGTTAGTCATAATATGGCGGCGGTGAAAAGTTTTTGTACTCGTGGAATCGTAATGGAACAAGGTCAAGTGGTATACGATGGCAGTATTGTTAGTGCCGTTTCTAATTATTTGAGTGGTGAATCAGAAAGTTTAAATCATAAGAAATTTGGACCAGATTATGATTTTGAATATTTTAAATTACATGAAATTTTTATAAATCCAAAATCAAGAACAGCTGATGATGCATTAGATGAAGATCATGAAATTGAAATTAACACAAAGATTTTTATTAAAAAAAATGCTGAAAGATTGCATTTGACCTATGTTCTTAAAGGTGATGACGGAAGTGCCTTATTTACTTTTTCAAATGTTAGTTCAAATTTAAAGCTAATAAATGGAGAGAATAATCTAAAATGTATTTTTCCAAAGGGATTTTTGAATATTGGAAATTATTTCATGGATTTCTTTCTTATTGAAGATTCTAAGAGATCATTATTTAGTGAATCCGATATCATGAGTTTTACAGTTCAAGAAGGATTTAGAGAGATTGGTTCATGGCTAGGCAAAGAACCTGGATTTATAAAACCTATTTTCAAATGGGAAGAAATTTAATATTTTAATTATTGTGAAGACATTATTAAAGAGAGTTTTACTTCAATTGGTTAATCCAGTAGCTTTAAAATTGGGTTATGTGAGAGTTAACAAAAAACACGGGCTTAATTTTGATGATTTTAATAAAAATAACTTATTAAACATCTTTTTTAGTAATCTAAAAAAGATGGGTTTTGAGCCAAAGCATATTGTTGATATTGGTGCAAATCACGGTACTTGGACAAGAGAAGTTTTAACTCATTTTCCAGAAGCTTATTACACTTTGTTGGAGCCTCAAAGTTGGTTGAAAAAGTCTTTTAATGATTTGCTTGAAAGTAATTCCAAAATACAATTTTATCCAGTAGGTGCAGGTGCGGAAAAAGGTTCATTTCAGTTTACGATTGTAGATAGAGATGATAGCTGTTCCTTTAGATATACTCCAGATGAAGCTAAAGAGGCTGGATTTGAACAAATAGAAATTCCTGTAGTCACTTTGGATGGGTTGTTGCAGGAAAGTAAATTACCTATTCCTGATATTATAAAAATTGATGCAGAAGGATTGGACATTGAAGTTTTGAAAGGAGCAAGTAATTACTTTGGAAAAACAGAAATATTTATGGTCGAAGCAGGTGTTTTTATGACCGAATTTGACAATAGCATTCTTAAAATGATTAATTTCATGGAAGAGAAAGATTATCGTCTGTTTGAAATTACAGATATGAACAGACCTTTTAAGCCACAAGTTTTATGGTTGGTTGAATTAGTTTTTATTAAAAAAAATGGGATCATTGATTCTTATAAAATTAGTTATTAAATGATCAATGTAACCAAAACTTTTTTACCACCAATTGAGGAATATACAAGACAGGTTCAACGTGCTTGGAACAATCAGTGGCTCACTAATCGAGGAGAATTGGTTTTGGAATTAGAAGAAAAATTAAATAAATATTTAGAAACCAATAATGTACTTGCTGTAAATAATGGTACATTGCCTCTGCAAATTGCTTTAAAATTACTTGCAAAAGGTGGTGAGGTCATCACAACACCGTTTTCTTATGTGGCAACTACGGCAGCGATAGTCTGGGAAAATTGTACACCCGTTTTTGTAGATATTCACCCCGACTATTTGACTATCGATGAAGCTAAAATTGAAGCAGCCATTACAAATAAAACAACCGCTATATTAGCAACACACGTTTTTGGCAACCCTTGTAATATAGAGGTTCTAGAAAGCATTGCTAAAAAGCACAATCTAGCCGTAATTTATGATGCCGCTCATTGTTTTGGTGTTACCTACAATAATAAATCAATATTCGAATATGGAGACATAAGCACTTGTAGTTTTCATGCGACAAAATTATTTCATACGGGAGAAGGAGGTGCAATTTTTACAAATAAAGTTTCATTGCAACAAAAAGTGTTTTACAGTCATAATTTTGGTCACAATGGACAGCTAGATTTTTCTGGAGTAGGCATAAACGGGAAAATGTCCGAACTACAAGCTGCAATGGGATTGGCCATTTTACCTTACATGGATAGTGTTATAAGTGAAAGAAAAATAGTTGTAGATTTTTATAATAAAACTTTAAATTTTTCAAAATTAAAAACTATTAGAATTAGAGTGAACACGAACTGGAATTATAGTTACTATCCCATACTATTTGAATCGGAAAGGATATTGTTAGAGGTGCAAAACGAATTAAATAAATCTGAAATATATCCAAGACGCTATTTTTATCCTTCATTAAACACTATTGAATATACTAAGGGTGCTAAGATGCCTGTTTCTGAAAATGTTGCTTCAAAGATTTTGTGCTTGCCTTTGTATGTTGGCCTGTCCCAATCAGAATTAAATAAAATCGTAACTATTATAAATGAAACGCTATGCTAATTGTAGGAGCTAAAGGATTTGCGAAGGAAGTTTTAGAAGTATTGTATCAAAACAATCAAACAGAAAATGTTGTTTTTTATGACGATGTTAATGATGATGCACCCGAATTTTTATATGATAAATTTAGAGTCCTCAAAAATACAATAGATGTTTGTGCATACTTTGAGAGTGTGGACAATCAATTTACTATTGGTATAGGTAATCCCAAGTTAAGAAAAATTTTAGTTACCAAATTTGAAAAATTAGGAGGTGTATTTACAAGTACAATAAGTCCTAAAGCAAGTATCGGCAATTTTGGGAACAAGATCAAGCCTGGGTGCAATATTATGACAGGAACTATAATTACAAATGATATTACAATTGGTGAAGGCGTAATTCTAAATTTGAACAGCACTATTGGTCATGATAGCAGTATTGGTGATTATGTTGAGGTTTCTCCGGGAGTTAATATCTCGGGTAATTGTACTATTGGTAATTTTAGTATTTTAGGTACAAATGCAACTGTTTTACCCAAAATAGTTATTGGTCAAAACGTTATCATTGGGGCAGGCTCTGTTGTTACGAAAGATATACCTGATAATTCGATGGCTGTTGGCATCCCTGCAAAAATTATAAAAGCCTTAGATCCAATAGAACTATAAAATGAAACAGCCACCAATTGTAAGCGTTGTAATGATTACCTACGGACATGAGCAGTTTATCGAACAAGCAATAAATAGTGTTTTAATGCAAGAGTGCGATTTTGAAATCGAACTAATACTTGCAAATGACTGTTCTCCTGATCAAACGGATGTTGTCATTCAAAAAATAATTCAAACACATCCAAAAGCTTCAATCATTAGTTATTACAAACAGGAAGTTAATATGGGCATGATGCCAAATTTTATCTTTGCATTGCAAAAGGCAGAAGGAAAGTATATTGCTCTTTGCGATGGTGATGATTATTGGACAGATAAGTTTAAATTACAAAAGCAGGTAGATTTTTTAAATAGTAATCTAGATTATGTGTTGTGTTTTCATTCAGTAGCTATCTTAAAAAATGACGGTAGTATGGTCGAAGATTTTATTACATCGCTACCACCAGAGTATGAAACAATTGATACGTTAGCAAAACTGGGGAATTATATTCATACACCTTCGGTAGTTTACAGAAATGTTTTGGAAGAAACCCCTCCTGAGTTTGAATTATCTCCAATTGGAGACTACTTTCTTTATATGATGTTGGCAGAGCACGGGAAATTGAAGTTTTTGCAAGATCAAATGTCGACCTATCGCTATGGGGTTGGTTTGTTTTCAGGAACAACTCATTCAATTCGACTGCAGAAAGAAGTGATAATGTTAGCCTGTTTATTATCTTATTTAAAAGTTGGTGATTTTAAAAAGATACTATTGGATAGATATATTCTGTTAGTTGACGAATTTAAAAAAAGTATTGAAGACAAAAATAAAGAAAACCTACCCATAAGACCGTTTTTACAGAGAGCAATAGAGTATGTAAAGGGTAATTATAAAGATCCGGGTAAGATTTTAAATAAAGTGTGTTTTAAGGTTTTAAATAAAGTATGGACAAAATGAAATTAGCCTTTACAATTTGCTCAAACAATTATTTAGCACAAGCAAAAATATTAGGGGATTCTTTGCTTAAACATAATCCTGATTATAAAATGATAATAGGATTATGCGATAAAAAAAGTGACGACATCGATTATGATTTTTTTGAGCATATAGAAATTGTTGCGGTTGAAGAAATTAATATTCCTAATTTTGATGAGATTATAAAAAAGTATGATATTGTTGAATTAAATACTTCTATCAAACCATCTTTTTTTAAATATTTTATAGGCAAATATAAAGATCTTGAATCCATAGTATATTTAGATCCAGATATACAGGTTTTTAATAAATTAGACAGGTTAAATACTTATTTGGTTGCGAATGATATTTTACTCACTCCTCATATTTTAAAACCGATCAGCGTAGATGACATGATGCCCTCAGAAAGTTTGTTTTTGAATTACGGCATCTATAATCTAGGTTTCTTGGCATTGAATCCACATTGTGATAATGTATTGCGGTTTTTAAATTGGTGGGAACAGAGAACCTTGACAATTGGTTATGATCGAGTTTGTGATGGACTCTTTGTGGATCAATTATGGATTAATTTTGTGCCACTTTTTTTTGATAAAGTTAAGATTTTAAGTGATTTAGGACTTAATGCTGCGCCATGGAATTTACATGAAAGACCGATGAAATTAAGTTCCAATTCTAACTTTTTGATGGAGGATAAAACCAATTTATATCTATATCATTTTAGTTCCTATAATTACAAATTGCCACAGCAGTTTTCTAAATATTACAACAGGTTTAAAAACATAGAAGAAGAAGATTGGTTGCTAAATCTATATGGGCAATACCATGAAAAACTACTCCAAAATCAAGTTGAAGTTTTTTCAATAGTTAAATGTTATTATCAGAAAGAAGTTCCTATTCCTATAAAAGTGGAGAAGAAGAAAAGGAAATTGAAATTTTCGGATTTTATACCGCCAGTAATACCCTATTTAGTAAAGAAAATGATAGGCAAAAGTACTTGTTTATGAAAAAACTATCCATTATAACTATCAATTACAATAACCTCAAGGGATTAAAAAGAACTGTCGAAAGTGTTGTCAATCAAACTTGGCAAGAGTTTGAATACATTGTTATTGATGGCGGGTCAACAGATGGTAGTGCATCTTATTTAGAAAATCATTCATCTAATTTTGATTATTGGATCAGTGACTCAGATACAGGTATTTATAACGCCATGAACAAAGGGATTCAAAAAGCTAAGGGAGAGTATTTGCTGTTCTTGAACAGTGGGGATCATCTTTATGGTAATGAAGCGTTACAAAAAACAATATCGGAAGTATGTGATTATGATCTCGTATATTTTGATATCCAAGTTATTGATCAAGAAAAAACTTCAATTTTAGAAAATCCGTCTACATTTTCTTTTGAATATTTGCATAATAATTTGCCTTGTCATCAGAGTTTGTTTGTAAAGAAAAGTGCTTTTGGAGTGGTGGGATTATATGATGAAGAATTAATAATAGTAGCCGACTGGAAATGGTTCATTCAAGCTATCTTAAAATACAATCTCAGTTATAAAAAACGGGCAGGTTTTTTTTCTGTTTTTTATAAGGACGGAATTAGTTCTATAGATGTAAATACGGCGCTAATTCAAAAAGAAAGAACGCTCGTTTTAGAAAAGGATTTTCCGATATTAATGAATGATTTAAAACACCAATATTATTTAGAACGAGTGATTAGGAACCTTAGAAAATCAAGAAAAATAAAATGGTTGTTGAAATTGGGTTTACTAGATAAATTTTAAATATGGAAAAAAAATTATCTGTAATAATACCAGTTTACAATGCTGAACAATTTATTGAAAAATCAATTCGTTCGGCACTAGATCAACCAGAAGTTACTGAGGTAATTGTGGTCAATGATGGCAGCACAGATGGTACACAAGCCATTCTAACCTGGATGCAAAATGAAAACCCAAAAGTAAAAGTTTTTCAACATCCTAATTATGAAAATAAAGGACGATCAGCGACTAGAAATCTAGGATTACAAAATGCTACTGCAAACTATATCGCTTTTTTGGATGCTGATGATTATTATTTGCCAAATCGGTTTACCAATGATTTTAAAGTTTTTCAAACAAATGATCAGATTGATGGTGTCTATAATGCCGTGGGATTACGGTTCTACAACACAGTATCTCATGAGCTAAGAAATGAAATGAAGCGCCAATTTACGCTTACAAAAAAAATTGAAGCTAAAAATCTATTTTGTGCGCTGCTAAAAGGTACCTATGGTTATTTTCATATTAGTGGTCTTACTTTAAAAAGAGAAGTTTTCGAAGTAATTGGAGCATTTAACACTAAACTCGTTGTTTCAGAAGATTCCGATATTTTTTTACGTCTAGCACTCAAATGTACTTTAGTAGCATCAAATATAAATGATTCAGTAGCTATGCGTGGTATTCATAGTAACAATGTATTTTACAGAAGAGATTTGTATGATGAAAATGATCTTTATTTTTACGAGTCAATGTACGAATGGAGTTCTAAAAATAAGATTAATTTAAATACGGTAGAAAAATTTTTGGAAAGAATTTGGATTTTAAAATATAGAAAAAAAGAAAAAAAACATAAGTATTTGATTTATTGGTTTCGGCTAAATTTGAAAGCACCAAAATTTTTATTTAGCTATCTTAGTGTTAAATATTTTCCTTTAACAAGATTTTTTAAGAAGAAATTATATATGGTTAAAAGTAAAATTAATTATCTACTATTAAACTCTTTAAATAATAAATAGAAATATAATGAAAGAAAGAAAATGTATTTTATTCTGCCATTATGGTTATTCCGAATATTTAATATATACTCTAAAACAAGTTAAATTAACTAATCCAGACTGTAGAATCATTTTGCTTGGAGATAAAGACAACAGAAAGATAGCAATCAAAGCAAATGTAGAGCATTTCTTTTTTAAGGATTACGAAAAAAGTGACGAACTTTTAGAATTTGAAAAAATTTATCATCATGTAGCCGGTGTAAAACATAATAAGGAGTTTTGGACAAAATTTGTTTTTAAAAGGTGGTTCTACATACATAATTTTATAAAAGAGAATAGTATTGATTCATTTTGGCATTTCGACTCTGATAATATGATTTTAGCAAATCTAGAATTTCAGGAATGCAAGTTTAAAGAATTTGATTGTACTGAACAATGTAGTGGTATCTGTTTGAATGGATATGTTTCTTCTTTTAATATTGTAGATGGATACGTAAAAAAAATCAACTATTTATTTGGAGATAAAGATTATTTAAATAAACAGAGAATTGATTTTGTATCAAATCCAGATTTTGCTTTCACTGAAATGAGAGCTTATATAGCCTTCAAAGAGCAAGAGGGTATAAAAAGTATTAGACTCAATAAAATTATAGATAATGAGTCATTTGACGATTGTATTTGTCATGCGCAAGGATATGACGTTTATGATAGACAGTTAGGAGGACGACTATTAAAAAAAATATATGTTGATAATTTTGGTAATTTTTACTGCTTTCATATAAAAAGTTCAAATTATATAAAAATGAACAGTCTTAATCTTAGTTGGGTACCTACTAGATTATTTAAATTAGTATTTCAAGAGTCTAACAAGATTCATAAAAAAGAGAGTACGCTCAATTTTAAGGAATATAAATTATTAGATATATTTCAAACAAAAAGTTTTAGGTCAAGAGTTTTAAAATTCACACCAGAAATTGTTAAAAAATTCATCAGAGGAATTCTTAACAAAAATCAGAGAACTTATTTATAGAATTTAAATATAATTATGAACACTTTTAAATTGTTTTGCTAGAATTAATTAATAGATTACACGAATAAATATATGTTGTGATTATATTTTTATTAAGAAGCTTTTTTCTTTCTTTAGATGGTAACAACTCAAGTTATTTCACTAATTAGATTTTTTTCAATGAATTTTACTGTTTCGGTCATAATTCCAGCATACAATGTAGAAACTTTTATAGCTACAGCAGTACAATCGGCCGTTATACAGCCAGAAGTTACTGAGGTAATTGTTGTTGATGACGGAAGTACAGATTCGACCAAAATAATTGTGACTGAACTGCAGCAAGGAAATCCGAAAATAAAGATTTTTCAACATGAAGGAGGAAAAAATAAAGGACGCTCTGCAACAAGAAACCTTGGCATTGCTAAGGCGCAATCCAATTATATTGCTTTTTTAGATGCAGACGATTATTATGTTGCGAATAGATTTACACACGATAAAAAGGTTTTTGCCAAAAATTTAGATTGTGATGGTGTTTACAATGCGGTAGGTTTTCACTTTTATAGAGATGCTAATGCAAATGAGTTAAAAAAGCTAAAGTTAAGTACGATTTCTAAAATTCTTGACCCCAAAGATTTTTTTGAAGCAATTGTAGCCAGCAAATATGGCTATTTACATTTAAACGGCATCGTTGTAAAAAAGACAGTTTTTGACGTTATTGGAGTATTGAATGAGAGTCTAGTCGTGGCTGAAGATTCGGAAATAATATTTAAAATGGCTTTGAAGTGCCAAATGTATCCTAGTGTACTTGATGAACCCGTCGCGAAACGAGGGATACATGATGCAAACATTTTTACCGCGGAAGCATTGTATAAAATTTACAATATCAAATTGTATGAAGAATTACTTTATTGGAGTTATCGCAATGCAATCTCAGTGAAAAATAAAGATCTTTTATTGAAGTGGTTATGGTTTTTTAAGTTTAGAGATGGTAGATCATTGCTAAATCACATCGGTTATTGGGGAAGATTGGGTTATAAATCCCCTCAATTTTTTCTATCAAGCTTGGGAATAAAGTATTTTCCAATAGTAAGATTAAGAAAAAATATTTTCTCATTTTTGTACTCTAACAAAACAACATAAACTGTGTTGCCTAGCACTATAATTTTATTCGTGTAAATTTTTCATGTCAAAACTTTCCATCATAACAATCAATTTCAACAATCGTGTTGGCTTGCAAAAAACACTACAAAGTGTCTTTGAGCAAAGTTGGCAAGATTTTGAGCACATCATAATTGATGGAGGATCAACAGATGGTAGTGTAGCGTTGATGCGAGAAAATCAAGATAAATTTTCGTATTCGGTTAGCGAACCAGATCGTGGCGTGTACAACGCTATGAACAAAGGGATCGCTGCTGCAAAGGGAGAATATTTACTATTTTTAAATAGTGGCGACCATTTTTATAGTAATAATGTGTTGAAGAAAAATCATCAACATCTAGCAAATGAGGATATTATTTATTTTGAATTAGAAGTTATTGGGCAAAAAAAGAAGTTTATTAAACAGTATCCCGATAAATTGTCATTTGCCTATTTTTTAAAAGATTCATTACCACATCCAGCCACTTTTATTAAAGCAAAAACTTTAAAAAACTACGGCAGTTATGATGAAGAACTGAGGGTAATTGCAGATTGGAAATTTTTCATCGACAGCATCTGTAAAAATAATGTGAGTTATAGGAAAGTAAACAATACCTTGTCTACTTTTTATCTGGATGGAATGAGCTCAAAGCCAGCGAAGCGGAATTTGATCGTTATGGAGAGAAATACTATTTTAGAATCAGAATATCCAGCTTTTGTAAAAGATATAGAGGATATCGTGCACCACCGTGATAGTATACAGAGTCTCAAAAACTCAAGAATAATACAACTTTTGATACGATTTGGTTTTTTAAATAAATTTTAAATGCAGACTCCTTTAATTTCGATTATAGTCCCTTGTTACAAACAAGCTCATTTTCTTAACGAAGCTCTACAATCGGTTATAAATCAAACGTACAGCAGTTGGGAATGCATCATTGTGAATGATGGCAGCCCCGACGATACTGAGGAAGTTGCAGTAAGATGGTTAGAAAAAGACGAACGTTTTGTGTATGTACACAAAAAAAACGGAGGTTTATCTAGTGCTCGGAACGCTGGAATAAAAAAATCTAGAGGTGTTTATATATTACCCTTGGATGCTGACGATTTGCTTGCGGCAACTTATTTAGAAAAACAAGTCGCCGTTTTAGAGCGCAATACGTCTTTGGGGATTGTAACGTCTTACAGCAATTTTTTTTATAAAGAAAAAAACAATATTATCTACCAGTTAAAGCCAATTGGAGATAATGTAATTTCATTGTTGTTTGTCAATCAATTGGTAGCGACTTCGTTATACAGGAAGGAATGTTGGACTGCTGTATCTGGTTATGATGAAACAATGAAAAAAGGATTTGAAGATTGGGATTTTTGGATCAGCATTACCAAACTTGGGTGGACTTACAGTATCACAAGAGAATTTTTGTTTTACTACCGCAAAGCCCAACAGTCCATGCTGGCAAACACAATCGAACATCATTCAGACGAAGTAAAACGGTATATTTTTACGAAGCACAAAGAATTGTATATTCAGAATTTCGATAATTGCATGGAGGTACTCTTTTTTGAAATGGAGGTACAACGCAAAGGTCACAACAAATTTAAAAATTCACTTGAATATAAAATTGGTAAACTAATTTTAAAGCCTTATCGTTGGGTTTCTCAATTTTTTTCAAGTCCCAAAAAAGAGCTATGATCTCAGTCGTTATTCGAAATAAAAATCAAGCACCTGCACTATCTTTTTTATTAAAGGTACTTACGGAACGGTACAGTTCATCAATCAATGAAATTATTGTGATTGATAATTGCTCTGTAGACGACAGTGAAAAAGTCGCCAAGAATTTTGGTGCTCGATGGGTTACGATAAAAGAGTTTAGTTATGGTGCTAGCGCCAATCTAGCGGCTCAAGAGGCAGTTGGTCCTGTAGTGGTGATTTTTAGTGCTCATTCCTACCCCGTGAGTCATGATTTTTTTGGTTTAATTCAACAAAAGTTTGATTCTAATCCCAATTTGGCAGGTTTACGTTGTTTGCACAGCAGTAATGATTATCGAAATTACAGCAATGGCATAACTGCCAAAATGGATCCCAACAAATCGGGATTGATATTTTCGGGCTCTGCATTCAATAAAAAAGTTTGGGAACAACATCCTTTTCGAAATGATGTTGCTACTTTCGAGGACAAAGAATGGAGTAAAAGAGTTTTGGAGAAGGGATATGATATCGAATTTGTTCCATCTATTTTTCATTATGAAATTACACGAACAGCCAAACAAAACTTCTTTCGATATAAAAATGATGTGGTTGGCAATTACCAACTGTGGCATCATGATGTGAGTTTCGGGCAAGCAGTTAGAGGTTTTTTTGGTAGTACATTTACTTCTCTTAATAATTTTGTAATTGAACTCTGCTACCACCTCAAAAGGTTTTTGTTTCTAATAAAATTCATCAATAATAAGCCAGAGAAGTTTTGAGCACCATGAAGGATCCAAACCACAATGTTTTTCATTTTTTAAGATTTCTGTGCGCAAAAAAAGTATTTAATAAGAGAAGATTAACTAAGTTTTACCAAACTGACGAGGCAATTAATAATGCTGAAAGAAAATAATTACTTATGAAATTAAATGTTTTAATTTTTGGATTTTTTGGACAGTTTGGAGGAAGAGAAATAGAAGTTAGAAACCTTATTGTAGCATTATCTGAAAAATACAATGTTAGAGTAATTTCCATGGGACACATGTCAAATGATTCAGTGGCAATTAAGAATTTGAATTGTGTTTCTACCTCTATTTTTAAAGAGTTGTACCGTTCTAGTTTGGGTTTAAGAATAACAAGTTTTTTTAGCAAAATGCACAATTCTTCAAAATTGCCCACCTATTTTTTTATCGAAAACACTATTAGTAAAAAGTTATTCTCTTTTTATGATAAGAAATCATTTCTTTTAGAAAGTGAAATAAAAAAAACGGATATTGTTCTTTATTGTGGGGTTTTAGAATCTACCTTTTTGGGAGATATGATCGAATATTGTAATGAAACTAGGAAACCGATTATTTTGAGAACAACTGGTACGGTTGCCACGATAAATAATAAAATTGGTAAGCTTTTGCCTAAAGTTGTTTCTGTTATAGCTCATTCCAAAAGCAATACTAGAGCGCTGCTCAATTTTACAAACAATAATATTGATATTGTTGATCAAACTACCCTAGTTGAAAATAAGCTTTTACATATTTCCATACTCAAAAAAGAAAAATTGACTTTTGGTTATTTGGGAAGATTTTCACGGGAAAAAGGGATTGTAGAATTGTTAAGGATATTTAGTAAACTAGATGCTAAACTTTTTATCGCAGGTTCGGGACCTTTATTAGAAGAAGTCGAAAATGAGATGACTTATAATTGTAGTTTTTTAGGTGAAATCGAACCTGAAAACTTAGCTGCTTTCTTTAGTGAAATAGATGTTTTAATTATTCCGTCGCATGAAGAAGCAGGACCTTTAGTCGGCATTGAAGCGATGGCGGCAGGAAAAATAATTTTTTCGACAAAAGTAGGGGCAATGGAAGAAAGGTTAAAAGGCACAAAGAATAATTTTTGGTTTGATATTAGTTCTGAAAGTAGTTTTTTAGCATTAGTAGCGCGTCTTCATAATATGAATTCTGATGAGATTGTAGCGATTCAACAAGCTAATAGAAAGCGGTATTTAGAAAAGTATTCGATAGAAAATATTTCGAATCAATATTTGGAGATTTTTGAAAAAGCAAAAGATAGCAATTCATGAAAATTCTTCTAGTCTCAATATCAAACCATCATTTTTTTCAATGGGCCAATCAGCTAAAAGATTGTGGTCATGAAGTCTATTGGTTTGATGTTATGGATGGAGGGCCCAGATCAGAAAAAATTCAATGGGTGAACCAAATCAAAGGTTGGAAGATGCGATGGGATTTTCCGTTGAGGCAAACCATAAAAGCGATATCTCCAAAATGCTACCGTTTTATTCAGAATTTGAATGAACGAAATACAGTAACCGTTTTTGAAAAAATAATCAAAACGATACAACCCGATTTAGTGCATTGTTTTGAAATGAATTTGTCGGGTTTGCCTATTTTATCTGTAATGCAGAATCATAAAAAGATAAAATTTACCTATTCTTCATGGGGTAGCGATATGTATTATTTTAAAGAACATGGTGTCACTGTTGTTAAAGTACAGAAATTTTTACAAAGAGTCGATTATTTAATTACAGATTGCCATCGCGATTATCGCATTGCGGTTGCTAATGGCTATACCAATAAGTTTCTAGGGGTTTACCCCGGAAATGGAGGAATTGATTATACAACCGATAATATACAACCAATTGCCAATCGTAAATTTATTTTAATAAAAGGGTACGAAAGTTTTGGTTGTAAAGCTTCCAAAATAGTTGACGCATTGCAATTGTTGCCAATAGCTTCATTTGAAAATTTTGAAATTATTATATACAGCGCTGATGCTGCAATTATAGAAAAAGTTAATTCAGCGCCGTTTTTCAAAAAATGTAAACATCAAATAATTGCAAGAACTACTTTTGTGGACAATAAAAAAATGCTGAAAATGATGGGAATGGCAAGTATTCATGTTTCGAATAATATTTCAGACGGTATGCCCAATACGCTGTTGGAAAGTGTGGGTATGGGAGCGTTTCCTGTTCAGTCAAACCCAGGGAACGCATCAGCTGAAGTGATTACTCATGGTATAAATGGTTATTTGATAACTGATCCTTTAGACGAAAATGAAATAGCTACTTGGATTGAAAAAGCAATTTCTAATGTCAACTTAAGAACTCAAGCCCAAGAAATAAATATAAAACTAGCGCAGCGCAATTATACCCGTGCTATTTTGAAAACTAAGATTAGCCAACTCTATCAAGAAATTTTTTTATAATTCATGGAAGTTTCAATCCTCATTGTTACGAAAAACAGACCCAAAGAGCTTGCCTTTACATTGCATAATTTATTAGGTATAGTAGATTTAAGTCTTCATGAAGTTTTGGTTTTTATTGATGGTTGTATTCAAACAATGGCGATCCAAAAAGATTTTCCTTGGGTTCGTTGGGAATCTGTAGTCACAAGCGTTGGTGCTTCACCAGCACGAAGTATTTTATACAAAAATGGAAATGGAATCGTTTTTATAGGTTTGGATGACGATGCACATCCCTTAACTCCTGATTTTATATCGAAAGTACACCAAGTTTTTAACAACGATAAAAAGATTGGTATTGTAGCCTTTCAAGAAATAAAAGGAATTTTTGCCTCAGATGAGATTGCAATAGAAAATGCTGATCATAAAAGTGAAGAATATTATACAAATGATTTTATAGGTTGTGGTTTTGCTATCAAGAAAGAGGTGTATTTGCTGACCAATGGATTCCCAGTTTGGATAGATATTTATGGCGAAGAAGCTTGTGTTGCTATTGAAGTTTTGGATTTAGGTTACCAAATTAAATATGTTGGTTCAATAATGGTCAACCATCGTGTTGATAGATTAGGACGTATTAAAGGCGGTAAATTTTATTTTAGATTCGAAAAACAATTAAAAAATACTATTTATTATTATCTAGTATATTTGCCAAATCCATCCTATAAAATTGCGAGACTATTATTTCATAATTTTAAAAAATATGGTTTTAAAGATTTAAAGTATTTTCAACTGTTTTTGAAATCTTTTTTTACTGCCGTTTTTTCATTTCGGTATATACTGCGCTTTCGAAAACCAGTGCAAAAGTCTTCTTTAGAAAAAGCGAATAAACTAAAAGGGTTGAAGTATTAAGATTTTATATTAAAACACAGAAACTCATTTCTTAAAAAAGAAATCAAACCAAATTCGAATGTTAATTAAAATTGAACGCTATTATAACTACCCCGACATCAAGAGGCAAACTCCTGCGCAGAGTATGCAATGGAAAGATTTTACCTTTACTGAAGAAGATGTAGTCGAATGTGATTATTTAGTTATTTTAGATTATCCAAAAAATAACATTTCGATAAAAGTCAATCCAAATAATATTATAAGTGTGTGTTTGGAGCCACCCAATGAAGTTTCAAAATACCGTCAATATGGCAATAAAAAGGCTACTGTTATTATAAACCAATTAGATATAAGCAATAACAATATTTTATCTCATGGTGCTTTACCGTGGCATATAGATAAAGATTATGATTTTTTGACTGCTGTAAAGCAGCAGGATTTATTCAAGGAGAATAAGATTGTTTGGATAACTAGTAACCAACAATCTTCAATAGGGCATAGAGATAGAATGTGTTTTTTGGAACAGATAAAACCTTTACCATTTGTAGAATTGTATGGAAGGGGTATTAATCCTATTGATGATAAATGGGAAGTGCTAAGTAAGTCCAAATATGCAATTGCCTACGAGAATTTTCAAAACGAGTATTATTGGACTGAGAAAATTATGGATTGTTTTCTAAGTCATACCATGCCAATTTATTTTGGTTGCAAAAATATGGGGGAGTTTTTCCCTAAGAATTCGTTTATTCAAATGGATCCCAAAGACAAGCATATAGAATTGTTTTTGAAAGAAATAGTAAAATCCAAAAGATGGGAAGAAAATAAAGAAGCTATTAATGAAGCAAGAAACTTAGTTTTAAATAAATACCAGCTTTTTCCTTTTTTACACCATCAAATTAGTGTTTTGGTAGGAGAAAATGATAACAGACTTATGAATGCCAAAGAAAATATTACTATTAAAGGTAAAGATGCCTATTTTGATAATTATCCTTTTTCAGTCGCAATTGAAAAAGAGTTTTATAAATTGAAAAGTAGGATCGTCCTTAAAATTAGGTCTAAATTTTCCCCAACAAATCAATCTAGTTTATGAGTGAAAATGCTAAATATAGTTGGGTAAATGCATTACGGGGTTATGCAATTTTATTAGTTATTTTAATACATTCCGCACAATCATTTTCCGTTTTTGATTATATACTTAAAGTAAGTAATTCTGGTTATTTAGGAGTTCAGCTTTTTTTTATTCTAAGCAGTTTTACTTTGTTTAATTCGTATTCAAGAAGAAATTCTGAAGATGGTAAATTTGTGAAGAGTAAGTTTTTTATTCGAAGACTTTTCAGAATAGCTCCCTATTATTATACGGCTATGTTAATTTATATTCTGTATCGTGTTTTAATTAAAAATGAATCAGTTAATATTAAAAATATTGTAGCAAATGCTACTTTTATAAATGGAGTTTACTTGCCCGCTATGATTGGAAATGTACCGCCAGGAGGTTGGTCTATTGGTGTAGAAATGCTCTTTTATTTATTTATTCCGCTTTTGTTCAGGTATATAAATTCTTTAAAGGAAGCTATGTTTTTTCTAGTATTAACCTTAATTTTATCATTTTTGATAAATGAATTCTATTTTGAATTTACTGTTTCAGTCGTAAATTCTATTTGGGAAAATACGAATACTTATCTTTTTTATTTTTGGTTACCTAATCAATTTCCAATATTTGCTTTAGGCATAGTTTTGTATTTTATTAATAAAGAGGTTTTATTTTCATTCAAAATGGGGCAAGTTTTTTTAATACTATCATTGGGGGCGTTTTTCATATTACCTTTTGTTGAGGATATCAATCAATATTCGTTTAATATTATTAAAAAAGAATATGTTTATAGTATCGTTTTTTTATTTTTTGCTATTGGGGTATACACTACGAAAAACAAATATTTAAATAACAGTTTTATTCAAAAAATTGGTATTGTAAGTTTTAGTATGTATCTCAATCATTTTTTACTATTAATCATTCTGGGATATTTATATAGTGGCAGTATTAAATTTTTTGTCGAATATATGCATTTTTCAGAATTATTATTTAGAAATAATATAGTGTTTTTGATAACCTATGTGATTGTTGTGTTCTTGTCTTATTTTGTTTCTCAATTTACTTATGAAAAGGTAGAGTTAAAAGGAATTAATCTAGGGAAACAATTTATATCGAAGTTTGTCAATGAAAAAGATAGTTTGTGTTTTTCATATCCGATTAAAGAAGAAGAAAAATAAATGCGAATTACGTCAGAATAATGGATAAATTTCATTGTAGTATAGTGGTATGAAAAGTTTATGTTTTAATATGGGTTCCATTCATCATCAATACTATAGCATTCTTCACGGTTTCTCATTAAAACAACATATCGAGCAACGTTACTGGAATAGGTTCCCACGAAATATTTTGAATTTATTAGTAGATTAGAGTCTTTCAAAATATTAATCACCTCGTTTCTTATTTCTGATTTTTTTTGTTTGGAATTGTATTCCTTTTGAAAGTAACCATTTCTGGTTGGTGGACACAAACTTATAATTTGAAAATGCGGATATGTCGTTTTAAAATTATTGACAACGTCATAGTCATCTGTGCATAATGTAAAAGTAGAAATGTTAGGGTTTACTTGTAAGGCTTTGTCTAAATAGGAATCGATTTCAAAAGACTCGGCTTCTTTACTTTTTCCAGATACTTTATCACCTCTCCGAATATGGAATCCACAACTCTCCTTAATGACCTTGTTTAATTCAGTATCTTGAATAGTTATTTCTGTACTTGTTCTTAAATTAAAATCAAACAATAATTTTATGATTTGACGTTTTACCTCAAAAATACTGCCGTCGATTCCTAAATTCGGAAAATAAAAATGACTGGTTGTAAATTTTTCATTTCTCATATCATTCCAAATTTGGTCTTGAATAATTATCCTTTTTTTAAATAAGCGATGATATTTTTTGAAGCATTTATCTCTTCTACTCTCAATGTACATATCAATTGGTACAGGAATAAGACCCTTATACTCTTCAATTAGTGGATTGAAATAGTCGTTCCAGTTTCCACCAGACCATTTTTTAGAATATAATTTTAGATTAATTTCATTTTGCAAACAGTATAATACGATCAATGCTAAATTGTTTACTTCGGAAAAAAATCCTCTAGTACCTAGAGGATAAATTAATTCTTTTTTTGCGAAAGTTTTATTCGTTAATTGATAGTTTTGACGATATAGTTCTAACATTTATATAAATTATAATTAAGCTGTTTTTGCATGAAATTAAAAAGAATAAAGATTC
Source organism: Flavobacterium faecale (assembly GCF_003076455.1). Classification (NCBI taxonomy): domain Bacteria; kingdom Pseudomonadati; phylum Bacteroidota; class Flavobacteriia; order Flavobacteriales; family Flavobacteriaceae; genus Flavobacterium; species Flavobacterium faecale. The sequence continues at coordinate 1,798,542 of NZ_CP020918.1, forward strand.
TATATTTGAGGCTAAATTACTTGTTTTTTTATTTGATTGCTATAAAGAGGTTTGTTTTGATTAAAAAATAATATGTCATCATTTAAATAAAAGAATTAAAATTGAATGTAATTATAACATCAGAAAATATATAAATGCTTTTTAACTCCATTTCGTTTGCCTTTTTTCTGCCTATCGTATTCTTGTTATACTGGTTTGTTTTAGGGAAATCATATAAGGCTCAAAATGCTTTTTTATTACTAGCTAGTTATTATTTTTATTCCTGCTGGGATATTCGGTTCTTGGCTTTGCTATTGTTCTCTACAGGTTTGGATTATTTTTCGGCCTTACAAATTCAAGAATCAAAGTCTGAATCTTCACGTAAGTTTTGGTTTTGGGCCAGTATAGGTATCAATATTTCTTTTTTAGGGATATTTAAGTATTATAACTTTTTCGCCAGTTCATTTCAAGAAAGCTTGGTATTATTTGGTATTCAGATCGATTTGTATCTCTTGCAAATAATTCTACCAGTCGGTATTTCATTTTACACCTTTCACGGCTTGTCGTACATAATTGATGTGTATAAAAAAAAAATTATTCCAGAAAAAGATCCTTTGGCTTATGCCCTTTTTGTATCTTATTTTCCCTTGTTGGTTGCTGGACCTATTGAGAGAGCCACACATTTATTACCACAATTAAAGAGGAAGCGAAAATTTGATTACCAACAAGCAGTAGATGGTTTGTATCAAATTCTGTGGGGTTTACTCAAGAAAATAGTAATTGCAGATAACTGTGCGAAATATGCAAATCAGATTTTTGACAATGCGGCAGATTTTTCTGGTTCCACATTGGTCATGGGAGCTATTTTTTTTGCATTTCAGATTTACGGGGATTTCAGTGGGTATTCCGATATCGCATTAGGGACGTCTAAACTGCTTGGGATTGAATTGCTTCAAAATTTTTCATTCCCTTATTTTTCCAGAGATATTGCCGAGTTTTGGCGTCGTTGGCACATTTCACTTTCATCGTGGTTCAAGGATTATGTGTACATTCCTTTGGGTGGAAGTAAAGGTTCCAAATTAAATAAAATACGGAATGTTTTTGTGATTTTCCTGCTTAGTGGGTTTTGGCACGGTGCCAATTGGACCTTTATTGCTTGGGGATTTCTTCATGCGTTGTATTTTATTCCGTTATTACTAACCAATAAAAACCGTTCGAATATCGAAATTGTTGCCAATGAAACTTTCTTTCCATCCATCAAAGAATTATTTCAAATCGGACTTACTTTTTCACTAACCACCTTGGCATGGATATTTTTTAGAGCTCCAACGATTGGAGGAGCCATAGCCTACATTAAAGGAATTTGCAATCTATCACTTTTTACGTTTCCAAGTGTACGACCAACCTATTTGATTATATTAATCATCCTTTTTATTATAATCGAATGGATGGGCAGAAGATCAACATTTGCATTAGGTAGTTTCAACCAAATAGGAAACCGATATTTTCGCTGGACATTTCTATTGTTTTTATTGATACTCATTTTTATTTTTAATAGTCCAATAGAACAACAATTTATCTATTTTCAATTTTAGTATGAAGCGTTTTTTAAAAAATAGTATTCTGTTTCTTTTGGTATTCTTTATAGTAGATAAAGGCTTTTATTATTTTCTAATAAAAGCTCCAGAGAGAGAGTACGATACCCGACTAGAAGAAGTTTTTGAAGGCAATCTGAATAAGGATATCATTATTCTCGGATCTTCGCGAGGTTCAGATAATATTTTGGCAGGACAAATAGAAAAAGCAACTGGGCAATCGACTTACAATTTGTCTTATCAGGGTTCAGATGTTACTTTTCACTATTTTATGCTTAATACCCTTCTGAAATTTAATCAAAAGCCTAAAACAGTGATTTTGCTCATTGATAATCCATATGAATTTGACAGTAAAAAAAGTTTGAATTTCAGGATAGACAGGTTGTTGCCGTTAGCTAAATATAATTATTTTAATGAGGAACTTATAACACAAAAAGAAAAGAACTTATTTTCAAGAATATTCTGTTTGGGTAGGCTAAACTGGGAACAAATCACATTTAATCAAACTAAGAAGACGTCTGTAATACCAATCGATTCTTTTGGATCTATGCCACTCTATAAAAAAAAAGACACTACATTTTTACAGTATGCTAAAAAAGAAAAGGTGTATTTAGAAACTAATGAAAGCAAAGTAAAAGTGGCGGCATTCAAGAAGTTTCAATATTTATGTAAACAGGATAAAATTCAATTGTTTTACGTTTTTTCACCTAGTTTTATGGAGTTCAATTCGGGTTTTTATACTCGCTTTTTGAAAGAAGTGCAAAAGAAGAATGTAATGGTATACGATTCACTGAACCCAGTTTATAAAGATCCAGCTTACTTTTATGATGAATCACATTTGCTAGAAACTGGCGCTAAAATATATACAGACGAAATAATTACCTTTATCAAAAACAAAAACCAAACCAAATGAAAAAAATAGGTCTGATTCCGTTACGTAAAAACTCCAAAGGGATTCCTGGAAAAAATAAAAAGAAAATGTTGGGTCGTCCTTTGTTTTCGTGGATTTTGACCGAAGCTGCTTTCTCAAATTTGGATGAGGTAATTGTTTTTACAGACGATTTGGAGATCATCAGTTATGTCGAAAAAGAATACTTTTGGAACCACAAGATAAAGGCAATAATTCGCAATGAAGAGAATGCTACCGATACCGCTTCGACTGAAAGTGTATTGTTGGAATTTGCTGCTCAGGTAAATAACGATTTTGATGTTTTGTGTTTATTACAAGCGACTTCGCCGATGACGACCAGCAAAGACATCAATGCAGTGTTAAGTAAAATAGAAAAGGAAGCTTTTGATTCGGCTTTAACGGTTGTCAAAACGCATCGTTTTACTTGGAATGCAGACGGAACACCTCAAAATTATGATGTATTCAATAGGCCGAGACGCCAAGATTTTGAGGGGTTATTGGTCGAAAATGGTGCTGTTTATGCAACAAGTAAAGTGGCTTTTTTGAATTCGAAAAATAGAGTAAGTGGCTCAATTGGTTTAATCGAAATGGAAGAAGCTAGTTACACTGAAATCGATAGTACGACCGATTGGGAAATTGTAGAACAATTGCTTGCTAATCGATTACAAAAGAACAAAACACACCAACGAATTGATTATTTGGTTTTGGATGTTGACGGTGTCTTTACCAACGGTGGGGTATATTATGGACCAGAAGGCGAAATGATGAAGTATTTTGACATGCGCGACGGAATGGGATTAGAGATCATCCGTCAGCAGCAAGTAGAGGTGATTATCATGACTTCAGAAAACTCCGAATTGGTGGGGCAACGCATGAAGAAATTACAAATTCAAAATTGCTTTCTGGGTGTGAAAGATAAATACGCATTCTTGACACAGTTCTTAAAAGATAAAAAAGCCAACTTAGGACAAGTGGCTTACGTAGGTGATGATGTCAATGACTTGGCAAATATTTGTAGCGTAGGTTGGTCTTTTTGTCCCGCAAACGGAACCGATATCGTGAAACGAAGTGCAGATTATGTACTTACTAATGCTTCCGCAGAAGGCGCAATTAGAGAAGTTTGTGAAGTGATAATGAAGTACAATAAGCGATATTCATAGGAATGGGGGCTTCGACATGCTCAGTATGACAGATTAATAGTTGTAATTATAAAATTTTGTTTTTTTTATTTTATAATTCCACGATTGTCCGCATGAGCTTGTCGAAGGCTTTTTTTTAGCAGATTTGCTTATTGGAACGGGGCTTCGACAAAAGCTCAGCCTGACACGACAAGCTCAGCCTGACTGATGGATAATTGTAGTTATAAAATTTCGATTTTAAAATTTGTAATCCCACTATTGTCCGCCTGAGCTTGTCGAAGGCTTTTATTCAACGAATAATATAAGTATTTATGAAAACTTTCTACGTTTATATCTTAAAATGTAAAGACGATTCGTTCTACACCGGTTTCACCAGTAACTTGGATAAACGATTAATCGAGCATAATGCTGGGATTCATTCAGAGGCATATACTTTTACACGAAGGCCTATAACTCTGGTATGGTTTGAAATGTTCACAGACCCTACTCAGGCAATTATGATCGAAAAGAAAATAAAAGGTTGGAGCAGGAGAAAAAAGCAGGCACTAATTGATGAAGATTGGGATAGATTGGTTCTTTATTCTAAAAATTATACACAGTTTGGTAAAGACAAGGGGGGCTTCGACTCCCGTCCCGAAGCTTCGGGATCGGGACAGCCTGACAGACGAGTAGTTGTAGTTATAAAATTTCGTATTTAAAAATTGTAATTCCACGATTGTCCGCCTGAGCTTGTCGAAGGCTTTCTTAGCAGATTTGCTTATTGGAATGGGGCTTCGACAAAAGCTCAGCCTGACAGACGAGTAGATTTAGGAAGAATGCTTTTTTACACTGATTGTTAATTGGAACGAAGGCTACTTTTCAATAATAATGGAGTAAACTGTACATTATTCAAAAAAAATAATTTTCTTTGTTTTCTAAACCCGAATACATGACTACCTATAAGAAACCCTATGTTATTGCCGAAATTGGTTGCAACCACAAAGGGGATATTGAAATTGCCAAAGAACTCATTCATATCGCAAAGATTTTTTGCAACGTGGATGCAGTAAAATTTCAAAAAAGAAATAATAGAGAACTACTTACAGAGGCGCAATACACTGCTCCGCATCCAAATACAGATAACTCATACGGGGATACGTATGGTGCACACCGTGAATTTTTGGAATTTGATCTTGAGCAGCATGCCGAATTGAAAAAGTATTGTGAGTCAATTGGGATGGTGTATTCTACCTCGGTTTGGGATACGACTTCTGCCAAAGAAATTGCTAGTTTAAAGCCAGATTTTATTAAGATTCCGTCGGCTTGCAATAATAATTATGATATGCTGACTTGGTTGTGCGAAAATTATCCAGGTGAAATTCATATTTCGACAGGGATGACGACCAAAGCGGAGACCGCAGATTTGGTTCAGTTTTTTGTTTCGAAAGGTAGAAATAAAGATTTAGTACTATATAATTGTACCTCGGGTTATCCGGTTCCTTTTGAAGATGTGTGTTTGTTGGATATTAATTTATTGAAACAGAAATACGAGCATTTGGTAAAGCATATTGGATTTTCGGGGCATCACTTGGGAATTGCAGTTGATGTTGCGGCCTATACTTTGGGGGCGAACATTATTGAAAGACATTATACCCTTGATAGAACTTGGAAAGGGACTGACCATGCTGCTTCGCTAGAACCAATGGGATTGCGTAAATTATCGAGGGATTTGGTAGCGGTACACAAAGCACTTTCTTTTAAAGCGACGGACATATTGCCAATTGAGCAAGTACAACGTGATAAACTGAAGAATAAAAAAGGATAATCGAATCGCAGTTTCTTGCACTCGACCGCGTGAGGGATAGTAGCAATCCGCCGCAGCGGAGCAAATAGCCCGACAGCATTATAAAAAAGGGCTTTGTATAGACCTGTATTGGTGAGCCCTTTTTTATGATGGTGGCACGCCCAAATTAATTTTTGAATCAAAATATGAATAAAAAAATATTTGTCTTTTTTCCTGATGGCGTTGGTCTTCGGAACTTTGCTTTTACTCAGTTTAAAGAAATAGGAGAGGCGAGGGGCAACCAAATTGTGTACTGGAACAACACTGTTTTTTCGTTAAAGCAGGAGTTGGGGTACGATGAGGTTAAGATCGAAAATCATAAAATCCATAAGCTTACACCCATATACACGCGCATTCGTAAGCATATCGAATTGAATGTTTCTCAAAAGAAATTCAATGATGAGGTATATCCAACATATAAATTTCCATTCAGTTACAAGGGAATCAAAAACAGCCTAGTTAGTGTTTTTTCGAAAATAATGATTGGGTTTCATTCTTCGGAAAAGGGAATTCTTCGCATTCGAAAACGTATTAATGAACTAGAACGTTCTACGGATAAATACCAGTATTGCAGAGCACAATTATTGGAGCACAAACCCGATTTGGTGTTTTGTACCACCCAACGTGCCAGTCAATCTATTGGTGCTTTGTTGGCGGCACAAGATTTAGGAATTCCGACTGTAGGTTTTGTATATTCTTGGGACAATGTTCCCAAAGCGATGCAGTTAATAGAAACTGATTACTACTGTGTTTGGAGTGATTTGATGAAAGCAGAAGTGTTGAAATATTACCCTTTTGTGAAAGAAAACCAAGTAATAGTTACAGGTACGCCACAGTTTGAACCTCATTTTGATACTAGTTTATCTCAAAGTCGTGAAGAATTTTGTCTCGAAAACAACTTAGATTCCGCCAAAAAATACATTTGCTACTCTGGTGACGATGAAACAACGTCGCCTTTGGACCAGTATTATTTGGAAGATTTGGCAATTGCCATTCGAAACCTGAATTCAAAAGGTAGAAATTTAGCTGTTATTTATCGAAAATGTCCGGTTGATACTACTGCGCGTTATGATGCGATTTTGGAGAAATATAAAGATGTAGTCGTGTCGCTAGATCCTTTATGGAAGTCACAAGGTAAAAATTGGAATGAAATACTGCCTACGAAAGCCGATTTGAAGGCTTTGTATAATGTGTGCCAGCATTCAGAATTGGTGACCAATGTGTGTTCCTCGACGGTATTTGATTTTGTGGCGCATGGCAAGCCTTGTATTTATTATAATTACGAGCAACCGCAATTAAAGAAAGGCATTCGAGATATTGGACAAAATTACAAATATGTCCATTTTAGAAGTATGCCGAGTCCCGAAGCAGCAGTTTTTTGTACGGATAAAAAAGAGCTGGAAAATCTGGTTCAAAAGATTCTTGACAATGAATTGTCCAACGTATCTGAGGGGCAAAAATGGTTTGAAATCGTGGCGTCACCAAATCCTACGCATGCATCAAATCAAATTTGGAATGCCATCGAAACTATTTTAAAGTAAATTATGTTTTTTAATTCTTTTGCCTTTGCGGTATTTCTGCCCATTGTATTTATTTTGTATTGGTTTGTGTTTAACAAAAATAAAAGCAGTCAGAATTTATTATTGATCATTGCCAGTTATTATTTCTATTCTTGCTGGGACTGGCGCTTTCTGTTTCTGTTAGTTTTTTCCACTTTCTTGGATTACTATACCGGAATCCAAATTGAAAAAAGCCAAAAAGATGTCACCCGAAAATTCTGGTTTTGGTTGAGTATTGGTGTCAATTTAGGTTTTTTAGGCGTCTTTAAATACTATAATTTCTTTGCCAGTTCCATGAGTGAATTGTTGGGTTCGGTAGGTTTTCAGTCTAGTCCTTTCTTGTTGGATGTAGTTCTGCCGGTTGGAATTTCATTTTACACATTCCACGGATTGTCGTATGTAATTGATATTTACAAAAAGCGAATCAAAGCCGAGTATAACTTTGTTGATTACTCGCTATTTGTATCTTATTTTCCATTGTTGGTGGCGGGTCCTATCGAAAGAGCAACTCATTTATTACCACAAGTAAAGGTAAAACGCGAATTTGATTTCGAAAAAGCAAAAGCGGGAATTTATCAATTTGTATGGGGATTGGTCAAAAAAGTAGTCATTGCAGACACCTGCGCAACCTATGCCAACGCCATTTTTGATCATTATACGACCATGAATTCACTGTCTTTAATTCTGGGAGCTATTTATTTTGCCTTCCAGATTTACGGGGACTTTTCGGGTTACTCGGATATGGCATTGGGAATGTCAAAACTATTCGGAATCGATTTACTGAAAAATTTTAATTACCCTTATTTTTCTAGGGATATAGCCGAATTTTGGCGACGTTGGCATATTTCGCTTTCTACCTGGTTCAAGGATTATTTGTACATTCCACTTGGAGGTAGCAAAGGAGGAAAATGGCAACAAGTGCGCAATACTTTTATCATTTTTGTTGTTAGTGGTTTTTGGCATGGCGCCAACTGGACCTACTTGGTTTGGGGTTTTTTAAATGCGGTTTATTTTCTGCCTTTGCTTTTGCTCAATCGAAATCGTACCAACATTGAAAATCCAGTCTTGTCTTGGAATTTTAGCTCAATAAGAGTGGTACTGAATATCCTCAGTACTTTTATATTGTCGTCTATCGCTTGGATATTTTTTAGAGCAAAAACGGTGACAGATGCTGTTCTTTATCTAAAAGGAATTTTTACAAATGGGACTTTTGCTTCACAATATTTAGACAACCAACGATATAATTATGAAATACTCCTTTTGGTCCTAGTTTTTGTTCTAGTCGAATGGAATAACAGAACCAAAGTAGAACCTATTTCGGGGAAATATGATTTTGTAAAGTTAATTGCATGCATAACCGCAATCATTACATTAGGAACGTATTCGGATTATAAGGAGTTTATTTATTTTCAGTTTTGATAGAATGAATTATGTTTTGGATTGCGTTTGCCACTATACTGAAGTGAGCTAGATTGCGTTTACCCCGGCCCTAAAGGGAGCTGAAATGTGGAATACAGAAGTGAATATTTCTCCTTTTTACCCTTTAGGGTTGAGACGAAAAAGAGAAATATGGATGGATTGCTTGTTATGGTTGACCTAAAGCGAGTAGGAATGCGTTTACCCCGGCCCTAAAGGGAGTTGGAAGCTTAAAATAGTCGTTAATATTTTTCCTTTTCACCCTTTAGGGTTGGGGCAAAAAAAGGAAAAATGTCGTTGGACTGCGTTTACCCCAGCCCTGAAGGGAACTGAAATGAGGAATACATATGCGAATATTGATCCTTTTCACCCTATAGGTTTGGCGCGAAAAAAAGGAGAAATATGGATGGATTGCCTTCATCTTAACCTAAAAGAAGTAGATTATTAGTAAGTTAGCATTAGTAAATTCGAATTATAATTTATACATCTATGGAGGAAAATCCTTTGGAATCAGATAATATGTGGAAGGGAGCAACTCCTGCTATTTTTTCTAATGCTAAAAAATTAAGAGAAAATGCCACAGAGGCGGAAAATCAATTGTGGCTTGCCTTAAGAAACAAGCAATTGAATGGCTTGAAGTTTAGACGACAACATCCCTTAAGTTGTTACATCGCTGATTTCTACTGTCATGAATTAAAGTTAATAATTGAAGTTGATGGAGGTTATCATCTAACCAAAGAACAAATACAATTAGATAATCGCAGAACAGCTGATCTAGAATTTCAAGGTTTAAAAGTGATTCGATTTACAAATGAGGAAGTAATGCTTAGACTCTCTAATGTTTTAGACAAAATCAGGGAATGGGTATCGCTCCAACGTTAGAGTGAGCTGTATTGCGTTAACCCCAACCCTAAAGGGAGCTGAAATGCGTTTACCCCAACCCTGAAGGGAGCTGAAATGTGGAATACATTGGTCAATACTTTTCCTTTTTAGGGTTGGGGCGAAAAAAGGAGAAATATGGTTGGAATGCGTGTTGTCTTAGACCTAATGGGAATTGGATTGCGTTTACCCCAACCCTAAAGGGAGCTGAAATGTGGAATACAGAAGTGAATATTTCTCCTTTTCCCCCTTTAGGGTTGGGGCAAAAAAGGAGAAGTATACTTTTCCTTTTTCCCTTATAAGATCGGGGCGAAAAAAGGAAAACACAAGATCTCAAAAGAATTTAAAAAAAGGAATGAAAAAGTTTTTACTATTTATACTAAAATCGTTAGTTGCCATAACGATCATTTTGGTTGTTCTAGACTTAGGATACACCAAGATTTATAAGCAATCAAGTTCTCGCGGCAAAGTCGATCAAGTGTACGGCTCAACGGCTCGTAAATATGATATAGTGATTTTGGGATCGTCTCGTGCGAACAATCATTTTGTGTCAAAAATGTTTGAAGATAAAGGACTCAAAACATTTAATTACGGCATGAGCGGTGCGCATTTGTTTGAAGCTGATTTATTGTTGAAATTAATGTTGGAGCGCAACTATCAAATTAAAAATATTATTATCGAAGTAGATTTAAATTTATCGAATGATAAACGAGCTGATGGAGTAGCTTCTAAATTTTTGCCTTATATTCACGATTCAAAAGTGATAAGAGAGCAATTCGAAAAAGAAACCGATTTTGACTATTTATATTACGTGCCTTTTTACAGATACATCAAATACGATTCTCAAATTGGATTTAGAGAAGGATTTAAAACACTCAACAAAGAGGCAACCACGTTGTTGAACAATCAAGGCTATTATGCTTTGGGGAACAAGAAAAAAATGAAAATGCGCAATGATATTAGGAGCTTAATGCCATTGGTGCCTAATAAATATTATGAAGACATTAAGTTATTGTGTAAAAAAAACAACATTAAACTCATTTCAATAATGACACCCATGTGTGAAAACACCAAAGGCATGAATTATTTCGAAAAAGTAAAAAAAGCGTATCCTGAAATATATAATTATGAAAATGTAGTAGTCGAAGATCAATACTTTTCGTCTTGTGGACACATGAATGATATGGGGGCTAAAAAATTTACAGCCGTAGTTATTAATGATTTTTTTTAATATAAATTAGCTTCACATAGTAAGTAGTTATTTTAGTTTATAAACACATTACCAATTTTAAATAATCATGCACATTGCTTTTCTCACACCCGAATATCCGCATGCCAATATTGCTAATTCGGGAGGTTTAGGTACCAGTATTAAAAATTTAGCATCAGCTTTAATTGCGGCTGGTGTAGAGGTGACTGTGTTCGTATATGCTCAAAAAAAAACTATGGTTTTTGAGGATAACGGTATTCAGTTTCATCTGATAGAAGACAGAAACTACAAAGCATTTAAATGGTGTTTGTATCGAAAGTACATTCAGAACTACTGTAATTCGATTATAAAAAAACAAAATATTGATTTAATCGAAGCGCCAGATTGGACCGGAATCACTGCGTTTATGAAATTCAAAGTTCCGCTGATTATTCGGTTTCATGGTAGTGATACTTATTTCTGCCATATTGAGAAAAGGGCACAGAAAAGAAAGAATTTTTGGTTCGAAAAATTAGCTACCCGTGGCGCACAAGCTTTTATAGCACCCACGGCATATGCAGGAAGTCTCTCGGCTACATTATTCAATATCCAAAATAAAATAATAAAAACAATACACTACGGTTTAGAATTGTCTCAATTCGAAAATGAAAATCCGCTTACGTTCGATCATGGGATGATATTGTACATTGGAACCATTATTCGAAAAAAAGGAGTTTTTGAATTACCTGCTATTTTGCAAAAAGTAACAGAGCAAAATCCTGCAGCAAAGTTAGTTCTAATTGGTATGGATTCAGGTGATATTTCAACCAATAGTCCTTCGACCTGGAAACTTGTAGAGCAAGAATTTAAAAAATTAGAACTCTCCAATTATACGTATTTAGGACAAATAACCTATGATTGTGTTCGCAAGTTCTTGCCTCAGGCTAACGTATGTATCTTTCCTAGCTTTGCCGAAACACTGGGTATGGTAACCATTGAGTCTATGTCATTACAAAAACCAGTTGTGAATACCAATCTTGGATGGGCACAAGAATTGATGGTCGATGGTCAAAGTGGTTATCTTGTCGATCCCAAAAATCATACGCTATTTGCACAAAGAATTCTAACCATTTTAAATGATGATGACTTTGCTGCTCAAATGGGTCGAAAAGCAAATGAATACGTAAATGAAAATTTTGATATAAAAAAAATAGCGCAACAAAACATACAGTTTTATAACCAATTTGTAAAACGATGATTATAGTTTACCATCAACATAATAAGGTGTGTCGTGTAAAAAGGGACGTAAATGATATTGCTTTCGATTCCAAAAAATCAATTGCAGCAATTTTATTTCACAATGCAGCAGCTTTTCCAGAAGAACAATTGATTTGGTGTGACGAAAAATATGCTCTGTTTTTAAATATCGAAAAGATTGGTAGTTTGTGTCATCATCAAAAAATAATGATCAGCTACGGAGAGCAGCAAAATCTTTTTCTACAAAAGGAAATGGGATATATTGAACAATCACCATTTTTGAAAGTTAACAAAAAAGTGCGTTATCCTACGTGGATCATGAGCACAACTGTGGGCGTAATCCATGCATCGGCCTTAACTGTTTTTGAAGGCAAAATTAGTGCTGATGCTGATTTTGAGTATTTCCTGAATTCAGTGGCTAAAATCGGAATGCCAAACGGACTTTTCTGCTATTCTGAACCGCAGTTATTGTTCAAGGCAGCGTTGAAAAAAAAGCAAGTTGCTATAAGTAGTTTTACTTTATTTCGTTTTGTAAAACAGCATTTTAAAATACGTTGGTTGTTTTTGCTGCTTCTGAATCTTATTATATTCGAAAAGCGTTTTCCACTACTTCCTTTTTTGAGTGCTTTCTTTTTTCAGAGTCGAATGCAACCCTCCATTAGTTTCGAGAATTTGGAGATGCAGTCGTCTAATGTCATAAGCCAAAAGGATGTTACAATTGATGTAATTATCCCAACAATTGGCCGTAAAAAATATTTGTACGATGTACTGCAAGATTTGGCAAACCAAACACTGTTACCTGCCAATGTAATTATAGTAGAACAAAATCCAGAACTAGGGAGTGTTTCTGAACTGGATTATCTTACAATAGAAACCTGGCCTTTTGCTATAAAACATACTTTTACAAATCAGGCAGGAGCCTGCAATGCACGGAATCTAGCATTGGACCAAGTTACAAGTGATTGGGTTTTTCTTGGAGATGATGATAATCGTTTTGATAGCAATTTGATTGAAAAAATGTTTCAAAAAGCAGCGCAATATGGAACCACTGTCGTAACGACTAATTATATTTTAAAAAAGGAAATACAAGAATTCAACATCATTCATCAATCGGGAATCTTTGGTTCGGGCAACAGTTTTGTAAAGACTTCGGTACTACAAGACATTCGTTTTGACAATGCTTTAGAATTTGGTTACGGTGAAGATACCGATTTCGGGATGCAATTACGCAACCATGGTCAGGACGTGATTTATTTCCCTTCCTTAAAAATAACGCATCTCAAAGCACCAATGGGAGGTTTTAGAACTCCTTTTGTGCAAAAATGGGACACTGAAAAAATACAACCCAAGCCATCGCCCACTGTAATGTATGTGTATAAAAAACATTTTTCACAGGAACAAGTAAAGGGTTATCAATTGATTTTATTTTTAAAATTAATTAAAAAAGAAGCGGTTATAAACTATCTTGCCTTTCATAAAGAATTCAAAGCTAAATGGGGAGTAAGTCAATACTGGGCTGATATTTTAAAAGAAAGTAAGAATGAAAGTTAATTATATTTGTAATAAATTGCACGCAAGAATTACTGCATTTAGAGCACATCCTTTAACACGAGGAAATGTCGTGGGTGCCTTGTATAGATATATTAGTTTTAATACTATTCAAAGTTTATCACCAAGACCTAGAATTTATAAATGGATTGGTAATCTTCGATTTTATGCTCAAAAAGGAGATGCGGGTATTGTAGCAAATATTTATTTTAAACTTTTTGATTATGAAGATTCTATGTTTTTGATGGATCACCTTAAACCTGATGACTTATTTGTAGATGTTGGTGCAAATGTGGGGCACTTTTCCTTGCTAGCTGCGGGTGTTTGTGGTGCAAATGTGATGGCTTTTGAACCTATACCAACCACTTTTTTAAAGCTTAAAAAAAATAGTGAATTAAATGCATTGGAAACTAAAGTTAGTTTATTCAATTTAGGCTTAGGAGATAGAAATGATATTCTAAAATTCACTAAAAATAGAGACGTGATGAATGCTGTAGCTTTAGAGCATGAATTAGATGTTTTAAATGCTCAAGTACGAACTTTAGACGAACTATTAACGGGTAAAACACCAACATTTCTAAAGATTGATGTAGAAGGTTTTGAATTTAATGTTCTAAAAGGAGCTTTAAAAACATTGAATTCGGCCAGTCTTAAATATATTATAATTGAATTAAATTCATCTTCTTTAAGATATGGATATTCGTCGAAAGAAATTTTTGATTATTTAACTTTGTTCAATTTCGTACCTATTACGTATGATATTTCTACAAAAGAAGTTATTAAACAAAAAAGTTTTAATACGGAAAAGTTCAATACTATATTTATGAAACAAAATGATTAAACTTTATACAGATCAATCGTTTTTGACCGAAGCAAATAGAAAAGTAGTTTTTCCACTTCTATTTGATCTGTGGTATTTGCCCAATACTATTTTGTTAGAAAAATACCAACTGGTAGACTCTGTAGAAAGTTGTGATATTGCAGTTATACCTGTAGATTTGGCTCATTATGGGACGACAAAAATGATACACAGCTTTATACAAAAAGCACTTCACGCCAAGAAAATGGTTTGGGTATATAGTGCGGGTGATTATGGGCAAACACTAACGTACCCCGTGTATACCTTCAGGCACGGTGGCATTGGGAGTAGACTTGATAAATCAACTTTTGTTTTGCCTGCATTTATTTCAGACCCTTTAAAACATCTAGGTCATAAATTTGAGTCTTTGCATAAAGAATCAAAACCCCAAATAGGATTTGTAGGCCATGCAAATAATTCTGTTTCGAAAAGAATCAAGGAGCTGCTTATTTATTTAAAATATCGTTTTGATAAAATTACGGCAAAGTTAAAAACAGATGCGCAGCCTTTTTACCCTTCGAGTAGTAAAAGATTTAAGTTACTGAAATTACTGGCTGATGACGGTAACGTTGAAACTGATTTTATTTTTCGAAAAAAATATAAAGGTGGATTTACCAATCAACAAGATAGCAATCAAGGGACTACCGTGTTTTTTGAAAATATAGATCGAAATCCTTATACTTTTTGTCTGCGAGGCGCAGGTAATTTTTCGGTTCGATTTTATGAAACCTTGGCGATGGGTAGGATTCCGTTTGTGATTGACACCGATTTTAAGTTACCTTTGAATCATAACATTGATTGGAAAAACCATTGTGTAATTGCTTCAGAAAAACAAGTAGTTCAAAAATTATTGTCTTTTCATAATTCAATTTCCGAATCAGATTTTAAAAAAATGCAAGTAGAAAACCGCAATTTATGGCTGAATTTTCTAGAAAGAGAAGCTTATTTTTTACA
This sequence comes from Flavobacterium faecale, assembly GCF_003076455.1. Classification (NCBI taxonomy): domain Bacteria; kingdom Pseudomonadati; phylum Bacteroidota; class Flavobacteriia; order Flavobacteriales; family Flavobacteriaceae; genus Flavobacterium; species Flavobacterium faecale. The sequence continues at coordinate 1,813,648 of NZ_CP020918.1, forward strand.
AGTTTATACCGTTTTTAAACAGAAAATAAATGAAGTTTAGTTTAGTCGTTTGTACCTATATGCGTCCGCAAACTGTTTTGCAACTTTTGCAGTCGGTACAGCTGCAGACTTTATATCCCAACGAAATTTTAATCATTGACGGGAGTCCAACCGATGATACAAAAATTATTTTTGATAACAATCATATTGAAAATTTGGTTTATCGAAAGGTATCTCCTGAATTTCGAGGGTTAACAAAACAGCGCAATTTTGGAGTGCAAAATGTAAGTGCGTCTAGTGAAATTATCTGTTTTCTTGATGATGATACGGTGTTGAAGCCGGAGTATTTTTTTGAAATTATAGAAGTTTTTAAGCACAATCCAGAGTATATTGGAGTGGGTGGCATATCAATTAATGATTACCTATGGCAAACTAAAAAGCCTGATGTCAACTATGATAAAAATAGATTTTATGAATTTGAAGGATATGTCTATCCTGAAGGCCTGCGTAATGTAGTGCGCAACAAACTGGGTTTGTCCTCGGACTTAGGCCCAAGTAGAATGCCTGCTTTTTCACACGGGCGTACTTGTGGTTTTCCGCTCAATGACAAAATTTATGAGGTAGATTTGTTAATCGGAATGTCAATGTCCTTTCGAGCTAAATTATTTAAAGAAATTAGTTTTTCAACCTATTTTGAAGGATATGGTTTATATGAGGATGCCGATTTTAGTCTTCGAGCTTTGAACTATGGCCAGAATGCTATAAGTACCAGGGCGCAATTGTACCACAATCATGAACCTTCGGGCAGACCCAATCAATACCATTATGGCAAAATGGTGGTACGAAATGGCTGGTATGTATGGCGAGTAAAAAATCGAAATCCTAAATTTAGAGACCGAATTAAATGGCATACAATTACTTTGGTATTGACAATGATTCGTTTTTTAAATGTAATTACGACCAAACAAAAGAAAGCCGCATTTACAGAGGCTATTGGAAGAACCGTTGGCTGGTGGAGTTTGTTGTTTAGTAAGCCTAAAATAGACAAATAAAAATCGTGACATTATCATTTAAAAAACAAATAGCACATGCAATTATTCCTGTCTACTTGGACCCATCACTTAAATCAGTTGATTTATTCCTATCTCTATTTTTGCAAAAGCGAAAGTCTAGATGTCACCATTATTCAAGATACGAGTATAGTTCACAACGGTGGTTTGTTACTTGTAGAGGACAAAAAGATATTTTTTGATTACTCTGATGATCCTCAATTTATAGATAAAATAGAAAAGTTTGATTTATATTTCAAGAGATCGCTTCGAGAAGAGTGTTTCAAAGGAAACGTTTACCCTTTAAATTTTAATGTGCCTTTATCTTATAAACCACATCTTTTATTTTTAAATTTAAAAAAGGATTTATTATTCGATAGAAGAAGTAGAATTGAGGTATTAAAAGCATTGGATTTATTTGGTTTGGTCTTTAAATCTTCTCATAAAACCCTGAACGTTAATAGGTATCCTGAAAAGGTTGTCGACCATGGCGGGAGAGTATTGTTTCATACACGATTATGGAACCCGGATAATCATCCTGACTTGGAGGAAAAGGAGAGGAGAAGGTTGCAAAACGATTTTAGAATAAATGCGTGTCGAATAATCAAGAAAAATTTTGAAAATGCATCTGTAGGATTGACTATGGATAACCTTTCGATAGAAATAGCGCCAGATTTAATTTTAACTAAGAGAGAATCGAATAAAAATTATTATCTGAATACAGTAATGCATCATGATATTGGTATTGCCGATGACGGCTTGAAGGATTGCCCTGGTTGGAAAATAGGAGAATATTTATTTTATGGAAAAGCTGTTATTACCACTCCACTTAACATAATTGTAGACAATTTTAAACCCAAAATTAATTATGAAATGCTATCTAGTCGTTCTGCTTTTGAAGAATTACCAGATAAAATTGATAGTTTGTTGAAAGATAAACGGTATTTACAAATGGGAAGTAGAAATAAAGAGTGGAGTACAAATTATATTCATCCACAAAATTATTTAAAAAGAATACTTACTTTGCTAAAAGAAAAATAGAATATACTTAAAATTAAGAAGTCCCTAAAAATAAGTGATTGCAAAGGAATCTTGCAGAAAGAAATTAAATACACTATGAAAAGAATACTGATTCGTTTAAGGCAAGGGTTTCGTTTTTTGTACATAAACACACTGATGGCTTTAGGTAGAAATAAAGTACGTATACCAGAATTGATATTCCCGATTTATCTCCGTCCTAAATCATCAGATATTTTAGCTTTTCATCAAATATTTACATTCAAAGAATATGATATGAACTTTGGCATGACGCCCAATTTTATAATTGATGCTGGGGCTAATATTGGACTTTCGGCTGTCTTCTTTTCTAATAAATTTCCAAATGCAACCCTTGTTGCCATAGAGCCAGAGAAAAATAATTTTGATGCGTTGAGAAAAAATACTGAAAATTATCCAAATGTTTTATTAGAGAAAAAAGCATTGTCAAACCAAGACAATTTATTTTTTGATGTTATAGATAAAGGTTATGGTAATTGGGGTTTTGTAACCGAAAATAAGAATATTAAAGGGAATACTAAAATTGTAGATACAGTTCAAACCATCACTATCGATGCTATTATGGCTACTTACAATTTAGAGTATCTTGATTTGCTGAAAATTGATATTGAAGGTGCCGAAAAAATTCTCTTTGAGAGTAATTATGAAATTTGGTTGCCCAAAACTAAATGTTTGCTCATTGAATTGCATGACGGTATTACCAAAGGAAGTTCCCAAAGTTTTTTTAAAGCAATCAGTAAATATGATTTCAGCTATTTTAATAGAGGAGAGAATTTATTGTTTATTAATAATGCCATATGAAATTCCTAATCGTCACACATGTCCCGCATATTCTAACGCAAAACAATTACTTTGCCTATGCGCCTTATGTGAACGAAATGAATATTTGGATTGAAAACGCAGATGAACTTAGTATCCTTGCACCGAAGAGCGTGGACAAATTATCGGCTATTGATGCCAGCTATGTTCATGATCGTATTCAGTTCATTCCAATAGCGAATTTTGATTTTTTAAATATTAAAAACAGTTTTTTGGCGGTTACAAAATTCCCCAAAATATGTTGGAAGATGTATAAGGCAATGCAACAAGCAGATCATATTCACCTTCGTTGCCCTGGTAATATAGGATTGCTGGGTTGTTTCGTTCAGATTTTATTTCCAAATAAAACAAAAACCGCAAAGTATGCAGGTAACTGGGATCCGAAGTCACCTCAACCATGGACATACAGATTACAATGCTGGCTGTTAAACAATAGCTTTTTAACTAGAAAAATGACTGTGTTGGTATATGGTGAATGGCAAAATCTATCAGAAAACAGTAAACCGTTCTTCACCGCCACCTACAGAGAGACTGAAAAAATAGAAATCCCAAAGAGAACATTTGATGGAACGATAAAATTCATATTTGTAGGGACTTTGGTTCAAGGGAAAAACCCATTGTATGCCATAAAATTAGTAGAACAATTACTTTCGAAAGGTGTAACGGCTACGTTAGAATTATACGGAGAAGGAGTGGAAAGACAAATGCTAGAAGACTACATTGTCAAGAACAAATTAGAAAACTCAATTACTTTAAAAGCAAATCAAAGTAGAGAAATACTCAAGCAAGCCTACCAAAACACTCATTTTGTACTATTACCTTCGGATAGTGAAGGATGGCCAAAAGCAATTGCTGAAGGAATGTTTTGGGGCGCTGTGCCTATTGCAACCGCTGTTTCTTGTGTGCCGTATATGCTTGATCACGGTCAAAGGGGTATTTTAATCGAAAAGAATTTAGAAAAAGATGTGGTAGACATTTTAGATCATATTAATAATGTTCAAAAATACCACACCGTTAGTGCCAAAGCATGGGCATGGTCACAGCAATTTACTATGGATAGATTTGAAATAGAAATTAAAAAATTTCTCCAATCATGAGAATTTTACAACTTATTGATTCTCTCGAAGCCGGCGGAGCTGAGCGTATGGCAGTTAATTATGGTAATGCACTGGCGAGCTGTATTGATTTTTCGGCAGTGGTATCAACTAGAGCCGAAGGACCTTTAAAAGCAGCACTTTTACCTACTACGCATTATTTTTTTCTAAATAAAAAAAGGGCACTCGATCCCAAGGCAATTTGGAAATTGAGACAGATAGTGAAGCGACATAAGGTCGAGATGGTGCATGCGCATAGTACGTCCATCGTGACTGCTTTTTTGCTTAAACTTTTTTGCCCTTCGATAAAACTCATTTGGCACGACCATTATGGCGATAGTAATTTTTTGAATAAAAGAGATAAAGGGTTGTTTCGAATGATATTGCCCTTTTTTAACGGGATTATATCGGTCAATCATGATTTGAAAAAATGGGCGATAGACCAACTTCATTTTGCAAACACCGTATACATCCCTAATTTTCCCGCCGTAGATTTAGAGACTACTGCTGCGATACGTTTAGAAGGCGAAGCCAATAAAAGAATCGTTTGTTTGGCTAATCTTCGACCTCAAAAAAATCACTTTCTATTATTAGAAGTTGCTTTGTTAGTGAGACAATCGCATCCCGACTGGACGTTTCATTTGATTGGAAAGGATTTTGACGACGACTATTCTTTTCGAATAAAAGCAAAAATAAAAGCTCTAGATCTAGAACAAACCATATTTTTATATGGTACTCAAAATGCTGTTCAGGAAATTTTAGCGCAAGCCAACATCGGAATCTTAACATCAGCTTCTGAAGGCTTACCAGTTGCTTTGCTTGAGTATGGTTTGGCAAAGTTAGCAGTTGTCACAACAGCTGTTGGAGAAATTCCGTCGATTATTACTGAGGACACAAATGGTTTCTTAGTTTTAAATCAAGAAGCAACTGAATTTTATGAGAAATTAAAGCAATTGATTGAGAGTACTCAGCTACAGAATAAATTTGGGTTGGCATTAAATAAAACCATAAAAGAGTCCTACTCGCAAGAAAGTGCACTCGACGTCTATATGCCGTGGGTTCAAAAAATAGTGAAATGAAAAAAGAAGAGATTAATTATATAATTTTATTACTAATCCATGTCGGCATTGGGTTTTTGGTGTATTTGCTACCTATCCTTGCTAAGCTATACGGTTTTTTAGGTCTGTTTATTGGAATGTATTACGTGATTCAATCAAAAAACAGGAATCATGAATGCCTCTATGCAGCAGCTTATTTGGTAGGAAGTGAGCTTTTACTGCGAATGACCAATGGAAATATCACCTATGAGTTTTCAAAGTATGGGGTGATGATCTTTATTTTTATGGGAATGCTTTATACTGGTTTCTCTAGAAAAGGATATATCTATTGGTTATTTATTATACTACTAATTCCGGGTGTGATTTTGTCTACATTCTCGTTAAATTTTGATACTGACATCAGGAAAGCAATTGCCTTTAATATTTCGGGGCCAGTTTGTTTGGCTTTTGCAGCTCTTTATACCTATCGTCGAACTTTGACATTAGAACAATTTAATAATTTACTATTAAGTCTCGGGCTTCCAATTGTAAGTGCTTTGATCTACTTAATTTTTTACACGGCACCAATTCAAGAGGTAATTACAGGAACAGCAAGTACATTTGCAACTTCTGGTGGTTTTGGTCCTAATCAAGTAGCTACTTATTTAGGATTGGGAATGTTTGTATTTTTTTCTAGGGTAATTTTAGAGTCAAAATCAAAAATTATTATTGCTGTTAATTTGATTATTGCTTTCAATTTCTTCTATCGCGGAATGGTTACTTTTTCTAGAGGAGGTATGATTACAGGTTTATTTATGATTTCGCTCTTACTATTTTCATTGTATTTCAAAGCAAATGGTCCGGGCAAGGTAAAATTAGGTGTAATCATAATTATTATTAGTTCCGTTCTCCTTGCAGCATGGAGTTATACATCCTTGCAAACGGGAGGGTTGATTAATAAGCGATATGCTAATCAAGATGCTGCCGGGCGCGAAAAAGAAAATCAATTTTCGGGTAGGCAAGAAATTGCATTAGATGAAATAGAAATATTTTTTGACAACCCTTTAATAGGAGCCGGAGTGGGTAGGGGAGCAGAATTAAGAGAACAAAAAACAGGTGTTTTCGTCTTATCACACGATGAAATTACAAGAATGCTCGCAGAGCACGGTTCTCTTGGAGCCTTTGGCTTGCTTATTTTAATACTAACACCGCTGTCGCTCTACTTACAAAAAGGGTATAATATTTACCTACTGTGCTTGCTATCTTTTTGGTTTTTAACCATTAATCACGCCGCCATGCGTACAGCTGTTCCTGGATTTGTATACGCCTTATCATTGCTCAACGTCAATTTAAACCCAAAGAAAAAGCAAGAGCTAGCAACCCAATAAAAATGGTTGGTAGGAGCGAAGTTTCTATTCTAATTAACTAAATTGCGCTTCAAACCACGATTAAACATGTACAAGGATAAAATTCATTTTGAGATATCAGAAAGAAAAGCGATTCTACATCTATTTGATGTCTTTTTCGTTATCCTTGCTTTGTATTTGGTGGGGACTTATTTTGATGCTCGCTACCTAAAAGAGGTGGTAGCTACCAAAAGTTGTTTACTATTACTCGTTGCATACCTCAATGTTTTTGGTATTGTTTTCGAATTTTACAACCTGCAAGTGGCTAGTAATGAAGTACAGGTATTAAGGAGTACATTATTGTGTGTTTCATTTACGGTATTTGTTTATTTGCTTACGCCCATTTTTTCACCTGTTTTACCTACCAATAGGTTACAGATTCTATTATTTTTCACGGTCATTTTCACGGTTCTTTTGTGTTGGAGGTTGTTTTATGTAAAATATTTGGCATCAACTAGATTTAGTCAAAATGCATTATTAATTTGTAGCGAAAGTGAAGTAGAGTCGCTTATTCAAGGATTAGAGAATATTGATCCACATTACAAAATAATCGCTTTCTCAGCAACAGACAGCAAGAGTGCAGCGCAATTAGATATAAGCCATTATATCGAATGTGTAGCAAATGAGAACCTACAAGCGTACCTGCAAAGCCATGGTGTTTCTGAGATTGTGGTAGCTTCTCAAATGAGTAACGGCATGTCACCTGCACTGTACCAGCAATTAATAAAAATATTAGAATCGGGTAAAATTATTAGAGAATACACTCAGGTCTATGAGTCCAAAACGTACCGCGTACCTGTGCAGTATATGTCGAGTGACTTTTATCGTTTTTTCCCTTTTAGTCGAAGCAATCAAAACAAGCTGTATCTATTCGTAGTTCGAATAATCGAATTAATAATTGCGTCAACAGGACTGCTCGGTGGACTTGTCTTATTACCCTTTATCTTCATCGGAAATTTGTTGGCCAATAGGGGGGAACTACTCTACAGTCAAGAACGTATTGGTAAAGATGGCCATCCCTTTAAGATTTTGAAACTTCGAACAATGGTCAAAAATGCCGAAAAAAACGGTGCCGTATTTGCAACTTTGAACGATAGTAGAATAACCGCCTTCGGTAAATTTCTTAGAAAAACACGGATAGATGAGTTACCGCAATTTATAAATGTACTCAAAGGAGAAATGGCAATTATAGGACCAAGACCAGAACGTACAGAGTTTGTGGAATTAATTGCCAAAAAAATGCCATTCTATGAGACAAGGCACATTATAAAACCAGGCTTAACCGGATGGGCTCAAGTCAATTATTCATACGGAGAAAATATTGATGATAGTTTAATCAAGTTACAATACGACCTCTACTATATCAAGCATAGAAGCTTTTTTCTAGATCTAAATATTACGTTCAAAACCATTACCACTGTGCTTTTTTACAGAGGGCAATAACTAGTACAATCACCGCAATCAAATTGTATTTGAGTTTGTAATCATTCAAATAACAAACATAAGTCAACCTTTTCAGACTCTTTAAATTCAATAAATCAGTTGTGAGAGTACTATTGACAAGATCTTGGTTCAGTCTTCCTCTTCTTTCTTTTCGAAAAAAAAAGCTAAGAATCACCATTTATATAATGATTGAAATTCGCTTATTGTGTTTAATGGCTAGTTTGATTAACAAATACCCGTTTGCCAAAATCATAGGCAATACAATTAATATATGTGCTTTGTTTAGCAACATAAAAAGGTAGACCACCAAAAATAAAATACTGAAAATAGCCAAATAATACAGCCATTTTCTTCGCGTTGCACCATAAAAGCAAAACGAAAGGATCAGTAATGGATTAAATAAAAGTACATTGTAATTGTTTGCCAACTCCAAATGACCCGAATAGAAGCCTAAAAACACAAACAAAATCCCGATGGCTCCCATGATAAAAAAGTAAACTTGATTAAATAGTTTATTGTTTAGAACGACTAGCAAAATAAGAAAACCAAGGTAGGTGTAAATGTTATTCCACCAAGACGATGCTATAGTAGGCTCATATTTTAAAAGCGTCTTAGTACCTGTTGAAACCAGTTTTTGGTTTTTGTAGGTTGACAATTTTAGATTCTCCATTAAGTCCAAGGGCAAAAAGATATGATCACTCACACGATCTACTTTAGACCCAAAAATAATACTGGTACCCAATTGTTCATAAAAATGATTGTCAAAGTATCGGTACAAGATAGAACGATAGGTCAATTCTTGTTTGCTATGGAGCGTGATTGATGGCTCGCCCAATGTTTTGTTAATAAGATCGATAACCATTGAGGTACAATTTTTATCAATAAACTTGTAGCGGTACACACTTTCGCCAGAGGTCAAAGCAGTGTTGAGGTTATCAAATATTTTTTGCTTCATTTCCAAAGGCACATCCAAATCCTGTTCGTACACATCTCTTTGCTCATAGGTGTAGTCTGCCATAAAATCATTAAAGTGGTGTGTGACTGCAAAATAATCCAAGTCTCCTTTTGCAAATTTTGCAACAAAGTTTGGGGTATTAAAGTCAAATGCACCGTAGTTGTACACCACATCGACATGGTTAGGTTCATCTGCAATTCGCAAGGCAGTGTGTCCAAACAAGGAGTAAGATTCGTTTCCCGTGCCACAAGTCAAAACACTTACTTTAGCTTGGTCAGATAATTGTATGCTTTGTCCGTAAGTGTAAGTGGAGAAACTAAGTACTAATGCAAAAAAAAAGGTGATTCTGAAAAGGAATGTTTTCATAGTTTTATTTTCAAAGGGTAACTGTGTTGTTTATCGTCTAAATTGTCCTAGATCAACTTTTAAAGAAAATATATTAGAATATAATGTTGTGTTTTGATTACCAAGATTAGTCAAAGCATAATCCACTTGGATACCTCTGTATTTAAAGCCCAGACCAATATTGGGTTGAAATTCAACTTTTTGACTACTGTCAAGTTGAGTTACATTTTGAAAATTCCCCACACCTGCACGTACAAAAACCAAATCGGTATAACCAAATTCTAGTCCCAAGGCAGGATCGATACTTGCAAATTTAGTCGAAATCAAGTCATTGGTCTGACTGAAGCGCATGTTCAAATTGGTAGCGGCCAAAAGGCTATAATCATAATGGAAAATAAATTTTTTCGAAATCCCCAATTGCAATTTTGGAGCCGTTATTTCAGTTGATTCTGGAAGTTCTTGATTTTGACCCGCAACTGCATCTTGTACTTTCTGGTATTCCTTCTTGTCAATTGTCCACACATTGTAGGTTGTGGTAATATCTCTAGCCATCAAACCAAAGTTCCAATTGTTTCTTTCGAACTGTACTCCGGCATCAAACCCAAAACCCCAAGCACTAGCAAATTTACCAATGATGCGGCGTATTACTTTGGCATTTACACCATATTGAAACCCTTCAATAGGTAGTTTTCGAGCATAAGACAGGGTGAAAGCATAATCAGCCGTAGAAAACAAACTGATTCTATTGTAATCTATATTTCCCTGACTGTCAATTAATTCGGTTGTGTTCAGGATGTCATCAACACCAAAACGGATGAGAGATATTCCCCATGCACTTTCATCGTCAATTGGACTAGCGTAGGCGAGGTAATCATATTTGGCAATATTTGCAAAATAATTGGCATGCATCAAAGCAACTTGATGGTCTTCAAGATTTACCAATCCTGCTGGATTCCAGTAGCCTGCGTTCACATCATTACTTGATGAGGTAACCGCATTGGCCATACCCAAAGCGGCAGCATCCACACCAATATTCAGGAACTCGTTAGAATATTTTCTAACAGTTTGTCCATAATGTACAGTGCAAATAGATACCAGTGCGATACACAGAAATTTTTTCAAAAGTTTAGCTTTACTACAACGGTTGTTATTATTCTTCAAAAATATAATTTTTTAATGAGCTTCTTTCTCTTTCTCCGTAAATAAAAGGTGAAGATCTTGAGGTTCTTCAAAAATCTCTACTATAAAACTCCTTTTTCATTGACTTATTATATTAAATTTGCCCGAACAAAAAAACAATAACCCATGCAAGCAATCAAAAAGCATATTCCAAATATAATAACCTTACTGAATCTCTTTTCAGGCTGTATTGCTTTAGTTTATGCAGCAAATTCCAATTTTGAATTTGCATTTTATTTTGTTTGTCTAGGTATATTCCTTGACTTCTTTGATGGCTTTTTTGCTCGATTATTCAAAGTAGCCAGCCCTTTGGGGTTGCAACTGGACTCACTTGCCGATATGGTGACGAGTGGTGTAGCGCCAGGATATGTCATGTTTATGATGTTGCAAAACAGTCAAAACGAAATTTCATCACATCCCGCATTTGCTTATTTAGGCTTCATCATCACTTTAGGGTCTTGCTATCGTTTGGCCAATTTCAATATAGATACGCGACAAACCGAGTCGTTTATTGGGTTGCCAACGCCTGCTAACACCTTGTTTATTTTGAGTTTACCTTTGGTACTCAAATATTCCGATTCGCTAGTAGCATTAGAACTTCTTACTAGTCAATGGGTTTTGATGGCCGTTATTTTGGGTAGCGCATACATCCTAAACGCTGAGATTCCTTTGTTTTCGCTAAAACTGAAAAAGTTTACGATCAAAGACAATGTGCTTCAAATTATCTTCCTATTAGTTGCTTTTCTATTGGTTTTCCTTTTTCACTATGGCGGAATCTCATTGACGATTTTGTTTTACGTTTTATTGTCTGTTGTTAACAACAAATGGATCAAGAAGTAGCAACTTTCAATGAGAAAAAAAACAGTCAGACGCAGGCCAGTCAATAAGCGACCTCAAAAAAGAAATCCGTTTTTCGACCAATTAAAAAAAATAGCACTCTATGCCTTGGCAATAGGTTTTGTTGCGGCCATGCTATATCACTATCGCAATGGATTGGCCTATTACTTTAGTTTCAAATCCAACAAATCATTAACAGAAAATGATGAGAGCAAAAGGCTTTCAGATATTCGAAACCGCCAAGTACTAGAAAATATTGATGGTAAATCCATAGGTATTGATGTGTCAGAATACCAAGGAAACATCAAGTGGTCCTATGTAGACACGCTCGAAAACGCCTATCCCATTCATTTCGTACTCATTCGCGCCACAGTGGGATCAGACCGCTTGGATCGTCGATACAAGAAAAACTGGGAAGGTTCAAAAAAGAACAATATGATTCGTGGAGCGTATCATTACTATCGTCCCAACGAAAATTCAATTGACCAAGCCGACCTCTTTATCTCAACGGTAGAGCTGAGCAAAGGCGATTTACCTCCTGTATTGGATATCGAAAGATTACCAAAAAACCAATCAATCGAGCGACTTAAAGTTGGCCTCAAACGTTGGCTCACAAAGGTAGAGGCGCATTACCATGTACGCCCAATCATATATACGGGTGAGAAATATTATGATGATTTCTTAAAAGAAGAGTTTAGCGAATACCTATTCTGGATCGCTAATTACAATTTTTATCGGGAGCAAATGAAGGACGAATGGCTCTTCTGGCAATTTTCAGAGAGGGCGTCTGTTCCGGGTATACAAGGCAATGTAGATGTCAATATTTACAATGGCGACCTGCAACAATTACAGTTTATCACGGTTGAGTAGAGAGTTCAGTTGTATCCAAATATTATGGGCGTGCCTCAACTTCCACTAGCGTTCCAGTTGAGTCGGGCTATGCGTTATAATCTTTTTTGGGCAAAAAAAAAGCCCAAAAAAGGATTTTCACTGCTATCCCTCACGCAAAACCGTAACCGACTTTACACTATGTTTATTTGTAAGTAATAAATAGTACTATAAAAATAAAGAACAGCAACATTCCAACAAAATACAAAACCGACTTGGTGTTGGCAAAATTTACCGTGCTACCCATCGATTCGATTTTCTTTGGTGGAAAAAGTCTTTTGTCTTCGTGCTTATAATAAAATAAACCCCAAACCCAATTGTTCGGGTCTTTACTCCACTGATCTAGAGTTTCCTTGCTAGGTTTGTTTTTTTCCATCTTTATGCAGCTTTAATTTTTTTTGCTTGTGTGACTAAAATCAATTTATAATTTAAACTAAAAGAAGAAGTAGTAATGCGTTTTATCTGCGTCCAACTTTAAAGGCAGTTGATAATAAGTATTCAAAACAGAGAGTCTGTCAAAAAATCCGTTCTCATCTGTGTCTTCGTGATAGCGAATCTGTTTTATCCGCGTCCAACTACAAACATAGCTAATAAACGAACTCCAAAACAGACAGTCTGTCAAAAAATCCGTTTTCATCTGTGTCTTCGCGATAGCGAATCTGTTTCATCCGCGTCCCAATATTTAAAACTCGATTTTCTTTTTACGCAATTCAAAGTTCTGACCCAGATATACTCTTCGTACCATTTCATCTTCAACAAGTTCCTCAGGTTGTCCCGCTTTTAGGATACCACCTTCAAACATCAAATAAGTCTTGTCAGTAATAGCAAGTGTTTCTTGCACATTGTGATCGGTAATTAGGATGCCGATATTCTTGTTCTTTAATTGAGCAACAATACGCTGAATATCCTCAACCGCTACGGGGTCAACTCCCGCAAAAGGTTCATCTAATAATATAAACTTTGGATCAGTAGCTAGACAGCGAGCAATCTCCGTACGACGACGCTCACCACCCGAAAGTAAATCACCACGATTCGTTCTAATATGTTCTAAGCTAAACTCTTCGATCAAACTTTCCATTTTGGCCACTTGTGCTTCTTTCGATAATTTGGTCAATTGCAAAACGCTCAAGATATTATCTTCGATACTTAATTTTCTAAAAACAGAAGCTTCTTGAGCCAAGTAACCAATGCCTTGCTGTGCACGTTTGTACATCGGGTAATCTGTAATGTTCAAGTCGTCTAGATAAATATTACCTGCATTGGGTTTTACCAATCCAACGATCATATAGAACGAGGTTGTTTTTCCAGCACCATTCGGTCCTAGCAAACCCACGATTTCTCCTTGGTTCACCTCTACCGAAATACCTTTTACAACACTTCTACCTTTATATGTTTTTACTAAATTATCTGCTCTTAGAATCATGATATGTATTTGAGTGTTCTGGTTTTCTGTGCTTAGACATTACAAATTAACGAATAAACTACAGCTTTTAATCATAAATATATGTTACGATTGATTTTCTTTCTTATGTACCAAGACGGATAAGAAGATACTTGCTTCATAGATTAGCAACATAGGTATAGCCACAATTGTTTGACTTACTACATCTGGAGGTGTTACTATGGCAGCAATTATCAAGACCAATACAATGGCATATTTTCGATAATCTCTTAAAAATTTCGGATTTACAAGTCCGAGTTTGGTCAAGAAATAAATGATAATTGGCATTTCAAAAAATAATCCACTAGCAATTACCGAAGTTTTTACCATCCCGATATACGAATCTAAGGTAAACTGATTTAATACTACGCTACTCACCGTAAAAGTGGCTACGAAGTTTACCGACATTGGAATCACAATAAAATAGCCAAACAATACGCCCATAAAGAAAAGTAGCGAAGAGAAAAAGATGAATATTTTAGCATTTTTCTTTTCATTGTGATACAAGGCAGGGCTAATGAATTTCCATATCTCCCATAATATAAAAGGGAAAGCCAAAATAAATCCAGCCAATAGACAAATCCAGATAAAGACATTCACTTGTCCTTCCATTTCTGTATTCTGAATGATAAATGGCATTTCGGTAATACAAATACTTTCCGCAAAACCCAATTGGTGCGATAGCTCACACATGTAGACATAGGTGAAAAAGCTCGGCCTAGTCGGACCAAAGATTATGGTGTCAAAAAGGTAGTCGCTTATAAAATAAGTCAAAATCGCCATTACGATGATCGCAATAGTACTGCGCACCAATAACCATCTCAAATCTTCAAGATGATCCAAAAAAGACATCTCGTTTAAGTTTTTCTTTGCCATTATAGTATTCCTTCTTTTAAAATATCGTGCAAGTGTAGAACACCTTTGTATTCTTTGTCTTCAACAACAATTAATTGTGTGATTTTATTATCTTCCAAAATATTAAGTGCCTCGGCAACCATAGTCGACGACTGTATCAATTTAGGGTTTTTGGTCATAATGTCTTGGGCACTCAAATCGACAAAAGTATCACGGTCGGTCAGCATACGTCGAATATCACCATCAGTTATAATTCCGATGACAGTATTGTTTTCTACCACAGCTGTAACACCCAATCGTTTTTCTGAAATTTCGAAAATAACCTGTTTAATTGATGCCTCTGGAGCAACAACTGGTTTTAGGGTATGTTCTAGCATGTCGCTTACTTTGAGTAATAGCTTTTTGCCCAAAGCACCTCCTGGATGGTAAACCGCAAAATCTTCGGGTTTAAAATCGCGCAATTCCATTAAGCAAACCGCGATAGCATCACCCATGACCAATTGTGCAGTTGTGCTGTTGGTTGGTGCGAGATTAATCGGGCAGGCTTCTTGGTCAACCGTAGTGTTCAATACAAAATCAGAACCTTGAGCTAAAAAAGAAGACATATTGCCCGTTATTGCAATCAAGGTATTCCCAAAACGCTTTAATAAGGGTACAAGAACTTTGATTTCGGGACTGTTACCACTTTTAGAGATGCAAATAATCACGTCTTCATTTTGAACCATTCCAAGGTCGCCATGTATGGCTTCTGCAGCATGTAAAAATAGAGATGGCGTACCTGTTGAATTAAATGTAGCTACGAGTTTTTGTGCAATAATGGCACTTTTACCTATTCCAGTGACAATTAATCTTCCTTTAGAATGAAAAATAGCCTGCGTAGCATCATAAAAACTATCAGTAAGGTAATCAGTTAGTTTGGCAATAGCATCACTTTCAGATAGAATTGTTTTTTTGGCAATGGCCAATATATTTTCTTTAGTTATCAAATCAGAATGGTTAAAATTTGTAATTATGAAAGAAATGTTTATCTTTATAAAGTGCAAATTTAGATAAAATACCATATAATAAAGAATGAATTCAAACGAAATTGACATCCATAAGGAATTAAAGAAATATTTTGGTTTCAGCCAGTTCAAAGGCCTGCAGGAACAAGTGATCAAAAGCTTGCTTGACAAACAGAATACGTTTGTGATCATGCCGACCGGTGGCGGAAAATCATTGTGTTATCAATTACCTGCTTTAACTCAGGAAGGCACGTCAATTGTGGTTTCCCCTCTAATTGCATTGATGAAAAATCAAGTCGATGCCATCCGAAGTCTGTCTTCTGAACACGGTATCGCTCACGTACTAAATTCGTCGCTTACAAAAACCGAAGTTACTCAGGTTAAAAAAGATATTACATCTGGTTTGACTAAGTTATTATACGTTGCTCCCGAATCACTAACCAAAGAAGAGAATATAGAATTTTTGAAAAGTGTGACAATCTCATTTGTTGCAATTGACGAAGCGCACTGTATCTCTGAGTGGGGTCATGATTTTAGACCGGAGTACCGAAACCTGAAAAATATTATAAAACAAATAGGAGATGTGCCTGTAATTGGTCTGACCGCTACAGCAACTCCAAAAGTGCAAGAAGACATCTTGAAGAATTTGGACATGCCTAATGCAACTACATACAAAGCGTCGTTTAATAGACCCAATTTGTATTATGAGGTACGCACAAAAACCAAAAATGTTGAGTCTGATATTATTCGATTCATTCGCCAACACAAAGGTAAATCAGGTGTTATTTATTGCTTGAGCCGTAAAAAGGTAGAAGCAGTTGCCGAAGTTTTGAAGGTAAACGGAATAAGTGCCGTTCCTTATCACGCAGGACTCGATGCAAAAACAAGAGCAAAACACCAAGACATGTTTCTTATGGAAGATGTAGATGTGGTTGTGGCTACCATTGCTTTTGGAATGGGAATCGATAAACCGGATGTACGTTTTGTAATTCACCATGATATTCCAAAATCGCTAGAGAGTTATTACCAAGAAACGGGTCGCGCAGGTCGTGATGGTGGCGAAGGGCATTGCCTAGCATACTACTCATACAAAGACGTTGAGAAATTAGAAAAATTCATGTCTGGGAAACCAGTAGCAGAACAGGAGATTGGATATGCATTACTACAAGAAGTTGTAGCGTATGCCGAAACGTCTATGTCCAGAAGAAAATTTTTGCTCCATTACTTTGGAGAAGAATTTGATGATGTCACCGGAGATGGTGCTGACATGGATGATAATGTTCGAAACCCAAAAACAAAAATTGAAGCGCAAGAGCAAGTTGTTAAATTGCTACAAGTGGTTAGAGATACCAAACATATTTACAAATCAAAAGAGATTGTCTTTACTTTAATAGGTAGAGTCAATGCTATGATCAAAGCGCATCGTACAGATGTACAACCGTTTTTTGGTTGTGGTGCTCAGCAGGACGAAAAATACTGGATGGCTTTACTACGTCAAGTTTTAGTAGCGGGCTATTTAACCAAAGATATTGAGACTTACGGAATCGTAAAAATAAATGACAAAGGATTAGATTTTATTGAAAATCCAAGTTCTTTTATGATGTCTGAGGATCATGAATATAACATGATTGAAGATGAAGCAATTGTTTCTGCATCTAAAGTCACTGCGGCCATTGACGAAAATCTTATGAATATGCTGCGTGAACTACGCAAAAAAGTAGCTAAGAAAATTGGAGTTCCACCTTTTGTGGTTTTTCAAGATCCATCGCTTGAAGATATGGCTTTAAAATATCCAATTTCTATCGAAGAGTTGGTCAATATTCATGGAGTAGGTGAAGGAAAAGCTAAAAAATACGGAAAAGATTTCATCACCTTAATCAATAGGTATGTAGAGGATAATGATATTGTTCGTCCTGATGACTTGGTTGTGAAATCAACGGGAATCAATTCTGTAAATAAATTGTACATCATTCAAAACATTGACCGAAAATTGTCTCTAGATGATATTGCAAAAGCCAAAGGATTAACAATGGATGCTTTAATCAAAGAGATGGAGCAAATTGTATATTCAGGTACAAAACTAAATATCAAATATTGGGTAGATGAAATGTTGGACGAGGACCAGCAAGAAGAAATTCATGATTATTTCATGGAATCGGAGTCAGATAAAATTGATGATGCTCTTAAAGAATTTGACGGGGAGTACGATATTGATGAGTTGCGCTTCATGCGTATCAAGTTTATAAGTGAAGTGGCAAATTAGTTTTCAGTTTATAGTCTCAGTATTCAGTTGGTAAATTGCATGAAAGAATTGATTGTCTACTTAAATGATAATCAAATGTTCAAAAGGAAACTAAAAACTGAATACTGAAACTTGCGACTGAAAACTGCGACTGAGTAATGCGACTGAAACTTGCGACTGCATTCCAAATGCTACTCTTCGTATAGCTCAGCTCGATGAGGCTTTAATCCATCACGAACTTGCAGCATGTGCTCGTCAGTTACAACCATAAAAGCGATTGCGTGCATTTCGTTTTTGATTTCGAAACCAGTAATATTCAAAGGAAGTTTTTCGCTTTCGATATATTCTTTCAAATGAATTTCATGATGTTCTGCAGTTTTGGCACCTGCAGGACCACGAAAATCCCAAATCATTTTTATTTTTCTAGACATAGTATAATTTTATTTTCAAAAGTCAAAGATACAAACAGTGTACGGATTTAAAAATAATCCGTACTCAATACTTTATATCGAATAGAAATTCACTTCAAAATACTATTTTTGCTGCTTCATGCTATTTTCGAAAATTCGAAAAAAATAATCTAGCATGAAACTTAATGAATCAAACCAATGCCGCAAGAAATTCTAATACAAGTAACTCCCGAAATAGCCAGTAACGAATCACTACTGCGAGATTTTGTGTCAAAAAATATCAAAATAGGTATTGCCGATATCCAACAGGTCGTTATTTTGAAACGCTCGATCGATGCGCGTCAAAAAGCAATTAAAATAAATCTTAAGCTCAGGATTTATACCAAAGGAGAGCCTTTTCAGGAAACAAAAATAGAACTACCTGATTATCCTTCTGTTGCCAATGCGCAAGAAGTGATTGTTGTAGGAGCAGGACCAGCAGGATTGTTTGCTGCCTTACAATTGGTCGAGTTAGGATTAAAACCTATCGTATTAGAACGTGGAAAAGATGTAAAGGGCCGTCGTCGAGATTTGAAAGCGATAAACAGAGACCATATTGTAAACGAAGATTCAAATTATTGTTTTGGCGAAGGAGGAGCAGGAACGTATTCGGATGGTAAATTATATACACGGTCCAAAAAAAGGGGTGACGTTACCAGAATTCTAGAATTATTAGTCGCTTTTGGTGCTACTCCAGATATTTTGGTAGAAGCTCATCCGCATATTGGTACCAATAAATTGCCACAAATCATTCAAGACATTCGAGAAAAGATAATAGAATGTGGAGGTGAAGTACTTTTTGATACACGAGTTACCGATATTTTAACGAAGGATAACGAAATTGAAGGTGTGGTAACGCACAAAGGGGAAATTATTTTGGCGAATAAATTAATATTAGCAACGGGTCATTCTGCTCGTGATATTTATGAATTATTAGATCGAAAGAAAATATTTATTGAAGCAAAACCTTTTGCTTTGGGTGTTCGTGCAGAACATCCTCAATCTTTAATTGATAAAATACAATACAGTTGTGATTATCGTGGCGAGCATTTGCCACCTGCACCTTATAGTATTGTCAAGCAAGTTGGAGGTAGAGGAATGTACTCTTTTTGTATGTGTCCAGGTGGTGTGATCGCACCATGTGCTACAAGCCCGGGAGAAGTAGTGACCAATGGTTGGTCACCATCAAAGAGGGATCAAGCCACTGCAAATTCTGGAATTGTTATCGAATTAAAGTTGGAGGATTTTAAACCTTTTGCAAAATTTGGTGCACTTGCAGGAATGGAGTTTCAAAAAAGCATTGAACAAAAAGCATGGCATCTTGCTGGTGAAACACAAAAAGTACCTGCGCAACGTATGGTTGATTTTGTGCAAAATAAGGTTTCGACCGAAATACCAAAGACTTCTTACGTTCCAGGAACCACTTCTGTGGAGATGGGACAAGTATTTCCTGGCTTTTTAAGTCAAATATTAAGAGAAGGTTTCTCAGAATTTGGTAAATCTATGAAGGGGTATCTAACAAATGACGCTATTCTTCATGCTCCAGAATCTAGAACATCTTCACCCGTACGTATTCCAAGAGACGGAATCACTTTCGAACACCTTCAGATTAAAGGTCTATACCCTTGCGGCGAAGGAGCCGGTTATGCAGGCGGAATTATTTCGGCGGCCATAGATGGTGAAAAATGTGCCTTGATGATCGCTGAATCCCTCCATAAACAATAGTTAAAATTAAGTATCGATTTAGGAACCTTAACAGAGTAAAAAATCTTTTTGTATTTTTGTTTGGCTAAAAATAACTATGATAGAAGAAAACGTAATACTAGTAAACGAAAAAGACGAGCAAATTGGGCTGATGCCTAAATTAGAAGCACATGAAAAAGCAGCTTTGCACAGAGCATTTTCGGTATTTATTTTAAATAGTAAAAATGAGATAATGTTGCAACAAAGAGCGCATCATAAATACCATTCCCCATTATTATGGACCAACACTTGTTGTAGTCATCAGCGTGAGGGGGAAACTAACATTATGGCCGGAACCAGAAGGCTGTATGAAGAAATGGGATTTGATGCTGAGCTCAAAGAGCTTTTTCATTTTATATACAAAGCACCATTTGATAACGGATTGACTGAACATGAACTCGATCACGTAATGATCGGTTATTATAATGATAGCCCAGCAATTAACCCTGATGAGGTCGAAGCCTGGAAATGGATGAGTATTGAAGATGTTCAGGATGATATGCAAAAACAGCCAGAATTGTATACCGTTTGGTTCAAAATTATATTTGATGAATTCTATCATTACCTAGAAGATCATAAAATTTAGATTCAACTGCTATAATTAGAGCAGTTGTATATTAAAAATAAATAGAAATCCGCATCATGAAAGTAACCATAAGTAGAAAAGCACATTTTAATGCGGCACATCGTTTGTATCGCAAGGATTGGTCATTTGAGAAAAATGATGCTATATTCGGTAAATGCAATAATCCCAATTATCATGGTCATAACTACGAACTAATTGTGAGTGTTACAGGCCCAATTGATCCAGAAACTGGATTTGTTGTTGATGTCAAAATATTATCTGATATCATTAAGGAAGAAGTCGAAAACCCTTTCGATCATAAAAATCTAAACCTAGATGTAGCCGAATTTCAAGATTTGAATCCAACTGCAGAGAATATTGCGGTTGTAATATGGAATAAAATTAAAAAACGAATCAATCCTGATTTTGATCTAGAAGTAGTTTTGTATGAGACGCCTCGAAATTTTGTAACCTACAAAGGAGAATAATGATTTTAAAGGTAGGAGACAAAGTTCCGGCTTTTAAAGCTAAAGATGCCAATGGTAAAGTATTTAACAGTGAGGACAAAATTGGAAAAGGGTGGGTAATTATTTATTTTTACCCAAAGGATAATACCGCAATATGTACCGCTCAGGCTTGTAGTTTCAGGGATGCCTACCAAGATTTTCAAGATTTAAATGCCGAGATTATCGGAATAAGTAGTGATAGTGTTCTCTCACATCAAGAATTTTCAAATACCTACAAACTTCCATTTATACTATTGTCTGACCAGGATAATAAAATAAAAGAACAATTTGGTGTGTCATCACAATTTTTTGGTTTACTTTCGAATAGAATAACATTTGTTGTTGATCAAAACGGACAGGTACAAGTGGTGTATAATTCCGTTTTTGCTAAGGGACACATCAACAAAGCACTACAAACCATTAAAGAATTGAATTCTAAATAAAAAACAACATGAATCTATATCCATTACAATTTGAGCCAATATTAAAAGAACGAATTTGGGGAGGCGAAAAACTGAAAACGTTTTTAAATAAACCAATCACTTCAAGTATAACAGGTGAAAGTTGGGAACTCTCAGCTGTAAAAGGAGACGTAAGTGTTGTTGCCAATGGAGAACTGAAAGGAAAATCATTAACAGATTTAATAGAAGCAAATCCAAATGAAATTCTTGGTACGGCAGTTTACACAAGATTCGGAAAAGATTTTCCTTTGTTGTTTAAATATTTAGATGCTAATCAAGATCTATCAATTCAAGTTCATCCAAATGATGCATTAGCGCAAGAGCGTCATAACTCTTTTGGAAAAACTGAAATGTGGTACATCATGCAAGCGGATGATAATGCTAGAATTATCGTGGGCTTTAAAGAAGACTCAAATGCCAAAGAATATGTTGAAAATTTAGAAAACAAAACACTTTTGTCAATCTTAGATACAGTTGAGGTAAAAAAAGGAGATGTGTTTTTTCTAGAAACAGGTACTGTTCATGCAATAGGCGCTGGATTAGTAGTAGCCGAAATTCAGCAAACATCTGACATTACCTATAGATTATATGATTTCGATAGGGTAGATGCAAGTGGTAATACAAGAGAATTACATATTGACTTAGCGCTAGATGCTATCAACTATAACAAGGTAGATACATACAAAACGTACTCCAATACGGTTAATGAATCCAATACAGTTGTAGATTGTAAATATTTTACAACAAATTCACTTCCAGTCGATGGTACAATTACAGTAGCCAAAACAGGAGAGACCTTTACGGTATATATGTGTATCGAGGGAACGTTTGAAATTAAGTCCAACGGTCAAAAAAACAGTTACAAAAAAGGAGATACAGTTCTTATACCAGCAGGTTTAAAATCGTATGAACTTAGCGGAAAAGCTTCTCTTTTAGAAATTTACATTTCATAGTTCGGAATAGAAAGATTATGTGTACTTTTGCACACGCAAATTAAAATTAAAAAAAAATGGCAAACGTTAAGAATTTAAAAAAAGACATCAACTACGTTTTAGGTGATATTATTGAAGCAGTATATTTATTCGAAATCTCTACTTCAGGAAAACCAACCGAAGAAACAAACAATTTGATCGATGAAGCAATTGCTGCATTTGATGTTTTGATCGCAAAAGTGAACGCTAAAAACGTTGAAAATAAAAAAGCACATTTCAAACAAATTAATGTTGAATTGGAACAAACTGCAAATCAATTAATTGCAAAAATTAACGAATTGTAGTCAATATTTTTACGGAAAATCGCAAAAATATTTTGGTAAATTCAAAATCATGTATATCTTTGCACCCGTAATGAGACGCCAGCGTAGCTCAGTTGGCTAGAGCAGCTGATTTGTAATCAGCAGGTCGTGGGTTCGAGTCCCTCCGCCGGCTCATCGCAAAACCATCTAACTTTTGTTAGGTGGTTTTTTTGTTTTATAACGATTTGTAAAGCTCATCTTTGCTTACGGATCTCGGTGTTTCACACGTAGATGGGGCATGGTAAAATTTTTTTAATATTTTTTCAAACTTTTGTTGCATCTTTCAAAATGATGCTTATATTTGCACCCGCAATGAGACGCCAGCGTAGCTCAGTTGGCTAGAGCAGCTGATTTGTAATCAGCAGGTCGTGGGTTCGAGTCCCTCCGCCGGCTCATCGTAAAACCATCTAACTATTGTTAGGTGGTTTTTTTATTTTCATGAAGTTCTGTTTTTGGTTGTAGCTCTTTTTTCAGGAGCAGTACATCCAGTTTTTCATTTGTTAATTCAGTCCCGTTATCCGCTCCAATCTTTTTTGCGGCCAAAAAAAGCCTCAAAAAGGATTTCCACTACTACCGGGGCTAGGAGGGAAGTATAGTTCTTCTTTGTTAATATCCTGTATTATTATTTCAAACGACACTATATAGATATGTAAATAGCATCGAGCAGTAATGTTTGCACTTGAGTGGCAGAATACCTTGTTAGTTATTGAAAAATATCAAGTACATCATACTAATTTGAATAGATTAGTCGTCTTTTGGCTTTAGAATTACTTAGAGCCTAGCTACAGTTTGTAATTGCAGGTCTACAATGGGTAAATGTATATGTTTTAAACCCATCTATTTTGTATCCCTGGATATATACGTAAGTCGTTGAATGCCCACTGCATGAAATTATAATAATTGTTAGTCTATCTGTTTGTTTAAACATTGTTCGGCTGATGAAACTTTAGAATCGGAGTGGTCCGCTATTCTAATCGTAAATCATTACAAATTTATTTAATGATTTTTAATGAATTCAAGTGCTTTCGAGTTATAGGATGTATTTGTGTATGTATGTATGTATGTATGTATGTATGTATGTATGTATGTATGTATGTATGTATGTATGTATGTATGTATGTATGTATGTATGTAAAATTGGGTTAGTGTTAATGAATCAGTATGTTATTAATAGCATCCAATTTCAGCTTACAAGCAATTTTATATATTTAAATCAAATTCTTTAATGCCGTTAGGCATGACATATCGGTAGCGAAAAGAGATTAACGTCATGAAGGTAGTGTTGTAGGTGTGATATATGATCCAGAAGGCAGATTTGGGATTTCATTTCTAGTCACATTCATCTTAATGTACTGTGTGTAGAATAATGCTGCTTGATATCATTTATAGTTGTAGTAAGTTCAAAAGGTTTACACGCGGCAATATGTTAACTACAATTCGCCACTGGTATAATTAATGCCGTTAGGCATGATATATTGGTAGACAAAAAATATCAGTTCATTAAGGTAGAGCTGTAGGTGCTATATGTAATCTAGAAGGCAGATTTGGAATTTTCATTTCTAGTCACATTCATCTTAATGTACTGTGTGTAGAATAATGCTGCTTGATATCATTTTTTATAGTTGTAGTAAGTTCAAAAGGTTTACACGCGACAATATGTTAACTACAATTCACCAATGGTATAAACAATGCCGTTAGGCATGATATATTGGTGGTAAAAAAAAGTTTACGTCATGAAGGCAGTGCCGTGGGTATGTTATATCATTTATAGTTATGTTTATTTTGTTGCATATATCTAGAGCAATGCCGTTAGGCATGACATATCGGTAGCAAAAAAAAAGATTTAGGTCATGAAGGTAGTGCTGTATGTACGGTATGTCAATTCTAGTTACGTTCATTTTAATATTTTAAATCTAGAACAATGCCGTTAGGCATGATATATAGGTAGCAAAAAAAAGATTTACGTCATCGAGGTAGTGCCGTAGGTACGACACTTCATTTTGGAAACACATCCGGCCTTTATTCTCTAATCAACTTCAAATTAGTATATAAACAGCATAATAATAGCCGTTAGACCTGTAATATTTATAGAATCAGCAACAATACAAGCTAGAAATGCGATACAGTAAAGCTAATCCAACAGTCAAAACCATCCAATCCAACAAAACGATCCAAAGAAAATAATAAAACCACCCAAAATAAACTCCAAATTCGCACAAATCAAAAAAACGTTAAAACTCAAAGTTCACTTTTCCAGCCGATTAAAAAATAGATTAAAAAAAGGTTAGGGAAAAGTATTGAATAACGGAGAAGACTCACTACTTTTGCACCCGCAACAACGAACAAGTTCACTGACACACTGGCAAGCATTACTGATATAGAGGAATAAATTCTTCTAAAAAAAATATCAAATAAAGCTTGTGAGATTAAAGTAAATGAATTACTTTTGCACCCCGCAGAATGAGACAAGTTATTTGACAGACTGGTAAGAAAGAATAAAGAAAAAGAGATTTATCTCTTAAAAAAAAACTTTAAATTTTTCTTGCGAGAAACGAAATAGTTTTCTACTTTTGCACCCGCTTCGAGAAACATGTTTAACATGTTGATTGAAACGAAAAAACAAGATAAGAATACGTTCCTAGACATATTGAATTGACAGCCGTTTTAAGAGAGATCTTAAGACAAAAGAATAAGAGTAATAGAATTGAGAGATTTTAAAAAACCACTAGACCTTCAGTCAAAAATAAATAGCTTAGCAATAAGCAAATAATATACGATGAAGAGTTTGATCCTGGCTCAGGATGAACGCTAGCGGCAGGCTTAACACATGCAAGTCGAGGGGTATTTATCTTCGGATAATGAGACCGGCGCACGGGTGCGTAACGCGTATGCAATCTACCTTTCACAGAGGGATAGCCCAGAGAAATTTGGATTAATACCTCATAGTATAGCTGAACCGCATGGTTCTACTATTAAAGATTTATCGGTGAAAGATGAGCATGCGTCCCATTAGTTAGTTGGTAAGGTAACGGCTTACCAAGACTACGATGGGTAGGGGTCCTGAGAGGGAGATCCCCCACACTGGTACTGAGACACGGACCAGACTCCTACGGGAGGCAGCAGTGAGGAATATTGGTCAATGGGCGCAAGCCTGAACCAGCCATGCCGCGTGCAGGATGAAGCATCTATGGTGTGTAAACTGCTTTTATACGAGAAGAAACAACGCTACGTGTAGCGTCTTGACGGTATCGTAAGAATAAGGACCGGCTAACTCCGTGCCAGCAGCCGCGGTAATACGGAGGGTCCAAGCGTTATCCGGAATCATTGGGTTTAAAGGGTCCGTAGGCGGTCAGATAAGTCAGTGGTGAAAGCCCATCGCTCAACGGTGGAACGGCCATTGATACTGTCTGACTTGAATTATTGGGAAGTAACTAGAATATGTAGTGTAGCGGTGAAATGCTTAGAGATTACATGGAATACCAATTGCGAAGGCAGGTTACTACCAATATATTGACGCTGATGGACGAAAGCGTGGGTAGCGAACAGGATTAGATACCCTGGTAGTCCACGCCGTAAACGATGGATACTAGCTGTTGGAAGCAATTTCAGTGGCTAAGCGAAAGTGATAAGTATCCCACCTGGGGAGTACGAACGCAAGTTTGAAACTCAAAGGAATTGACGGGGGCCCGCACAAGCGGTGGAGCATGTGGTTTAATTCGATGATACGCGAGGAACCTTACCAAGGCTTAAATGTAGATTGACCGGTTTGGAAACAGACTTTTCGCAAGACAATTTACAAGGTGCTGCATGGTTGTCGTCAGCTCGTGCCGTGAGGTGTCAGGTTAAGTCCTATAACGAGCGCAACCCCTGTTGTTAGTTGCCAGCGAGTCATGTCGGGAACTCTAACAAGACTGCCAGTGTAAACTGTGAGGAAGGTGGGGATGACGTCAAATCATCACGGCCCTTACGCCTTGGGCTACACACGTGCTACAATGGACGGTACAGAGAGCAGCCACTGGGCGACCAGGTGCGAATCTACAAAACCGTTCTCAGTTCGGATCGGAGTCTGCAACTCGACTCCGTGAAGCTGGAATCGCTAGTAATCGGATATCAGCCATGATCCGGTGAATACGTTCCCGGGCCTTGTACACACCGCCCGTCAAGCCATGGAAGCTGGGGGTGCCTGAAGTCGGTGACCGCAAGGAGCTGCCTAGGGTAAAACTGGTAACTAGGGCTAAGTCGTAACAAGGTAGCCGTACCGGAAGGTGCGGCTGGAACACCTCCTTTCTAGAGCCTTAATTGTTAGTTACGTAAGTGACACGTTAGGGAAAGAGACGAAAAGAGAAAGTGGAAAGAAAGATTGAGAATTTATTACTCTTGCTGTTAATTTAAAAAAATTGAATTAAAAAGAAATTTAAGAATAAGAGTGTCTCGTAGCTCAGCTGGTTAGAGTACTACACTGATAATGTAGGGGTCGACAGTTCGAGTCTGTCCGAGACAACTATTTACACTTAAAGGAAATTTTAGAAGTTGAGAATGTATGAGATATGAATTCATAACTCAAAACTAATAACTCATACTTAAAAAATTGGGGAATTAGCTCAGCTGGCTAGAGCACCTGCCTTGCACGCAGGGGGTCAACGGTTCGACTCCGTTATTCTCCACAAAAACAGTAAACAGTCACGGTTTACAGTATGCAGGTAACTGCTTACTGATACTGAAAATTGAAAACTGATTTAAAGTTCATTGACATATTGAGATAAGAAAAGTAAAAAATAAGTAGAAAGCGTTTTTTCTAATTTATTAGAAAAGACAGAAAAAAACGGTCTTAATTAAATTTAAGATTGGTACAATAAGCAAAATAAGGGCGTATGGGGGATGCCTTGGCTCTCAGAGGCGATGAAAGGCGTGATAAGCTGCGAAAAGTTACGGGGACAAGCACACATTGATTGATCCGTAAATTCCTGAATGGGGCAACCCACTAGATTGAAGATCTAGTACACCGATAGGTGGGCAAACCCGCTGAACTGAAACATCTAAGTAGGCGGAGGAGAAGAAAACAAAAGTGATTCCGTAAGTAGTGGCGAGCGAACGCGGATTAGCCCAAACCAATGTTGTTACGGCAATGTTGGGGTTGTAGGACCACGACATTTCTTGCATGAAGAATTAGAATCTACTGGAAAGTAGGGCCAAAGAAGGTGATAGCCCTGTATAAGTAATGAATGTAAAGGATAGTGGTATCCTGAGTAGGGCGGGACACGAGAAATCCTGTCTGAATTTGGCGGGACCATCCGCTAAGGCTAAATACTCCTGAGAGACCGATAGTGAACCAGTACCGTGAGGGAAAGGTGAAAAGAACCGTGAATAACGGAGTGAAATAGATCCTGAAACCATACGCTTACAAGCGGTCGGAGCCCTTTAGTGGGGTGACGGCGTGCCTTTTGCATAATGAGCCTACGAGTTAACGTTGCTGGCAAGGTTAAGTGGTTAAGCCACGGATCCGTAGCGAAAGCGAGTCTGAATAGGGCGCTTTAGTCAGTAGTGTTAGACGCGAAACCGTGTGATCTACCCATGGACAGGTTGAAGCTTTGTTAACCCAAAGTGGAGGACCGAACCCGTTGACGTTGAAAAGTCTTGGGATGATCTGTGGGTAGGGGTGAAAGGCCAATCAAACTCGGAAATAGCTCGTACTCCCCGAAATGCATTTAGGTGCAGCGTTATGCGTAAAGTTATATAGAGGTAGAGCTACTGATTGGATGCGGGGGCTTCACCGCCTACCAATTCCTGACAAACTCCGAATGCTATATAATGTTTCATAACAGTGAGGGCTTGGGTGCTAAGGTCCAAGTCCGAGAGGGAAAGAACCCAGACCATCAGCTAAGGTCCCCAAATATATACTAAGTTGAAAGAACGAGGTTTGTCTGCATAGACAGCTAGGATGTTGGCTTGGAAGCAGCCATTCATTTAAAGAGTGCGTAACAGCTCACTAGTCGAGCGGACGAGCATGGATAATAATCGGGCATAAGTATATTACCGAAGCTATGGATTTACAATTTATTGTAAGTGGTAGGGGAGCATTCTCACAGGGTTGAAGGTGTATCGTAAGGTATTCTGGACCGGTGAGAAAAGAAAATGTAGGCATAAGTAACGATAATGCGGGCGAGAAACCCGCACACCGAAAGACTAAGGTTTCCACAGCTATGCTAATCAGCTGTGGGTTAGTCGGGACCTAAGGCGAACCCGAAAGGGACAGTCGATGGACAACGGGTTAATATTCCCGTACTACTGTTAACTGTGATGGGGTGACGGAGTGATGAAAGTGCCGCGAACTGACGGAATAGTTCGTTGAAGTACCTACCTATAAGGCCCGCAGGCAAATCCACGGGCTTTGGGGA
Source organism: Flavobacterium faecale (assembly GCF_003076455.1). Lineage (NCBI taxonomy): Bacteria > Pseudomonadati > Bacteroidota > Flavobacteriia > Flavobacteriales > Flavobacteriaceae > Flavobacterium > Flavobacterium faecale. The sequence goes on from NZ_CP020918.1 coordinate 1,842,690, forward strand.
AATACGATAGTACTCGGCGTCTTCGGACAAAGAGATAGTGCACCTAAGGGCTTCCAAGAAAAACCTCTAAACTTCAGGTTAATAGTACCCGTACCGCAAACCGACACAGGTAGTCGAGATGAGAATTCTAAGGTGCTCGAGAGATTCATGGCTAAGGAATTAGGCAAAATAGACCCGTAACTTCGGGAGAAGGGTCGCCAGCAGCAATGCTGGCCGCAGTGAAGAGGTCCAGGCGACTGTTTATCAAAAACACAGGGCTCTGCAAAATCGTAAGATGAAGTATAGGGCCTGACACCTGCCCGGTGCTGGAAGGTTAAGTGGAGATGTTATGGGTTTACTCAGAAGCATTGAAATGAAGCCCCAGTAAACGGCGGCCGTAACTATAACGGTCCTAAGGTAGCGAAATTCCTTGTCGGGTAAGTTCCGACCTGCACGAATGGTGTAACGATCTGGACACTGTCTCAGCCATGAGCTCGGTGAAATTGTAGTAACGGTGAAGATGCCGTTTACCCGCAGTGGGACGAAAAGACCCTGTGCACCTTTACTATAGCTTAGTATTGACCTTGGACAAATGATGTGTAGGATAGGTTGGAGACTGTGAAGTGGCGTCGCTAGGCGTTGTGGAGTCATTGTTGAAATACAACCCTTTGTTTGTCTGAGGCCTAACTCCGCGATGCGGAGGACATTGCTTGGTGGGTAGTTTGACTGGGGTGGTCGCCTCCAAAAGAGTAACGGAGGCTTCTAAAGGTTCCCTCAGTACGCTTGGTAACCGTGCGAAGAGTGCAATGGCATAAGGGAGCTTGACTGAGAGACATACAGGTCGATCAGGTACGAAAGTAGAGCATAGTGATCCGGTGGTTCCGCATGGAAGGGCCATCGCTCAAAGGATAAAAGGTACGCCGGGGATAACAGGCTGATCTCCCCCAAGAGCTCATATCGACGGGGGGTTTGGCACCTCGATGTCGGCTCGTCACATCCTGGGGCTGGAGAAGGTCCCAAGGGTTGGGCTGTTCGCCCATTAAAGTGGCACGCGAGCTGGGTTCAGAACGTCGTGAGACAGTTCGGTCTCTATCTACTGTGGGCGCAAGAAATTTGAATGGATCTGATTCTAGTACGAGAGGACCGAATTGGACAAACCTCTAGTGTATCTGTTGTCACGCCAGTGGCACCGCAGAGTAGCTACGTTTGGAAGGGATAAGCGCTGAAAGCATATAAGCGCGAAACCCACCATAAGATGAGATTTCTTTTAAGGATCGTGGGAGATGACCACGTTGATAGGCTATAGATGTAAAGGCAGTAATGTCATAGTCGAGTAGTACTAATAATCCGTAAGCTTATGTACACCTTTTCCCGGCCCCTAACCCCTAAAGGGGAATAAAAGGTCGGGAAGAAACTTTCTAGTAATACAATTAAATTTTCTTTATCTCAGTATGTTAAGATATTATGTAATGTTGATTAGCAATTAGCTAGTTTACCCATTGCAAAACGACCTTAAGGTGGTTATTGCGGCGGGGCTCACCTCTTCCCATCCCGAACAGAGTAGTTAAGCCCGCCTGCGCAGATGGTACTGCAGTTATGTGGGAGAGTATGTCGTCGCCTTTCTTTATTGACCCTCAACCTAAAAAGGTTGGGGGTCTTTTTTTTTAGAGGAACTCCGTGTTCCCCGCCACAGCGGCTCGGTTCGTCGCCTTTCTTTAGAGAACCCTGATTCATCCGAATCAGGGTTTTTTGTTTTATAAGATTATGAAGTATTTTGGGAGCCCTCCCGATAGTTATCCTATCGTGTGGACACATCTTTTTATTATTTTTACTTAAAAAAGAGATGCGTAGAGATTTCAGCGATTTAGATGATATGTGATTGTTATATCGAGGTAATAAGATTTTATCTGATTTATTTAGAAAGGGCCTTCACTCGATAAGACAAATTAGTACAACAGATGCTGATGCTAAAGGGATGTATCGTTTTTTACAAAATGAGCGAGTAAATGAAGATGATATAATTATGAATTTAGCATCAAATTGCAAAAAAGCCTGTAAAGGTAAATATGTTATTTGTATACAAGATACTACCGAAATAAATTTGAGTAGTCATAGCAGGAGGATAAACAAGGACGATTTCATTGGAACCACCAATGCAAAAAACAGTCAAGGTTTAGGATTTTTTATTCATCCGAGTTTAGTTTTAGATGCTGAGAACGGGACTCCTTATGGATATGCAGCAATAAAAGTGTGGAATAGGCCCTTGAAATTTACTTCTAAGTTTGAAAGGGGATACAGTAAACTACCAATTGAAGAAAAAGAATCTTACAAATGGCTTGAGGTGTCTAAAAATACTCAAGCTTCCTTAAAAGATATTGTACCGGCGATGGTAATAGTACAAGATAGAGAAGGTGATATTTACGAGCAGTTTGCTACAATTCCCAATGCAACTACTGAACTTTTAGTAAGGGCAAGAACAGATAGAAAATTAAAAGACAAGACCAGTTTATTTAGTACCCTACAGCCTGAGCCAGCACAAGAATCTTATCAGATTGAAGTTGATTCTTGCGCTAATACTAAAAGAAAAAAACGAACAGCTACTATTGAAATTAGGTATAAAGAAGTTGAATTAAACAGACCTACAAATGCAAGTAAAGCAATAGCTTCAAGTTTAAAATTATTCTTTATTGAAGCTTCTGAAACAGGATATACTGGCAAGGATAAAATATGTTGGAGGCTACTAACCACGATGAATGTCGAAAATGTTGAAATTGCAAAAAACTGCATAGAGTGGTATAGTTAGAGGTGGACAATCGAAGAGGTTTTTAAAATATTAAAAAAGGAAGGTTTTAATATTGAATCTTCGGAATTAGAGTATGCATCATCAGTAAGAAAATTAAGTTTATTGATTATGGAAGTAGTTATAAAGCTGTTTTTGATGCGTTTTGCATATGCTGAGCCAGAATTAGAAATAAGTTCTAAAAGTTGTTTTACAGAAGAGGAAGAAGAGTTTTTAGAACATCAAATAGAGCAATTAGAAGGTAAAACAGAGAAGCAGAAAAACCCATATAAACAAAAAGATTTAAAACGATACGTATGGGTCATTGCTAGACTTGGTGGTTGGAAGGGCTATGAAAGCAAAAGACATCCAGGCATTACAACATTATGGATTGGTCTAAAATATTTTAAAGCTGCAATGGAAGGATGGACAATAAGTAGAAATGTGTCCACACGATAGGAAGCGTCGGGAGCCCGACGCTACTGTAACGCAGTGGAAGTAGCGGCATGCCCAAGAAACTATATATGTCGATTAATTCAAATTATTCGATTAAAAATAAACGATTTGTTCTAAGTTTGTATACTATGGAAGATGCATTACCTCATACTGATAAGTACTATATAACGAAGGTGGACGCTGACCCCAGCAGTATTTATTGTCATCATGATTTGATGGGGGAACTTTTTGTCCCTACGCATAAGCATTTGAAAGCGCAAATGTTATATACAGAAGGGGATGTTGTTTTTGTGACTACGGCTGCCAAATCGTATTTTCTACCTGCAAGGCACTTTTTTTGGTTACCTGCGGGAGTGGAGCATAGTATTCATCCTAAATCTGAAAATGTAATGATACGCAATTTGTATTTTCCGGTTTTAAATGGTGAAGATGTATTTTATAGTAAGGAAGGGATTTATCCGCTTAATGATTTGCTGTTACAAATGATGTTATTTACAAATCGTTGGAATGGCGATTTGCTGGTCGGTTCACCTAATTATTCTATTGCTAACGCGATTAAGGCTATTCTTCCTCAAATATGTACCAATAAACTTCCGTTAGAACTTCCTGTGCCAAAAGATTATCGTCTTTCATCTGTTGTTCAATACATTGATGAGCACATAGGTGAGACTTTAATGTTTCCGGTTTTGGCGTCGATGTTTGGTTTTAGTGAACGTTCTTTATTGCGTTTGTTTCAAAAAGATATTGGAATGTCCTTTATTCAGTATTATAAAATGAAACGTATTTTGAAAGCAATTGAATTGTTGCTAGAAAAAAAGTTAACTGTAAAAGAAATAGCAGAGGAAGTTGGGTATAATAGTGTTCCCACCTTCAGTAACACCTTTTTTTCTGTTTTAGGACAGCGACCATCAGATTATCTAAATGGTGAAAATATTTTGGAAAGTATTTAGAGAGGTAACATTTCATTATGGTTTAAAAATGGCGGAAATGAATATATATTTGTCTTTTAATAATTATATGTCATTGAATTAATGTTACACCTTTGCATCATTATAATTAAATCATGATGTTTTCAATATTAGTTTGTCGCTATAGGTTAAAGCTCTTTGCGTTTTTTTCTATTTTTCTCTTCCTTCTATCTCCACTGCTGCATTGTCAAAGTGTGGAAAAACTTTCCTTGTATGACGCTTTGCAGGTGGCTAGCAAACAGAATCGGTCCATTCTAAAATCTAAGTTAGAAATTGGTATCAAAGAAGATTATGTTGCAGATGTTAAAAAGCAACGTTTACCTGACGTAGCCATCAATGGGATATATTCTAGGACTACAAGTTTGACCGAATATAAAGGTGCCTTTTTAAGTGATAGAGTTGTTACGCATCTTAAACCTGAAATTTATTCGTTGAGTACCGTTATTAAATCACCTATTTATGTTGGTGGAAAAATAAATAATGCTATTGATATAGCTAAAATAGCTACTGAAATAGCTGCTGTAGAAAAGGAACGAGTGGAGAGCGATGTACAGTTAGAAGTTATTGCTACTTACTACGGAATTTATAAAATGCTTAAACTACACGGTATTTTCTTGGAGAATATTAAAGAGGCTAAAACGCGTTTGAAAGAGATTCGTTCTTTTCAAAGCCATGGAACAGTTACCAAAAATGAAGTTATTCGAGCTGAATTATTACTATCTGATCGAGAGTTGAGTGTTATGACTAATTCCAAAAATATTGAAATAGCCATGCACAATTTTAAAACCATTCTGCAGTTGCCTGAAGAATCAGAATTTGTGATCGACACAAGTGCGATAGATTTCGATTTAAAATTAAAAGATCCTTATTCTAACTATTTCTTAAAGGCACTTAGTAACGAAGATATCAGGATGTCTGATGGGTTTTCTAAAATTAGGAAACTGGAATTAAAAAATAGCCGTGGAAATTATTATCCGAGTATCTATTTCTTTGGAAATTATAATTTGAGGTATCCTAATTATATGTTTTTTCCGCCAGATCCATATTTGTACAGTATAGGACAAGTGGGTATAGAGCTGAATTATAATCTTTCTAGTTTGTTTAAGAATACTACTAAAGTGCATATTGCAGAGAAAGAAGTTGCACTGCAGAAAATGAATACTGAAATTTTAAAGGAAAAGGTAGGGGATGAATTGTTTAAAGATCATGTTCAATATCAAGAAATTTTGGATAAATCCAATGTTGTTGATAAAGCATTGGATTTGGCTACTGAAAATTATCGGATTGTAAAACTGAAATATTTAAATCAATTGGTTTTAAGTACAGAGATGGTAGATGCGGATAATGAATTGTTGATGGCTAAGTATAATAAAATATCGAATCGCATTGATGCAATGGTTAAGTATTATGAGATGTTGCATACGGCCGGTATTTTAGGAACAGCATTCGAAAACAAATAAGAATTATATTTTAAGTTGATTATGGACGAAAAGAAAAAAAGAGCTAATAGATATTTTCACATTTTTGTTAGGTTAGTTGCTGGCTCTTTGGTAGTCGGTGGTATTGTGATGGGGATTTGGTTTTATGTTTATGATAGTTCACACGAGGACACAAATGATGCGCAGGTGGAACAGTATGTTACGCCCATAATGTCGCGTATCACTGGATATGTTGCGGAGGTGCGTTACGAAGAAAATCAATTTGTTCATAAAGGAGATACCCTAGTTGTTTTTGATGATCGTGAATTTAGAGCGAAATACGATCTTAGTTTAGCCGAGGTTCAAAATGCACGAGAAAATACTATTGTTGCGATGAAAAATGTACGCACTAGTGAAGGAAATTCTGCTATAAGTGAAGCACAATTGCTCGCTGCTAAAACTACAGTTTGGAAATCTAAATTGGAATTTGACCGTTATCAATCTTTAGTAAACGAAGATGCCGCAACTGTACAACAGTTAGAAAAGGTTAAAGCAGATTATGAGGTTTCATTAGCACATTTTCAAGAAATGAAGGACCGAATCCATTTGGTAAATTTAAGCAGCGCACAAGCAGCGGCAAATGTACCATCGACTCATAGCATGATAGCCTCAAAAGAAGCCTTGGTTGATAATGCAAAATTATTTTTATCGTACACTATAATTACTGCACCGTATGATGGTTGGGTTGGGAAAAGAACCACGCAACCAGGCCAATTGATTAAAGAGGGTCAAACGCTAGTCTCTATTGTAAGTAAAGAAAAATGGATTACAGCCAATTTTAAAGAAACTCAACTACAGTATTTAAAAGTTGGTCAAGAAGTAAAAATTATTGCAGATGCAGATGACGATAGAGCGTATAAGGGCATAATTAGTTCCTTGTCGCCTGCAAGTGGAGCTCGTTTTTCGTTGCTTCCTCCAGACAATGCTACAGGGAATTTTGTTAAGATTGAACAACGTATTCCTGTGAAAATTAAAATCGATGAAGATATGGCTGCGGTCGAGTTTTTGAGAGCGGGTATGAATATTACGGTTAAGGCCGAACATTAATAGGATGGATAATCAAGGTATTTTTAAATCATGGGTTCCAAATTGGGTGGCAATTATGGTTTTATTCATTTGTTTGTTACATTCTATGATCTTACTAGGTGTGTACAGTTCGAATGTTACGTATGCGGCTAGTTTTTTGGACATTGAAGCAGAAGATTTGCAGTTTGCCATGTCTGTTACCTATGGTACATTGCTAGCTACAATTTTAATCGAAAGCCGATTTTCAAGTTTTTTTCCGACCAAGAATTACTTGATGGCTGTATTTTCGCTGTTAGCAATGACAATCGTTGTCTCGGCTTATGTATCGAATTTTTTCTTTTTTCTCTTTTTGCGAATTTTCGAAGGAATTTTGATGGCCTTGCCCGTAATTACTATTCGACAGTTATTGATAGAGCGATTTAAGTCAAAAAATGCTATAATAATTGGATTCTCTTTCTATTACGGTTCACTACTTTTGGCGACTCCATTTATTATGAATATTGCTGTCTGGTTTTTGGATCGTTACGATTGGAAATATATGCTGTACGTTTCAGGAATGTTGCATGTTTTGAACGTTTCCCTGATCATGTTAACCTTTAAAGGCCATCGAATTACTAAAAAAATTCCGTTGTATCAAATCAATTGGGCAAGTTATTTTTTGGTACTTACTTCTATCATATCAGGGGCTTATTTTTTTGTATATGCAGAAAAGAAATATTGGTTCGAATCGTCACAATTAATAACCGCTCTGATTGTTTGTATGGTAACGGGTGGCTTGTTTATGTTTAAAGAATTATCAGTCAAACGACCTAGTTTCGATTTTGATGTTTGGAAATATGCCAACCTTCGAATTGGATTTTTATTGTTTTTTCTATTTTATATTAGTAGAGCAACCTTAGGACTTTGTCATGCAGCTATGTTTTCTATTTGGAACTGGGATCCGGCACGTGTTGCAGAGGTACAATTTATCAATGGCTTTGGGAATATTATTGGACTAGTCTTAGCGTCTTTACTCTTAATGCGTTCAGTTGCTGTCAAATTAATCTTTATGGTTGGTTTTACACTCTTAGCAATCTTTCATTTTTGGTTCACTTTCTTATTTGTAGCCGATGTATCGCTAGCCGATATTATAATTCCGTATACGTTACAAGGTATTGGGGTAGGTTTGTTATTTGTACCATTGATTTTGTACACTACCTCTTCTGTACCCACTAAACTTGCGGTATCATCAGGAATTGTGGGCGTGGCAGGACGATTTTGGGGTAGTACAATAGGTTTTTGTATTATTCAGAATGCGGTTGTCTTCTTGAATAAGAAACATTTTTTCAAACTAAGCCAATTTGTAACTCCAGAAAATACTACTGCACAAGAGACCATTATGAAGAGTTCTCAAAGTTTTGTATCGAAAGGATATACCGTTGATGATGCGAATGAACTAGCGTTAAAACGAATTTTTAGTACGGTAACTAAACAGGCCACTTTACTGTCTGATATGGAGATATTTACCGCAATGGGATATGCATTGGTTGTGCTAATTGTACTCATGGGATTCAATCAGCATTTAAAACAGAATTTTAATTTGTTTAAAAGTAAGGTATGGATTAGCTGATAAGCTATTACTTTCGACTAAAAATAAGTACTGAATAATCTACTTCGTCGTTGAAAATGGAATTAGACTTATAGTGATTACATTCTATTTATTCAAAAAGCGTTTGTCAAAGAACAGCATAAAAAAAACCTGCTTGTGTAAAGCAGGTTTGATATATAATTTGAAGATACTATTTTGATTGTTTTTTGATTTCGCTAATCATAGTATTTAATTGTTTTCCGTACAAAGTTTTTGCAACTTCTGGTGTCATCACGCTTTGAATTGTATCTAGATATTTCATGTTGATATCTGGAATTTCAGTCAATACAATATAGGGAGTTACGGCAGCATCCTTATGATTAACAGCAAAATTGGCAGTATATAAATACTTTCTTTTGGTGTTTTGTTCCATTTTTTTATTGATACTATCAATTCTGCTCGCTTGCTGAAATTTGGTTGCGTAAAATTTAGTCTCTAATAATTCTAAATGTTGATCATTCATTTTTGAAGCTAAAGCTTTGTACTCTTCGTATAATTCCTGATTTTTTGATCCAGTAATTTTTGCGTCTGATAAATAGTTATCAAGGTTGGTTTGAATCGAAATGGTGCCAGGTTCTGCAAAAAATAAAATGGTGTTGTCCAATGAGTTTGTTGTACCACGATCCAATTTAAGGTATAACATTTCAGGAGAATCAATAGTTAGATCCGCTTGAAAAGTGGATTGTCCGTCCATGGTGATGGTATCAAGAGATACATATTTATTATCTTGGAATCGTTGAATATACAATGTTCCTTTTTTTAAACCTTTGATGTCACCATTAATGTGCAAGTTTCCCGCTGTCTCTTTTTTATCGCATGACGCAAGTGCTAAAACTGCTGCAATGGTAAGAATTATATTTTTCATGTATTTTATATTAGTGTGCTTTTCTGCTTATTTATCCTTTTAACCAACTATTTTTTAATGCTTCTTTGGTAGTATCGCTAACTTTTAAAGTTGCAACAGTTTCGTAAGGTAATTTTACAGTTCCGTTGATAATTTGTTCCTTACCATCTCTTTTTATTTTAACAGTAATAGCATCATTTTCTTTCCATTTTTCACTTTCTGTGATTAGCTCATAAATATTGTCCGATGAATAGTTTTTATTGTTAATGCTTACTATTTGGTCGTTTGCTTTCAGTTTCAAGGAGCTAAAAAAATCATTTGGCTCCATGTATGGTGAAACAATAATATCCTTAGTGTTTGGCATTACAACGATGTATGGAGTTTGTCCTTTGATAAAAACAGGAGCAGCTTGTTGTTCTTCTCCTTCAGACACTCCTACTTTCGATAAATACTCTTGATACGGAATTGGTGTTGGTCCTGCAACATACTTTTCTAGAAAAGCCCCAACTTCTGGATAAGTCAATTCAGTTATTTTTGCAAACAATTCATCATCATTAAATGGTTTTTGAATACCATATTCTTGAGATAATTTTTTCATTAAATCTAAAATCCCATGTTTACCTTCACTTTTTTCACGGATGATAATATCTAAACACATAGAGATTAATGTTCCTTTTTCATAGACATTGAGGTACTGTTCTTTGTACGGGCTTTCAAGAACATTGGCACTCATGGTCGTGAATGGCATGGTGTCGTTTAAAGTCTTTGCTCTGTCAATTTTTTCTTGGATACGCGTGAAGAATTCTTGCTCAGGAATTAATCCTTGGTTGATTTGGAATAAGTTGGCAAAATATTCTGTGCTACCTTCATACATCCATAAATGTTTAGACATCTTTGGTGCATTGTAATCAAAATACTGAATCTCTTTCGAATGAATAGTTAATGGTGTTACAATATGAAAGAATTCATGTGATACTACATCCTTCATTTGTTTTGCCAATTCGTCCGCAGGGATTAGTTCTGGGAATACAACAGTTGTTGCAGTAGGATGTTCTAGGGCACCAAATCCTTTAGCATCTTTCGCTTCCATATCGGATAAATACAATAAAATAGTATATTTTTTGGTCGAATTGATGTTACCTAAAAATTTCTTTTGGGCAGTCATCATGGTTTTCATATCAGGAGTGATACTTTCTGCCGTGATTTTTCCAGTTGGAGAGTAGACTGCAATTTCGATATCCATATCATCTATGGTGAAGAAAGTCGAATTCGGCTTGCTATACATAATTGGATTTTCTACCAATTCTGAATATTTTGATGAAGTAAATGTATCTGCAGTATCACTTGCATCTGTATCAATCATTGAGGTAGCGCCCTTCAGTTGTGCGGGATGCGTAATTTGTACTTTGTATGGCGTCTCCATCAAAGTATCAAAATAACCTACGAAACAATGGGTGTTCAAAACGATATTTTTGTTTGCCAAAATATTGGATCCTGCAGGAGAAAATATATCACCTGATCCAAATTCAGTTCCTTTTTCAGTATCAAAAGTATCATTTACAAGGTAGGTAACCTTGTCAAGTGAAGTTGCATTTTTAATTGACCAGCTATTTTCGTCCATTTTGGTAACCGTCAAAGGGTTTCCTTTTTTATCGAATGCTTTAAGGTTGTCAATATACCTTCCATAATTGTCGATAGAGTAGGTACCAGGGACAATTTTTGGTAGGCTAAAAACAATTTCTTCTTTTGTGATTTTTGGAGGTGTAACGGTAACCATTACTTTGTCATCCTTGATGTCAACTAGATTGATGCCAACTTGAACTTCTTTTGGACTTGATTTGCTGACCATTGTAGACTTACAGCTCATCATAAATGCTGCAAGTGATAGGGTAATTAAAACTTTTTTCATGAGGGTGTTTAAGGATATTGGCCTTTTCTTTATAAATTAAAAAATAGGCCGTATGTAACGAAAAAAAAACACTCCAGTTTGGAGTGCTTTGGTAGTGCTATTTAATCAAACTTATTTTTTATATAATATTTACCATCCAAGTCTTCATCAAAATCATCTACTTTGAATGGCTTTGGTTTTGGTTTAGTTGCAGTTGCTTTTTTCTTCCACATTTCAAATTTTTCAAGAGGCATCTTTTTCTTCATGATTTCCAAAACCTCTTTCTCTTCTAGTCCAAATTCCTTTTTAATAATTTCGAAAGGATTTTTTTCTTCAAGTGCTAATGTAACAAGTTTTTCTGTTTGTTCCCAGTTCAGTTCTTTACGACTACTCTTTTTCATTACGTGAAAATTAATTCAAATTGGTTTTAATGATTATATCGATGATTCTATTTATCTACCAATATTAATAAAAATAATTATTGAAAGCACTGAAACACTGACTTTTTTTGCTAATTTTTTTAGATTCTAAGTTATAATTGCCTTTTTTGGCTATTTCGACTAAAAATCATATTAAAAATCAGTCTTTTTAGGTATGTTGATTATAATAATTGCAAACAGAATTAGTGCTATTCCGAGCCACTGTGTTCCTATAATACTTTCATTTAAAAGAAAATAGGCCATCAAAACAGAAGTTGGCAACTCAATTGCAGAGATAATACTTCCTAATCCTATTCCCGTAATAGGAAATCCAGCATTCATTAAAATAGGAGGAATGATTGTACCAAACAATGCCAAAACAAGTCCCCATTTTGCAAAAACAGCAAGATGAAAAGTTCCCGTTTGCGTATAGGCCAAAAAGGTAAAAACAACAATTGCTCCACCCATGAGCATGTACAAACTACGTTGTGGCGTAGATAATGAAACGGCGATACTGTTGGCCGTAAACATTGTGGTGGTGAAGGAAGCTGCTGCTAACAATCCAAATCCAATACCGATCCAATTTATAGACGTAGAAGTTGATAATAGATTGGTAGCTAATAATGTACCGACTAACACAATGGCAACAGAAACTATTTTCTTGACTGAAGGAAACTCTTTGTTCAAAATAGCTTCGAGAATGACACTCATCCATACCGTTTGCATTAGTAAAACAATTCCAATGGAAACCGGAATGTATTTTACGGACAAATAATAAAAGATCGTGGTAAACCCCATTGAAGTTCCTGCTAACATAAGCTGGAAGATATTCTTTTTGGTAGCTTGAAGTGCCTTTTCTTTATTTCGAATTCTTTGAAATCCATTGATTAGAAGCAATCCGATCAGTCCGATGATGAATTGTGAGGTCGTTACCTCGGCTGTAGAATATCCTTCATGGTACGCCATTTTGACAAAAGTAGCAAGTACGCCGTAACTCATAGAGCCAAAGCCAACTAAGAGAACCCCCTTAATTAAAGTGTTTTTGAACATTAATTTAATTTTTTTTTAGGGGGCAAAGATAGCAGTTTTTTTAGGAGTTCGACAAGGATAGTTTTTAGAATAATCCTTTGAGACTTTTATTGGTAATCCCAATCTGTGCAGGATCAAATTGTAGTTTTTGTTCTAATAAGGTAGCATACACGCTTCTAAAATCTATTTCGTATTTCAAATCACCATTGTCCAAGTCGACTAGGTTAGGATTGTTACCAAGGACTTTTCCTTTATTATTTCCTCCAATTATAAACATCGGTGCCGCTTTACCGTGATCGGTACCATTTTTATTGTCTTTCACGCGTCGTCCAAATTCCGAAAAAACCACTACAGTAACATTCTGCATCAAATTGGCTTTTTTAAGGTCATCATAAAAACTATAAACAGCATCATTCAACTCAGTAAGTTTATTTTTTTGCGTAGGCAATTGGTTGTCGTGTGTGTCAAAACCATTGAGCGAGGTATAGTACACCTTTGAATTTAGATTTCCTTTGACCAATCGCGCAATCCATTCTAGGTTTTTACCTAAACCTGTTTTTGGGTATGTTATTTCGGTGGTTGATTTAGCCAATGCTTTCTGGATTTCGTCAGAGCCTTCGACTACAGAATCGGCTATTTTTCGAACAAAATCAAGCGATGGATTTTTTGACAATTGCACATTGTCGTCTTTATCTTTTTTAATTTTGAAACGATTAGGATCTTTTACCGTGATAGAATTTGGTTCTTTTCCTTTCAACGATAAGGTATCGGTACTGTCGATGTTAATGCCGGCAATAGGGTTATGGTCTTTACATTGCAGGTCCAAATAGCGTCCAAGCCAACCTTCATTCAGGTATTGATTCGAAGCGGAGGCAGTTTGCCATATTTCTTGTGATCGAAAGTGAGATCGATTGGGATCAGGATAACCTACATTTTGCAAAACGGACAATTGCCCTTCTTGCTGAATTTGAGCAAAGCCTTTGAGTGATGGGTGAAAAGCCATGCCGTTGTTGCCTGCAATGACTTCTTCTTTTGAAAGAGCGATTTTTGGACGCAAAAAATAATAGTTTGGATCTTCAAACGGAATGTAAGTATTCAGTCCATCATTTCCACCGTTGAGTTGTACAAAAACAACACATTGATCACCGATTATAAGGTTGTTTTGCGTGCCAAAAGCATGTAAAAAATCAGGGAGTAACAGGGAACCACCAGTGAAAGTTCCGGTCAAGGCTAAAAAATTTCTTCTGTTCATGATGATTCCTTTTTAGATTAATTGAAATTCGGGTAATTTGATCATACCATTGAATAATCTTAATACGGCTTGATCTGCATTTTTGGCATTTTCGTCAAAATCATATTTCAAAATGGATTCAAAATCTTTTTGACTTGTATCGTCTACTTGAAACAGCAATCGATTGGACAATTGACTGATAATTTCTTTGTTGTTTCCTTTTTGCCAATCTAATTTTGCTTCTTGTTGTTTGTTATTTTTCCGAGGGTTCATGGCATTGTCATTCAGTACCTTCTGGTTCAATGCTTTTCCGTTTGTGAGTAAGTACGCGAGATTATTACGCTGCAAATACACCTGTGAGGTAAGCCAAGATCTGCCACCATCCCAACCTTTGACATTGGGTTGGTTAAATAAATCCATGTTTTGTTGGCGCAAAAATTGGGCTAAAAAATTATTATTTTTAGTGTCAATGTGTAATTCATCAAGAAGCTGAAGGCTAAATTCCAAAGGGTTTTTAATTTTGGATCCAGCGGTGTCTTTATCAAATTCTTCTGTAAAAATTTTGACTAGCAAAGGTTTGATTTCATAATCTACTTTTCGAAAATAGTCACCATAGTAGGTTACTAGTTTTTCGTCAGGATCGTCGTAAATAAACCATTTAAGAATTTTTCTGGTAATATAGTAGGGTGTGTTTTTTTGTTCGAAAATAATATCCACTATTTCATTTACCTTGAAAATACCTTTTTTACCAAAATAAGTGATGGAATCGTTGTCTTCATAAACTTTTCTATACATTGCTTTTGAATCTCCTAAGCCTAATCCGGCAAGTGCTTTTGCTCCGTTTTGAACGTCTTGTTCGGAGTAATTGCCAATGCCAATGGTAAAAAGTTCGAGTAGTTCACGGCTCAAATTTTCGTTTATTTTTCCTTTTCGATTATCGGTATTATCAAGGTAGCGCACGACTGCATTGGATTGTACGATCTCTTTTGTAAGTTCGCGAAAATTGCCAAAAGCATGTGTTCTGCAAATTTGATTGTGCTGATACACCCAATAATTGACTTTGACTTTTTGGTAGGTTGCTACATAATGATTTTGCCAAAAGCAGGTCATTTTTTCGCGTAACGGAAATTCATCTTCCCGCATTTTGTCAATCCACCACGATTTCATGGCGAGATTAGTTTGGATACCTTCTCTTTGAATTTTTTTCTTTACCTCAGGATCGGCGTCTTTAGTTGCTTTTCGTAATTCCTTGAGGTCTTCACTGCTTTTTGGACTATCATCCAAAAAACTAGGGACTTTTTTATCGAATGAGCTCTTGAACGAGTCCTCTAGAAATTTTTTAATTCCTAAATTTTCTATTGCTGCTGCTTGTTTGTTCGAAAATCCCAAACGAAGCGACCAAAGTGAATTACGGTTCATAATTTTTAGGTATCAAATTAGTTACAGGTAGCGTAGGTATATTTCACTGTCAACGCGAAGGTACTTATGCAAAGGTCTGTACTATTGGATACTCAAAAATAAAAAAGGTTTAAACTTTAAGAATTATTTTTGATTATACCACTCAAATGGACGCGTAGCGCATCAATTGAAATATTAATTTCCCAGAAAGAAAGACCTAATGAAACTAATAGTCCAAGTAAACTAGCACCAAAAAAATAAAGTGCAACTTCTTGTTGATTGATAAATAAGAGGAGCATGGTAAAAACAGATAAAAACAAACTACAAACACCAAAGAGTTGCATGGATCGAATGAGGTCTAGGCGAAGATTTAGGTTTTTAATTTCTAATAAAATAGTGTCATTTTCATCCTTTTCGTAAGTGTCCTTCAAACTACGGATAATGGTTGCGACTGTTAAAAACCGATTGGTATAGGCCAACAAAATCAATGATGTAGCAGAAAATAATAAGGCCGGAGTTTCAAGGTTTAAATTCATGGTAGATTGTGTCGTTTCTCAAAGGTACTTTATTCTTCGAAATATCGCAAAGCTTCAAACGTCATTACAGACGTCTAAGTGTGTAATAAGAATGTTGCATTAATTAAGGTTACAAAAAAATAGCGTCACCAAACTATAGCAGTTTAACTGTTGCTACTTTTTTTATATTCGAAAAATTAATTATTGTTTTTAAACCAATTTTTTAAGGGCTTCAATAATTTCTTCTGGTTCAGAGCGGGTTCTATAATCGACATTGACATAGTTCCAAACTACGATGCCATCTTTGTTTATGATGAAAGTGGCTGGAATAGGGAGTACCGTTCCGTTTCCATTATTTATTTTTTGCAAGTCTAAGTTTCTATCCGTGCGCATGTGCTCGAGCAAAAACTCTGGAACCTCCCAAGCGACGCCATATTGTGAGGCTACTTTTGCGTTTTGGTCTGATAAAATGGTAAAGTTCATGTCACTAATTTCAGATTTGGTCAAAGAGCCATCATGAACTTGCGGACTTATAGCTACGAGTGTCGCACCCAAAGTATGAATTTCGTCCAATCGTGCTTGCAATGCTCGCAGTTGTAAATTACAATATGGACACCAATCGCCACGGTAAAAAGTAACAACAACAGGCCCTTTTGCTTTTAAATCGCTTAGTGAAATTAGATTTCCTTGTTGATTAGGTAGTTCAAAGTTTACTGCTACATCTCCTATTTTTAAAGCATTTGCACCTTGCTCAAATTCTTTTGCTTTGGCAATTTCGATATCGACTCCTTTCATGAAATCAGGATTTGCTTGGCGTCCTGCTTCCATTTTTGCATCGGTTTGTTCTTTTAGTGTTTTCATAGGAATATTGTAAGTGTCTGCGGTCGTATTTATTTTATTAATTTGAGTTCTTCTCTTTTTGCCTCGTATGAGGTCTTTTTTTGTTCCCAATAAGGTTCGTTTATGCTCTTTTTTAAAGTTGCTTTTGTAATCAATCCGTCACCGTCATCTTCTGTCCAAGATTCGATTTTGTACGGAAAAGTTTTTTGAACATCAATCGTCACCTTTCGATCATATTTAGCATATTGAATGGTATAAGTAAATAGCGTATCAGATTCAGTTTTACTAATTACGGCTTTTGTAGCCTCTAGTGTTTTATAAAAAAAGCGACTGTAAACCGTTGAAAAGATCATGTCCACTTCGCCTACAGGAAGCTGTGCTTTGTTAATTCGTAAACGGGTCATTAGCTCTTCTTCAAGTAGGGCAATAGGCAGGTCTTTCTCTGTATCACCATCGGCTTCAAAATAGGAGAATTGCTTCATGTGGTACTTATTTTTAGCCAGATTGAACTGTGTAAAAGTATGACCACACCATTCTTGAATGCTTGTATTCGATTTTAAAGTATGTGGATATTGGCTTAAATCAACAGGCGTAAAGGTAGAGCTCACAATGGAATAATCATAAATACCAGTTGTGAATTTTCTAACTTGATTTAGTTTCATCACTGATATATTGTCTTTTCCTGCTTTTTCGGGATCGTCTAATTTGACTTGTTTTTTTATCGAAAAGGGTTCTGTTACAAACACGAGTACTACTTCACCCTTGCGTATTTCGCCATAGCGAGATTGTTCTAGCTCATAACTGCTTAATTCTGCTTTACCAGAATACCAATACTCATTAAATTCCTTGGTTAAAGGGATACTGCTTTTTATGCTGTCTTGATCTTTAGGTGCTTTTTGATCTGATTGACAACTGAATAAAGTGACGATGCTTAGGCAGCAGAAGACTTTTAAAAATGTATTCATGGTATCTATTTTATTGCGATAATTTAAAGGTAAAAGCAGCCCTGATGAAGTAATTCACAAGATACGTAAAGTAATTTAAAACAATTTCACGCTATCAATCGCAACGGGGTTATGTGTCGTTGTAGGCGGTAAATAAAATTTGTTTTTAGGGAGTTGTAATTTAGAACCAAAACCAGCTACCGTTACGATAAATAGCAGTAGTGAAATTGTTTTTTTTTATCATTATTTCTAAAGGTTGATTTTATCTGAGCTAAGTGGTTCATTTTGTCTAATTATTTTGGAATGCATTCGAATATAATTAACAACAGAATAGTCACTAATTGTAAGCTAAGAAATAATTAAATCAACCTTTGTAATGCTTTTGTTCTAGCGATGATGTTTTTTGAAAAATTACTTAATCTAAATATTCTGTAGGGAACATTAGCGTTCTAGGTGTAACATATTGATAATCTATAATAATAAGTTTTTACCAAAGGTTACTCCATCCAAATAGCCACAACCTTTCTCAAAAGTTTGATAGGGACGAACGTCTACTTCTTTGCCCTGTTTATCTTTGTATACAACGAGAAGACGATTTGCTTTATAGGAAACATCGAATATTTCAGGTAAAACGGGGTCTTCGCTAAAGGTACCTTGACCCATTACTTCTGCACAAATAAAACATCTCTGTCTTACTTCTTCACTGTTTGCTTTTTTTGCTAATTTAGGCAAGTTCTCTTGTAATTTATCTTCGTCTAGAGATGTGTTTACAATTTTTAAATTACTGTCATATACATATATTTTTGAATTTTTAGTAGCTGTGAAATACAGGTTTTTGTTTGAAGATCGGTCAAATATTAAATCGGGTTCTGCAAATTTACCTGCTATTGCTGCAGGTAAATTTTTAGTATTTTGTAATAAAATATAACTATCGTAGTCTAATTTACCAACGATGTACTTGTTCTCAATCTTAGATTTGGGATCCAATAAGTTTATGTTTTCAAAATTTATGTAATGTAGTGATAGCGATATCTTTTCATTGTTTTTTAAGTCTATTAATACCGATGTTTTATTGTTGTTAAAATGGTAAAACCGTTGATTGTTTACCATAATTTCAGTAATATATGACCCTGGAGATTTTTGCTGAGTTCCTTTTTCTAAGTCGAAAATTAATTCGTTATCAAGAGCAACATAATCTAAGTCGCCTAAAATTCTTATACGTTTGTATTTAGGTTTGATAACCGTATTTTGAGTAGAATCAACAACACCCCAAAGACTATTGTGTTTAAAGGGCATGTATTTTTTTTTATTTTGTGAGTTGGCGTTCATTACAAAAAGTAGTAGGAACGATATTATTAGCAGCTTTTTCATTTTTTTGGTATTTTAAAAAGTCAAGTTGGATTGGCGAATTATTCTCCGTTTTGCAATTTCAGAAAACTTTCTGAAGTTTCAAAAGTATTTTTGTTATTGATTTAACCAAAAGTGAAATCTGTTGCGTTTTGAGATCTCGATATCGGGAAGAACGTTCTTATATAAATCAGTCGCTACGCTACAAAAAAAAAGACCCGCAAATTTTCACTTGCTGGTCTTAATTGTATTTGCTTATGTTCTTCCTATGATAGGATGGGGAAAGTAATTATTTAATCATTTCAAATTTCTAGCTTTCATTTCGTCTTCAAGCGGTTTGTCTTTTTTGGCATTGGTTACCAATTTATAAATAAAAAATAATGGAATCAAAGTAAATAATCCCCAGCTATTTTTGAAAATACTGTAGCAAATAATACCAACCAAGAAGCCAATGAAAAAACTATTGGTTATTTTACTTGTTTTCATTTTTTTTGCCTCGATCATTAATTCTTGATCGGTTAGTTGCGAAAGTTCGTTTTGAGTCATGTGTGTGAAGGTTGAGTAGATTTTGAACTATTTAATGATAACGTTTATTCGCTGTAAGAGCGCTATTCTTTATTTTAATGTTTTGTAACTGAGTAAATTAATAAGCTTAAAATTACTACTGCTAACACAAAAGTAATAGAGCCTAATATTGTAGCACCAAAAGCTTTTAAATAACTAACTTTCTTGGTCTTGTCAAAAAATTGCCCTATGGCCCATGTCATATAAATATAGATAACGACAGTGCCTATTGGCATTACTTCTAAATGTGTCAAACCCTGCACAAGCGCAGCTACGGCATAAAATAGCATACCCATTCCCATTACGAAACAGAGCATTATCAAAATCTCAAAAAAATTAAATTGATATTTCTTGAATAGTAATTTTGCCCATAAGGCAATAAATGCCCCCATAAATATATTTGCATAGCCGTAGTGGGCATTCATCCATTTAAAAATTGAAGATAAAGCCGATTTTTGATCTCCGTCATACTTCATATAACCATCTTCTACATGAAAATAGTTTGCAGTAATTGTGTAAATTAGTGAGGTAATGATGATAAATATAATGGGTTTTACCAAGCGATTTCTGTTGTCTAAGATGTAATTTCGAACCGTTTCACCTGGTGCGATAATGAGTTCTTTAACGGTAAACAAAATACCTCGTTCAAAATGCAGTACATGTTCAATTTCGTGAACGATATAATGACCGTCAATTCTTTTTACAGCTGTTGGTTGTCCGCAATGTGAACAAAAATTGTCATTAACTTCCTGGCTACAGTTCTTACAATTCATTTACTAAGGTTTTTATCTATTTAAAAGTCAGGCGCTAAAATAGTGTTTTTTCTTTTTTGTAGTCCTTTTATATTTGATAAAAATTGTTGTAGTTTAATTGTGGCTTCAAATGGTATCTAATTCCTGCGCTATACTGGTTTTTTTTAATCGAAATTTGAAATACAAAACATTCTAGTTAGCCCCGATTGAAACGGCATCCTTTTTATCTGGAACTAGTAACATGGTAATGATACTAGTTCCAGATAAAAAGATACAGTGGAAAGCGGGAGGGCAGTTCTTATGAAAATCATTCGGTTTGCTCCAAAAAAAAAGACCCGCAAATTTTCATTTACGGGTCTCTATACAACATTCTTTCTCCGCTCCTTCACAGGGGAGGGAAAGGAATTATTTAATCAATTCAAAACTTCTTTTTACAAAAGCAGTCAAAGCTTCTCCTTTTAAAAGGTTTTGAGATAATTTGGCTAAGTCTAGTGCTTGTTTTACTAAGCTTTCTTGGGCCGTTTTGTCTGTATTGTTCAAAATGTTGGTAGCCAATTCAGAGTTTGTATTCACCACTAGGTTGTACATTTCTGGCATGTTACCCATTCCGAACATTCCGCCACCACCTGATTGACTCATTTCTTTCATTCTACGCATGAATTCTGGTTGCGTAATGATAAACGGCGCCGATTGACTGTCTAAGGCTTGTAGTTGAACGGTATAGTTTTGTTTAGGAACAATAGCTTCTAGAACTGTTTTTAAACTTGTTTGCTCTTCGTCAGATAATTTTGAAATAGCCGTTTCGTCTTTCTTGATTAAGTTATCAATATGGTCAGAATCGACACGAACAAAAGTTAGGTTTTGATTGTCACCTTCGATTTTTTGAATCAAATGCGAGATAATCGGAGAGTCTAATAACAATACTTCGTATCCTTTTGCTTTTGCAGTTTCGATATAAGAGTGTTGTTGCTCTTTGTTTCCAGCGTACAATACAACGGTTTTTCCGTCTTTGTCAGTTTGTTTTTCTTTGATCGCCTCTTTCAACTCTTCAAGCGTATAATATTTGTCGTCTACTGTTGGGTATAAAACAAATGCACCTGCTTTTTCGTAGAATTTATCTTCAGAAAGCATTCCGTACTCCAAAACGATTTTGATATCATTCCATTTCTTTTCGAATTCCTCACGGTTTTCATTGAAAAGTGATTTTAGTTTATCAGCTACTTTACGGGTGATGTAGTTCGAAATTTTCTTAACCGCACCATCTGCTTGTAAGCTTGAACGAGAAACATTTAAAGGAATATCTGGTGAATCTACCACACCTTTTAACATCATCAAAAACTCAGGTACAATTCCTTCTACGTTGTCTGTAACGTATACTTGGTTTTGGTACAATTGAATTTTGTCTTTCTGCATTTGCATATCTCCACTTAATTTTGGGAAATATAAAATACCAGTAAGGTTAAATGGGTAATCAACATTTAAATGAATGTGAAACAATGGCTCCTCGAACTGCATTGGGTACAATTCATGGTAGAATTTTTTGTAATCTTCATCTGTTAAATCTGCAGGCGCTTTGGTCCAAGCAGGATTTGTATTGTTTATGATATTGTCTACCTCTACAGTCTCAGCAACAAAATCTTCTGGAGCATCTTCTGGTTTTGGTAATGTTTCTGTCGTTGTTCCAAATTTAATTGGAATAGGCATAAACTTGTTGTACTTGTTTAATAGGTCTCTGATTTTTCCTTCTTCCAAAAAGTCAAGGGAATCTTCAGCAATGTGCAAAACGATTTCTGTACCACGTGTTGTTTTGTCAGCTGGTTCTAATGAGAATTCAGGACTTCCGTCACAAATCCAGTGTGCAGCTGGCTCGTCTTTGTATGATTTGGTAATGATCTCTACTTTTGAAGCGACCATAAAAGCAGAATAAAATCCTAAACCAAAGTGTCCGATGATACCAGAATCTTTTGCAGAATCTTTGTATTTTTCCAAAAATTCTTCAGCACCAGAAAAGGCCAGTTGGTTGATGTATTTTTCTACTTCGTCAGCAGTCATACCCAAACCTTGATCAATAATGTGTAGTTTTTTGCCTTCTTTATCAATTTTTACTTCAATAATTGGATTACCATAATCAACATTGGTTTCGCCAATACTAATAAGGTGTTTTAATTTTGAAGTTGCATCTGTACCATTTGAAATTAATTCACGTAAGAAAATCTCGTGATCACTGTAAAGAAACTTCTTGATTAATGGGAAGATGTTTTCTACTGAAACATTAATTTTTCCTGTTGTCATATTTTAAATTTTTAGGTGTGTTATTACATTCTTCTCATTTCTATGTCAAATAAAATACCAAATAGGTAATAAGTGACAAAATGGCGTAATTGTAATTTTAGAACAAAAAATATAAATTTTGAAACATATTTTAGGGTTCAGCATTGTATCTTTGTCTCTGTTTAACTAAAATATTGAAAATAAATGAAAAAACTTATCTTACTATGTGCAATGTCAATCATGATGTTTGCCTGCAAAACAAGTTCTGTTACCAACACAAAGTTGGACAATAAGTCTGAAAAAGCAATGAAAGGAAACTGGGTAATAAGCTCTGTAAGTTATCCTGGATCTGAATATATTAAAGTAAACTCCTTTGATCTAGCCGATTCAAAATGTTTTGAAGGAAGCGCTTGGAAATTTGTTTCGAATAACAACAAAGGGACTATGGACCTTACAAGTGCAAGTTGTACCGCTTTTAGCTCACCAATTACTTGGTTTGTTAATCAAGAAGGTCAATTTGTATTGAAAGTTTTGAATGCTGGTGAAAAAGCTAAGAAAGTAAGAAGCGGATATGTATTGGCAGTAGCTAATCAAACAGAAACGTCTTTTCAATTGGTTGACAAAATCAATGTTGGAGGAAAAATGACTGATGTTGTATACCAATTTCAAAAAATTAACTAATTAAAATAAACGTAAAGATGAAAAATATATCTGTAATTGCATTGGCATTATTAATGTCTGTGAGTTCAATTTTCACAAGTTGTGAATCAATCAAAAATACAAACAGCACACAAAAAGGTGCTGGAATTGGTGTTGTAGCAGGAGCAATCCTTGGTGGAGTACTTGGTAACAACCTAGGAAAAGGTGGTAATGGTGCTATGGGTGCTGTACTTGGTGGTGTGATTGGTGGTGCTGCTGGTGGTGTGATTGGAAACAAAATGGACAAACAAGCCCGTCAAATTGACGAAGCACTTCCTGGAGCTGAAGTAGAAAGAGTAGGAGAAGGAATCAAATTGGTGTTGAATGAAAATGCGGTACGTTTTGATACTAACAAATCTACATTGACTGCTGCTGCAAAAGCAAACTTAGAAAAATTGATCCCAGTTTTTCAAGAGTACGCTGATACAAACATCACTATTTTTGGATATACTGACAATACAGGTGCTGCAGAATATAACTTGAAACTTTCAGGTGAAAGAGCTGCTGCGGTAAAATCATACTTAGCATCAAAAGGATTGGTTGGAGCACGTTTCACAATCTCAGGTATGGGAATCGAAGATCCTATCGCTGACAACGCAACCCCAGAAGGTAGAAGTAAAAACCGTCGTGTAGAATTTGCTATTACTGCAAATGAAAAAATGCTACAAGACGCTCAAAAAGAAAGCGGAAACTAAGAGAAATTTAGTTTTTGATTACATAAATAAGGGTTTTCGATTGTTCGAAAGCCCTTTTTTATATCTTTATTTTCGAAAATCACAGAAAAAAAAGTAGGTTTTTTAAAAGGTTAAATAGCGTTAAAAAATACTATTTTGACCAAAGTAATCTATCTTTGCACACTCAAAAAATAATAATAATACATCATGCTTCAAGTTCAAAATATATCTTTTGCATATACAGATAAACCTGTGATTCAAAATATCTCTTTCGCTATAGAAAAAGGACAGAATATAGCGGTTATTGGAGAAAGTGGTTGTGGCAAAAGTACCTTACTCAAATTAATATACGGTTTACACGATTTGGATCAAGGCAGTATTTTGTGGAATAAGTACGAAATATTAGGACCTAAATTCCACTTGGTTCCCGGTATGCCGTTTATCAAGTATTTATCGCAAGATTTTGATTTGATGCCGTACACTACCGTAGCAGAAAATATTGGAAAGTTTTTGTCTAATGTTGACAAAGATCAAAAAGCAGCTCGCGTACAAGAATTACTTGAAATTGTTGAGATGACGGCTTATGCCGATGTAAAAGCAAAATTATTAAGTGGAGGACAACAACAAAGAGTTGCCCTAGCACGTGCCTTGGCGCTAGAGCCCGAAATTTTATTGCTTGACGAACCCTTTAGTCACATTGATAATTTCAGGAAAAATGCCTTGCGCCGTAATTTATTTGCTTATCTCAAAAATAAGGGAGTTACCTGTATCGTGGCTACGCATGATAGCACCGACGCGCTGTCATTTGCAGACCAAACCATTGTGCTTTATGATGGTCAATTGGTCGATATGGCGAACTCAATTGACTTGTACCAAGCACCAATTAACAAATATGTTGCCTCACTATTTGGGGAGGTCAATGAGTTGCAATTGTCCAATTTACTTATGGTAGATGGGGATGAAGACGTAGCCGTTTTGTTGTATCCACACCAATTGAAGTTGGTAGACAGCGGCATGATGAAAGTGATAGTCAAACAATCCTATTTCAAGGGAAGTTACTATTTGATAAAAGCAGTTTTTAATCGAAAAGTAATCTTTTTTGAACATGAAGTAGCTCTTGAGTTTAATCAAGAAGTGAGTTTGATGATGGCTTAGATTTTGTTTTATTCGAAAAATAAATGAATATTTGCTGAAAAAATAGTAATTTGTAGGTATCTAACCTTTATATAACTGAAAATATGTTTCACTCCAAAATAACAGGCTTGGGATTCTATGTCCCGCCAAATGTCGTCACCAATGACGATTTGTCAAAAACGATAGACACCAACGATGCTTGGATTCAAGAAAGAACCGGAATTCAAGAGCGTCGTCACATTATAAAAGGTGAAGATACGACCACCACAATGGGAGTAAAAGCAGCCGAAATTGCTATTGAGCGTGCAGGTGTAGCCAAAGAGGATATTGATTTTGTTGTTTTTGCTACGCTAAGTCCGGATTACTATTTTCCAGGACCTGGAGTTTTGGTACAACGTGATTTAGGTTTACGTACGGTAGGAGCACTGGATGTACGTAACCAATGTTCAGGTTTTATTTATGCATTATCTGTTGCAGATCAATACATTAAAACCGGAATGTACAAAAATATTTTGGTCATTGGGTCTGAGGTACATTCTACAGGATTGGACATGACTACAAGAGGACGATCTGTTTCTGTTATTTTTGGTGATGGTGCAGGTGCGGCAGTACTAAGCCGTGAAGAAGATTTGACTAAAGGAATTCTATCTACGCATTTACATTCTGAGGGAGTTCATGCCGAAGAGTTATCTTTGAAAGCACCAGGAATGGGCGGACGTTGGGTAACTGATATTCTTGCAGACAACGATCCAGATGACGAAAGCTACTATCCATACATGAACGGTCAATTTGTATTCAAAAATGCAGTGGTACGTTTTAGTGAAGTAATCAACGAAGGTTTGATTGCTAATAATTTGACTGTTTCAGATATTGATATGTTGATTCCGCATCAAGCCAATTTGAGAATTTCACAATTCATTCAAGGTAAGTTTAAACTGAATGATGACCAAGTTTTTAATAATATTCAAAAATACGGAAACACAACGGCAGCATCTATTCCGATTGCATTAACCGAAGCTTGGGAACAAGGAAAAATAAAAGAAGGAGACACTCTTGTTTTAGCCGCTTTTGGTAGTGGTTTTACTTGGGCTAGTGCGATTATCAAATGGTAATTTAGTTCACTGTCTATTAATACACAAAAAGGCTTCAAAGTAATTTGAAGCCTTTTTTATTTCTAACGCGTTATTTAATACTAATTCATTTTTAAATGTATTCGTTCGAAATTGTTTTTGATTACTAATGGCAAAAGAAAATCTTTATACCCGTTCGTAATTATGTTGCC
This sequence comes from Flavobacterium faecale, assembly GCF_003076455.1. NCBI lineage: Bacteria > Pseudomonadati > Bacteroidota > Flavobacteriia > Flavobacteriales > Flavobacteriaceae > Flavobacterium > Flavobacterium faecale. Next base: position 1,868,834 of record NZ_CP020918.1, read on the forward strand.
ACAAGATAGTTTTTAAAAACCACCACTGCTACTAGCTTCATTAGAATCTCTTTGTTTTCTCTGCACAGCCTTGTTTTTTCCTGATCCAAAGCGGTAATTAAATCCTAAGTAAGCCGTTTGACTTTCCCACTTAAAGCGTCCTGCTGATGTGTATGGGCGATCGGTTGTGAACGAGAATTTCATGCTATTGAAGATGTCACTCATACGAGCTGTTATGGTTCCGTTACCTTTTAAGATGGTATAACTGGTACCAAAATCCATTTTCCACATCGGATTGTTTTTAAACTGCAAACTCAAATCTTGACCTCGATACATTCCGAATAAGGTGAACTGCAATTCTTTGCTAGCTTTGAAGGTATTGTTGATTCGTGCATTAAAATTGGTCGCGTTCAGGGATACAAATTCATAATTTCCAGGAGTCGTTTCTACAGTTCCCTGTACTTTTTTCATGTAGGCGTCTAAGCTTATGTTAGCAGACCACCATTTTTTAAAATTTAAATTTGCCGAAGTTTCCACACCGTATGCATTATTGGTGTTGAAGTTGTCGTAGGATAGTATTTGTTTGTTTTCGTTTATAGGATTCGTGTACAGCACGCGGGTAATCTCATCTTCGATTATTCGATAAAAAACACTTGAATTAATAGTTCCCAATGCTATTTTTCGACTGTAATTTAGTTCAAATGAATTCGTAAATTGCGGAATCAAAAAAGGGTTTCCTTGTGAGTCAATTGTTGCAGTACTCCATTGGCGTATTGGATTTACTTGTCCAATACTCGGTCTGTCTATTCGACGAGAATAATTAATGGTAAAGGTATTTTTGTCAGACATGGTATAAGACAAGAAAGCTGACGGATACATATTAAATAATTTGTTGGTGAAAGGGCTGTCTGTTGTAGCGACTTGCTTAAAGAGTGCATCTACTTCATAATTCTCAAAACGTGTTCCAGCTTGAGCGCTCCATTTTTTCCATTGTTTACCAATTGTAAAGTAGGCCGACATAATTTTTCGATCGTATTTAAAATCAGATTGGTAGTTGGTGTTTAATAATAAATTGTTAGACGTTTTCTCGATTCGACTTTCCAATCCTAATTCTAGTTTTACTGTTTCGGTCAATGGGTTTACGTAATCTAGATTGGTAAGGTAGTTTTTGCTATCAATACCAATATCGTTAGAAAAACTGTTGAGAACACTATTGTCTACCTGGTTCAAATTTGTATACAGCGCAAATTCAGGTTCGTTGGACTGGCTTATATTCGATTCCAATTCTATAGTGTGGCCTTCTTTTTTGAATTTATGTTTAAAGTCTACATTATAAGTAGGAGAGTTGCTTTTTTCATTTGAGTCAAAAAGTTGCAGTTGGTCAATATTAGTCGTGTTATTTTTGTAGTCAACTATTGTTTGTCCATAATTATCAGTTTGGTAAACGCCTTGATTGGTGTAAAATGATAAAGTATTGTTGTCATTGATGTAATAATCGACACCAATTTTGGCTAAGTGAGAGGTATATTTACTGTTAAGGTTGAATAGTTGGATGTTTTCTTTGTCTAGTTCTGAACTCTCGATTCTACCTCGGTTGGTGTTTTGGCCGTAGTTGAAACCATAATTAGTGTAGAAATTGAATTTCCCAGAACGATAATTTAGATCGAAAGCTTGATTAGTTTTAGGCGTGCGTCCCATTGTGAAACTGCTAGAAATACTACCGTTAAAACCCACTTTGGTATTTTTGTTCAGGATAATATTGATGATTCCGCTCATTCCCTCAGGATTGTATTTGGCAGAAGGGTTGGTAATCAACTCGATTTGCTTGATGGAGGTAGACGGAATTTGTTTTAAAACCTGAGCAGCATCCATAGTAGTTGGTTTACCATCGATCAAGATTTTTACATTCGAGTTTCCTCTCATACTTATAGCATTGGATTGTGGGTCCACACTCACAGACGGAATGTTGTTCATCAAGTCGCCCGCAGTTGCTCCCATAGACAAGAGGTCTTTCCCGATGGTGACTACTTTTCGATCAATCTTTTGCTCAATGGTAGATTTTTCATTGATAATTTCTACACTCTTTAGAGCTATGGCATCTTCTTCGAGAATAATCGTGTTGAGGTTGTATGTTTTTTGTCCACTACTTACTTGTACCTCTTTCTGGAAGTTTTTGTAACCAATAAAATTAATTTCGACCATAAAGCTTTTGGCGCTAATTTTTTTAATTTCAAAAGTTCCGTTGTCTGTCGTAACTCCGCTTGCAATTATTTTGCCTGCTACTTTGACTAATACATTGGCATACGGAATGGTTTGGTTGCTTCCTTTGTCAATCACTTTTCCCGAAATGCTGACTTGATCTTCAGTGACTATTTCGCTTGTGCTAGTTTGGGCCTGCATGGAGAATAGGAGTCCAAATTGACAGATTAAAAAGAGGTGTAATTTTTTCATGTTGATGCTGTTTTGATTCTTATGTTGGTTGATGATGGAGCAAATGTAATTGTTTTTTAGATAGTATCATGTATTGCATAGTACTATTTTGTTTTTTATTTTAAAAATTGATGATAGGGTAACATTGCGCATTCTTTTGGTTAATACAATTTATCTTGCGTTGCGATTTTCAATTTGCTACATAATACCTATCTTTGCGCACTTTTAAAACACAGTTTACATGTCATTACAAGAGATTCTTAGTCCGTTTATTACAAAAGCCATTCAAGAGTTGTTTGGAGTAGCCATTGAAAAATTCGAATTTCAATCCACTCGCAAAGAGTTTGAGGGTGATATTACGATGGTTATTTTTCCATTATTAAAAGTGGTAAAAGGTAATCCAGTAGAATTAGGAAATAAAATAGGGAACTATTTGGTCGAAAATGTCGAGGCCGTTAGCAAGTTTAACGTGGTTTCTGGGTTTTTGAATATTGTGATTTCAGACGCGTATTATTTGGGTTTTTTCAACCAAATTAGATCGGTAGAGCAATTTGGTTTTCAATCTCCAAAAGAAGGCGATACAGCGGTAATGGTCGAATATTCGTCACCAAACACCAACAAACCCTTGCATCTTGGGCACGTACGTAACAATTTATTAGGATACTCAGTTGCAGAGATAATCAAAGCATCGGGTAAAAAAGTATACAAAACACAAATCATCAACGATAGAGGAATCCATATTTGTAAGTCCATGTTGGCTTGGCAAAAATTTGGTAATGATTCCACTCCAGAATCTACAGGTTTAAAAGGAGACAAACTAGTTGGTAATTTTTATGTAGCGTTTGACAAAGCCTACAAAGAAGAAATAAGCCAGCTAATGGCAGCAGGAAAAACCGAAGACGAAGCCAAAAAACAAGCGCCAATTATTCTAGAAGCACAAGAAATGCTTTTGAAATGGGAAGCGGGCGATGAAGCAGTAATCGCACTTTGGAAAAAAATGAACCAATGGGTTTATGACGGTTTTGCAACCACATACAAAACAATGGGTGTAGACTTTGATAGTTTTTACTATGAAAGCAATACCTATTTGTTGGGTAAAGACGTAGTTCAAATTGGATTAGACAAAGGCATATTCGAAAAAGACCCAGACGGATCGGTTTGGATTGATTTGACCGACGAAGGTTTGGACCGCAAAATTGTCTTGCGTTCAGACGGTACAGCCGTGTACATGACCCAAGATATTGGTACCGCCATTCAGCGTGTAAAAGATATGCCAGACGTAGGCGGAATGGTTTACACTGTAGGTAATGAGCAAGATTATCACTTTAAAGTATTGTTCCTTATCTTGAAAAAATTAGGATTTGATTGGGCTGCAAACCTGTTTCATTTGTCATACGGAATGGTAGATTTGCCATCAGGAAAAATGAAATCTCGTGAAGGTACTGTTGTAGATGCCGATGATTTGATGGAAGAAATGACTGCTACAGCTCAAAAAATTGCCGAAGATTTAGGTAAATTAGAAGAGTATTCGAAAGAAGAAAAAGCCAATTTGTACCAAACTATCGGTTTGGGTGCCTTAAAATATTACATCTTAAAGGTAGATCCAAAGAAAAGAATCCTTTTCAACCCCGAAGAATCAGTAGATTTTGCAGGAAACACAGGGCCTTTCATTCAGTACACCTACGCACGTATACAGTCGATCATTCGCAAAGCAACATTTGACTATTCACAAGATGCATCAGTGGTTGATTTGCACGAAAAAGAAAAAGAATTAATCAAGCAATTGGAGTTGTTTCCAGAGGTGATTCAGAACGCTGCCAACAATCACAGTCCAGCCTTAATCGCCAATTTCACCTATGACTTGGTTCGTGAATACAACTCATTCTACCAAGCCGTACCTATTTTGGGCGAGGCCGATACAGACAAAAAAGCCTTCAGAGTACAGCTTTCAAAACGAGTGGCCGATACAATCGCAGATGCTTTCAAATTATTAGGTATCAGTGTACCGGCTAGAATGTAAAATAATATTTTGGGCGTGCCCACAAAAAAAAATGGCTAAGCAGTTTGCGCTTAGCCATTTTTTTTGTGGTCGGGCTATCCGTTGCAAGTCCGCAACAAGTTCCGCTAGCGCTACACTTGTTTGTGGGCTTTTCACTACTATCCCTCACGCGGGATTGCGGTGCCCAGCTGCTTGGTTTTATAATCATTGTTAGTGCAAATACTTTCCTATGTCCACAAAGTTGAGCAAGTGCAGCTATAGTAAGGTAGTAATCATTAAAAACGGTTACAACTTTCTTGTTTATAAAAAATACTTTGTAATCTATTGCTAAAGATTCTTTCAGAATGACAAGTTTGCAAAGATTTTATGCACGCATAAAATAGCTTAGATGAGCTTCTATTTAGCTTAGTTTTAAATTTCTTCAAACAAGAAAACTTATATATCTCATATAGTTTTTAGAAGTCATAGCAGGCATAAAACAAATCACTTAATTTAACATCGTATATTTACCCGAACGTTATTTGTAAACCAAAAAAGACATGGAAGAGATAAAAATATTATTTTTTGCATTAACATCATTTTTCGGAATAGAAGATGCAAGATTTGCTGCCGATAAGGTTACTATTACCATCCATCCTGAAAAACAAGAAATTGAAATTATTCAAGAAAATCTCTTTGCCGTTATTCAATCCGAGAAAGATAGTATAATGGTAGTAGAACAATGGAATAAAATCAGGAATAGGAATGAGAGTCAGACTATTTGGGCGAATGAATTAGATTCTTTTCATAGTAAAAGTTTTAAACTTATAGATGTAGAAAACACAATTCAACCTCACATATTATTAAAATATTCAAGTAATGAAGATTTAAGCGTAATGGGGATTTGGTATAATGCAGAAAATAATCAATATGCAATCAACAATATCCCGCAGCAAAATATTAAAACGAATTCAGGTAAATTAAACGGAAATTATTGGTATTTTGATGCCGCCAGTACTTTTAGCTTTACAGAAGAACCTTTTTCAGACATGCCAGAAAACTATCGGAAATTAAAAATTCCTTTAAAAGAATTATTAAAGAAAAAGTAAAAAGAATAAATTTTGATTATCAATAATAAAATTGATTGCTACTCCTCTCTAAGAAACAAGATTGCTTTGATTTTATGCATGCATAAAATAACTTTTATGAACTTCTATTTAGCCTCGCTTTACAGTTCTATAAAAAAAGAAAACTTAGATGACTTATATGGTTGAAAGGATTTAAAATAGCACATCCTTCTAGACTTGCTTTCAAGTTCGTGCAGTGTCATCCTAAAACATTTAAAAAAAATGTACAAAAAACGGGAAAACTTCAAAATCAAATAGAAAATTGCATTATATTTGTATCCAAATGAATACAGTTAAATTATGTACTTTATTGAGAAAACATCAGAATTTGATAAGTGGTTACGAAAACTGAAAGATTTACGTGCCAAAGCAAAAATTTTAATGAGAGTACAAAAATTGGAAAACGACGAACATTTTGGCGAATGTGAATCAGTTGGTGACGGAATAAAAGAACTTAAAATAAATTATGCCAAAGGTTATCGAGTTTACTTCAAAGAAAAAGATGGGAAAATTATAGTCTTATTAATTGGAGGCGACAAATCATCTCAACAAAGTGACATTGAAAAGGCAAAAGAAATCTGGAGATCATTAAAAAAATAGACAATGGAAACATCAAAATTTGACATATCGGATTATTTAGACAGTAATGAAATGATTGCTGCATATTTAAATGAAGTTTTAGAAAATGGAGACGAAACTGACCTAGTTACAGCAATAGGAAATGTAGCTAAAACAATTGGAATGACTAAAATTGCTCAAAAATCTGGATTGAGTAGACCAAGTTTGTACAAAGCGCTATCTGAAGGAGCTAAACCGCAATTCTCAACAATTATAAAAGTTCTAAAAGCAATAGGTGGTCAAGTAAATATTAATCCCATCTAAGCATAAAAGATAATAACCTGAAACATCGAGTTGCTTCTGCTACCATAGTATATCAAAAAAAGTTATAGTAAAGTTGTAATCATTAAAAACGATTACAACTTTCTTGTTTTTAGAAAATGAGGAGCGATTAAAGATTAGTTGTATTTTGAAATTACAAACTCTAGTTGTCAAAGATTTTATGCCTGCATAAAATAACTTTTATGAACTTCTATTTAGCCTCGCTTTACATTTCTATAAACAAGAAAACTTAGATGACTTATATGGTTAAAAGGATTTTATAAACTTGACAACAAATATATTGCCGACCTGCTTTGTATTGACTTACCCATCTTACTTTCAGAATTATAAAGTTTTAGAGATTTTATGCCTGCATAAAATAACTTTTATGAACTTCTATTTAGCCTCGCTTTACATTTCTATAAACAAGAAAACTTAGATGACTTATATGGTTAAAAAATAAAACAGCCGATAATTCAATTGCGATTGGTAATTATTAACCACAACAAAAACCCTAATAAGATTTCACGATTCAAGTCAACTCTACAGTAACCAAATAATCTTTAGCATAAAATAAAGCTTCAATCATTCAGATAAACTATTTTTGACAACACAAAAATGAAGTTTTCGTTTTCAATAGCTTCTTCTTAATTTCCACTAGTAATCGTGCACCATGAAATTTATATTCCAATTATTTTTTCTGTTAATCCTCTCGCAATGCAGTTATTCGCAAACAAAAGAACAAAAATCAGAGGCTGAAAAAACGGAAGTAAAAGAAGTATTGGTTGCTAAGCAAGTCGATTCGGCTAATGCTGTGGTATTGAATGCGTACAATAAAAAACTTGAGGAGTTAGAAGTGCAACGTCTCAGAGATTCGGTACAGCAATCCAAACTTCAATCGAAATTAGAAAAACTTAGTACGACCGACAATATTCAAAAAGATAAACTGCTCAAACAACTCCAGGAGTTTGCAGACAAGGACAAAGAACGTTTGGAGTTCAAAAAACGTCAGATTGATTCACTACGCACCACTGCAAAATCATATCCTGTGATGGGATTTTTTAATGACACATTATTTGCAATCTACAATCGACTAGGAAGTTTTTCGGTCAAAGATAGAGCAGAGGCCATTAGCAATCGTATTCAGAAATTAGCTGATATCTACCAATTCAAAAAAGAAGATATCCAGATTTCAGCTTCCGAGAGTACCGTGGATCTAATGGTAGGAGAAAGTATTTTGACTAGTATTTCAGAAAATGATGCGATTTGGAACAATACAACCAAAGAGGAATTGGCCAAAAAATACAAAAGTACAATTGAGAATGCCGTTATAAAATATCAAGAAGAAACCAGTACAGAAACCTTAAGTAAAGAGATAGGTCTGGCACTGCTAGTACTCCTTGTTGTAGGTATCATTATCTTTTTTATTCGAAAAGGATTTCGAAAATTAAACCAAAAAATCAGTGAGCAAGAAGGAAAATTGCTCAAAGGAATTACGATTAAAAATTACACCTTATTTGATACTAGTAGACAAGTCAACGTTTTTACATCGATTAGTAATGTTTTAAAATGGGTATTGACCATTCTTACAATCTATTTATCGCTACCTATTTTGTTTGGAATTTTTCCTTGGACCAAACATTTTACAGACACGCTTATTGAGTACATAAAAAGTCCAGCCCTGAAAATTGTACATGGCGTTTGGGACTATCTGCCCAATCTGGTAACTATAATCGTAATCGTGATCTTTTTTAGGTATGTGTTACGATTGGTTTATTTCTTAAAAACAGAAGTAGAAAACGGAAAATTGCAACTCTCAGGCTTTTATCCCGACTGGGCCAATCCTACGTATCAAATCATAAAAGTGATCTTGTATGCCTTTATGGGCATTGTTATTTTTCCGTATTTACCAGGTAGTGATTCACCAATTTTTCAAGGAGTTTCGGTATTTTTAGGAGTCTTGTTTACCTTTGGGTCTTCGGGTTCGTTGTCCAATGTGGTAGCGGGTTTGGTGCTTACCTATATGCGCTTGTTTACCATAGGCGACCGTGTAAAAATTGGTGAGGTCGTGGGTGATGTGATCGAAAAATCAATGTTGGTAACGAGAGTTCGAACAACCAAAAACGAAATTATTTCGATTCCGAATTCAACCGTCATGAACAGTCATACCATCAATTACAGTAGTGATGCTCCAAAAAACGGACTTATTCTACATACCACCGTTACTATTGGCTATGATGTACCATGGAAAAAAGTCCATCAAAGTTTAATCGATGCCGCCAATCGTACCGAATTGTTGCAAGATACACCAGCACCGTTTGTGTTGCAAACAAGCTTAGACGATTTTTATGTATCTTACCAAATCAATGCTTATACCAAAGAGGTGAGTAAGCAAGCATTGATTTATTCAAATTTGCATGCCAATATTCAGGATTGCTGTAATGAAAACGGAATCGAAATCTTGTCGCCACATTACCGTGCTGCTAGAGATGGTAGCCAAACTACGATTCCCGAAGACTATTTAGATTCAAATTATAAAGCACCAAAATTTAACGTTTCAATTTCAAAAGAAGATTAGATATGGACGACACAATACAAAAATATTTATATGATCCAACCATTGGAAAAGTGTCTACGATCGTAATTGGGATAGCCGTGATTTGGTTGTTGATTAGAGTGATTCAGCGCAACTTATTGTCCAAAATCCAAGGTAATGACAATCATTACCGCGCTAAGAAATTCAGTAACTATACGGGTTATTTTTTGACTATCGTCTTGATAACTATAGTATTTAGTGATAAGTTGGGTGGTTTTACGGTGGCATTGGGTGTTGCAGGAGCCGGAATTGCATTTGCGCTTCAAGAAGTAATAGCTTCTTTTGCGGGATGGTTGGCCATTATGTTTGGTGATTTTTACAAAACGGGTGATCGCGTTCAGTTGGGCGGAATCAAAGGTGATGTAATGGATATTGGTGTGCTTCGTACTACCATCATGGAGACTGGTCAATGGGTAGATGGAGACTTGTACAACGGACGAATTGTGTTAATTGCCAATAGTTATGTATTCAAAGAACCTGTTTTTAATTATTCAGGGGATTTTCCTTTTTTGTGGGATGAGATTAAGATTCCGGTTTCGTATGGTAGTGACTACGATCTGGCGCGCAAATTGCTTTTAGAAATTGGAGCAAAAGTCGCAGGCGATTTAACCCAACAATCCAAAGAAAAATGGGCACAACTGCAAAATAAGTTTAGATTAGAAGACGCACAAACAGACCCTATGGTTTCGCTTATTGCAAATGATAATTGGGTTGAATTTACGCTGCGCTATGTAGTGAGCTACAAAAAAAGACGAGCGACCAAAACCGAATTGTTTACCCACATCCTAAAAGCGTTTGAAGGTAGTAATGGAGCGATAAAGTTTGCATCGGCAACATTTCAGTTGGTTGAAGCGCCAGATTTTAATGTGAACATTAAGAAGTAATAGCGTATTTTTTTGTTCGAAAATACATTAGAATTAAAGAATTGTATTTGAGTTTTTTATGAATAATACTTTTCATAATTAGGATTCAAATGCCTAAATTTGCACCTCATAAAAAGATAAAAATTATGTTTGATAATTTAAGCGATAAACTAGACAAAGCCTTTCATATATTAAAGGGACACGGAAAAATCACCGAAGTAAACGTTGCCGATACGTTGAAAGAAGTACGTCGTGCGTTATTGGATGCCGATGTTAACTTCAAGATTGCAAAAGATTTTACGGCTAGAGTAAAAGAAAAAGCAATTGGTCAAGACGTGTTAACTACTTTACAGCCAGGTCAGTTGTTGGTTAAGTTGGTTAAAGATGAATTGACAGAATTGATGGGTGGTGATGTTGCTGGAGTTAATCTTTCGGGAGCGCCAACGGTGATCTTAATGTCAGGTTTGCAAGGTTCTGGTAAGACCACTTTCTCTGGAAAATTGGCAAATTATCTACAAACAAAAAAGAATAAAAAACCACTTTTGGTGGCTTGTGATATATATCGTCCAGCAGCGATTCAGCAGTTGTATGTAGTAGGAGATTCTATTGGTGTTGAGGTTTACTCTGAGCCAGAAAATAAAAATCCAGTTGAAATTGCACAAAATGCAATCAAACACGCAAAAGCCAATGGATTTAATGTGGTGATTGTCGATACGGCCGGTCGTTTGGCGGTAGACAAAGAAATGATGGACGAGATTGCACGTGTACACAAAGCAATCGAGCCACAAGAAACCTTGTTTGTTGTTGATTCGATGACTGGACAAGATGCTGTGAACACTGCAAAAGCTTTCAACGATATTTTGAATTTTGATGGGGTTATCTTAACCAAATTAGATGGAGATACTCGTGGAGGAGCAGCACTTTCGATCAAAACTGTTGTTAATAAACCAATCAAATTTGTAGGTACGGGTGAGAAAATGGATGCTATTGATGTATTCTATCCTATTCGTATGGCAGAGCGTATCCTTGGAATGGGAGATGTTGTGTCGTTGGTAGAAAGAGCGCAAGAACAATTTGACGAAGAAGAAGCTAGAAAATTACAGAAGAAAATCGCTAAAAACGAATTTGGTTTTGATGATTTCTTGACTCAAATTCAGCAAGTGAAAAAAATGGGTAACATGAAAGACTTAGTCGGAATGATACCTGGAGCTTCCAAAGCAATGAAAGATGTAGAGATTGAAGACGATGCCTTCAAACATATTGAAGCGATTATTCACTCCATGACACCATTAGAAAGAAAAAAACCTGCGACGATTGACGTTAAAAGAAAAGCAAGAATTGCAAAAGGTTCGGGAACCAAAATCGAGCAAGTGAATCAATTGATGAAACAGTTTGACCAAATGAGCAAAATGATGAAGATGATGCAAGGTCCTGGTGGAAAAAATCTAATGAAAATGATGGGTGGTATGAAAGGCGGAATGCCCGGAGGTATGCCTGGAATGAGATAAGAAAAAGTATTCAGTATTCAGAGATTGAGTTTTCAGTTTTGAAATATAGTAAAATAGTAAACAATTAATGGTGCCGAAAGCTAATCGCTAAACGCCAAAAGCCAAAAGAAGATGCAAATTTTAGACGGGAAAAAAACATCAGAAGATATTAAGAAAGAAATCGCTGTTGAAGTTCAAGAAATCAAAGCAAACGGTGGAAAAGTGCCTCATTTGGCTGCAGTAATTGTAGGGACAAATGGAGCAAGTTTGACATATGTAGGTAGTAAAGTGCGTTCATGTGAGCAAATAGGTTTTGAATCGACTTTGGTGAGTTTGCCAGAAGATATTACCGAAGAAGCTTTGCTGGCTAAAATTAATGAATTGAATACAGATGATAATCTTGATGGTTTCATTGTACAATTACCGTTACCAAAACACATTGACGAAGAAAAAATTCTGCTAGCGATCAATCCAGAAAAAGATGTTGATGGTTTTCATCCAACGAACTTTGGTAGAATGGCACTAGAAATGGAAACATTTTTACCAGCGACTCCTTACGGAATCATGGAATTGCTAGAACGTTACAAAGTTGAAACTTCAGGAAAGCATACTGTTGTAATTGGACGTAGTCATATTGTAGGTCGCCCAATGAGTATTTTGTTGAGTCGCAAAGGATATCCTGGAGATTCAACGGTAACTTTGGTACACAGTAGAACCAAAAACATTGAGGAATTTACCAAAATGGCTGATATTATAGTTACTGCATTAGGGGTGCCTGAATTTTTGAAAGGAGATATGGTCAAAGATGGTGTGGTTATTATTGATGTGGGAATTACTCGTGTTGATGATGCTTCAAATCCAAAAGGATATGTAATTAAAGGAGATGTAGATTTTGCTTCGGTTAGTCCAAAATCGTCCTTTATTACGCCAGTGCCTGGTGGAGTAGGACCGATGACGATTGCCATGCTGCTTAAAAACACGCTTCTAGCTCGAAAAATTAGAGCAAGAAATAATCAATAAATTTAAAGAAAACCTGCTTTTTAAGTAGGTTTTTTTATGTCTTTGCTTTTTTTATGTCTTTTTTTAGTAAAGTAAATACTATTTTAGAATATAAATAATTTTATATTTGGGAATGAAATAGATACCGATTAAGCGCTATTTTAAAATAGTAACTTTTAAACCCTTAATAAAAATGCAAGCAGCAGTAGTAACATCCAATCCTCCAGGTATTGAATTAAGTAATGTAAAAGTAAAATTAAGTGGTCAAATTTCATTTTCAGAACCACGTTCCAAAACGCCTTTGCCAGCTTTAATAGAAGCTTGTAATAATCCGGACCATTCTGAAATATGCGTTAGTGCAGTAGTTTTTATTGATGCCGCACAACCAGCGCCATCTATTTCAGTAAATCAATTGTATGTGATTAGCAGTGTAGGAACACCGCAATTGCAGTTTTTTATCAGTTATGATTTGCCAGAAACAGAAGCGAGTAATTTTCAAGCCTATGAGGTTGATTTTGAAGCGCTTACTGAGGCGCTTCCTGTAGGAGTGTCAATAGATATGTTTCATACTATAGAAACTTTTTTATCGGATACAGATCCCGTAGCTTCGAGAGGTACAGTTGCAAATGTAAATCAACCATAATAAATTATTTTTTTAATGATTAAAAAAATCTTTTTTTGTTTTTATTTAGTACCAATCATTTTATTTTCTCAGGAAAAATCTACGGATTATTTGGTGGGAAAGGAAATGCAGAAAATAATGAAAACCTGTCCAAAAGAAAAAGACTTTATAAAATCCCATTCTTTTTTTACGAAAAAGGAGTGGGATTCTACTTTGTATTACACAGCCCGGCATTTGGCACAGTCTAAAAATATTGAGTTGAATACGTATTCTCATTTTATGAGAGGAACTGCTTTCTATCAAAAAAAAATTTTTAAACAAGCGCAATCAGAGTTTCTTGCGATTTCTTCTCATTTTCTTTTTGCTTCTGTTGTACAATACAAAATTGGAACATCTTTAATTCAGCAAGAAAAATACAAAGAAGCTATTCCTGTTTTTATGGCTGTTCAAAAAGATAGTACTAATCTTTATTATTCTTATTTAGGTAAAGAATTATTGAATAATTTGGGTGTTTGTTATTTGCTTTTGAAACAATTGGATAAAGCAGAAGGTTACTTACTTAAATACCAAGAACTAGAAGAAAAAAGCAAAGATACGCTCAAATTGATTAATTTATATAATAATTTGGGAACTTTGTATTATGAGCAATATAAGGATAATCAAGCCATACCGTATTTTGAAAAAGGGTATCAGTTAGCTCAACATGTCAAATCATTTAGTACCAAGAAAGACGCTGCTTTGAACATGTCGGTTGTAGAGGAAAATCGCAATCGATTATTGAAAGCCATAGTTTATCGAAAGGAATATGATCAATGGAAAGATTCACTCAACGACCAAAATAAAGTGTGGGCAGTTGCCAAACTAGAGAAAAAATTTGCAGTCAAACAAAAACAAAAAGAAGTTGATTTATTATCGGCTGAGAATAAAACGCGTTTAGCAGAGCGTAGCGGGTTACTTTCGTCTTTACTTTTAATGACATTACTATTGGCTGGTGCGGGGTATTTTTACCGTCAAAAAACAAAACAAAATAAAATTATATCGGCACAAAAAGCCATTTTGGATGATTTGAATGCTACAAAGGATAAACTTTTTTCAATTGTAAGTCATGATTTGCGGTCATCTGTTAATGCTTTGAAAAGTAGTAATTCCAAACTTCAAAAAAACCTTTCCACTCAGGATTATTCGGCCTTAAATAATCAATTAGAAACTAATAGTGCTATTGCTAATGGGGCTTATAATTTATTGGATAATTTGTTAAACTGGGCGCTGCTTCAAACGCAGCAGTCGTTTTTTTATCAGGAGTCGGCGCACTTACTGTCATTGGTTAAACACGTAGCTCACAATTACGAACCCATTATGAAGAATAAAGGGATTGTTTTTGAAAATGAAGTTAATACTTCTATTTATGCTTTCGTTGATAGTGATTCATTCAAAATAATACTACGGAATTTAGTAGATAATGCTATTAAATTTACACCTGAAAACGGAACTATAAGAGTATATTCACTTCCTGGTAAAACAGATTTTGTTACGCTTGTAGTGGAAGACTCAGGAACAGGAATGCCAGAAGAAAAACGATTAGAATTACTGCGACCAACTGTCTTACTTTCGAAAAAAGGAAAAGAAGAAGGTGTAGGAACAGGTTTGGGGATGCAATTATGCAAAAGTTTAATAGAACGTAATGGTGGGGAGTTTGCCATAGAATCTGAGGTTGGAGTTGGTACAAGAATTTTGGTATCCTTGTTAATTTCTCATGATGTTTAGTGTAATTACGTTCTCATAGATCTGTAAAATCTTAGCTTTTTAAAAATACAACTATTATTTTCATGGTTATCTAAGGACTATAAAGGCCGAAAATGGCTGGGATATTGGTAGTTCGTAGAAAGTTTGTTTATATTTGTGTTCTTAGATTTTTCCAATACATCTTAAATAAAAGCCACACTATGAATTCAATAAACGTTTTGATTATTGAGGATACTCCAGCAGAAAGCGATGCGTTAATCGAGGTTTTAACCGAGAATAATTATAGTATAGTAGGGGTGGCACGCACCAATGCCGAAGCGTTACAGCTTTTTTACAACAATCCGGTTGATATAGTTGTTATTGATGTATTTTTAAACGGAAGTCCAGACGGTATTAGCTTTGCCGAAACAATAAATGCAGTACCAAACGCATCAAAACCATTTGTTTTTTTAACAAGTTCGAAAGACCGTCAAATATTTGAACGAGCAAAACTCACACAGCCTTTTAGTTTTTTGATGAAGCCTTTCAATGAACTTGAAATTCTATATGCTTTGGAAATGGCTGTCGAAAAATTTTACAAACAACCCAATGTCTTTTTGAGTGATGATCAAGATACTGTAATTGGACAAGATTATTTGTTTATAAAGAAAAATAAGGCACTGAAGAAAGTTTTACTAGCTGATATAATCTATGTTGAGGTCGAAGATCGCTATTGTAAAATAGTGACAACTGCTGAGAAGTTCTTGATTTTGATGTCTCTAAGCAAAATAATGGAATTATTGAACCCCAAAACCTTTTGCAGAACGCACAGAAATTTCTTGATCAATATTGAGAAAATTATCGAAATTGTGCCACAAGACAATCAAATCTGGCTTGAAAACAATCATAGTGTGATCTTGAGTGATAAATACAAAGACTTTTCAAATCAGTTTAAGATTTTGAAATAAGATGCTTATTTGATACTGCATTTGAGTTTTGTTGTAAACCTTCTATTTTAGTATAAGTTTCCGTTAAATAAATAGTACTGCCTCTTTTCTTTTTCTAATAATGAATACTTTTGTAGTTGGCTAAAAACTACAAATAGAATGCAACTTTATTATTGGCAAATTTTGATTTAAAGCGATATTTGATGCAATTTCAAGAAGCTATAACATATTATATAATTTTGAAATGAGAGTATTTTACAAAAACAATATCGGATTAACAGCTACTCCTGCTTGGGAATCTAATTGCTGGATTAATATCGAATGCCCAACTACAGAAGAAAAAAAGTATTTATTGGATGACCTTCAATTTCCCGAAGCCTTTTATAATGATATTGAAGATATAGACGAACGCCCGCGTATCGAAATTGAGAATGGTTGGTGTTTGATTTTGATGCGAATTCCTGTAAAAAGTAATGATGTAAAATTACCATTCAACACTATTCCTGTTGGTATAGTTTTTAAGGAGGATGTTTTTGTAACACTTAGTTTTCACAAGACCGAAATGTTATCGGACTTTGTCCTTTATACGCAAAGAAAAAAAATCACTATCAAGGATCATTTTGATTTGGTACTTAGGTTGTTGTTGTCTTCTAGTATTTGGTACTTAAAGTATTTGAAACAAGTGAATCAAAAAATTAAACTTGCCGAAGACAATTTAGAGAAATCCATCAAAAACGAAGAATTGCAAGCCTTATTACAAATTGAGAAATGTCTAGTCTTTTTTATGACCTCACTTAAAGGGAACGATATTTTACTGCATCGTATTCGAAATATAAAATCAATAAAAGTAGTATTGGATGCCGAATTGCTAGAAGATGTAGAGATTGAATTGCGTCAAGCGCAGGAAACAACTAATATTTATAGTGATATTTTGACGGGAACCATGGATGCGTATGCCTCTGTAATTTCAAACAATATGAATACGATCATGAAGCAAATGACTTCAATTTCGATTATATTAATGATTCCTACAGTTATTGCCAGTTTCTACGGAATGAATGTCCCAAATACCTTGCAGAATAATCCATTTGGTTTATGGATTATAGTTTCCATTTCTATCATTTTTTCAGTTTTCGGAGTACTCTTATTCAAACGAAAACGTTGGTTTTAACAAATATATAGCGGTAGTTGATAATCTTGTAACAGTGATTTCCGCTTTCATGACATCTTTTTTAATAGCATCGTAGTTGTTGCGTAGTTTTATAACTCAAACAAAAACTACTATGAAAAACAACAGCATCTTTACCCGACAAAATCTTGATGAAGCCACTGTATTAACTTACTCAGCTGCTATAATCACAGCAGTGCTAGTGTTGTTGTTTTTGGTCCTATCCATTGATTTTATTGTTGCGGGATAAATTTTTGTATTTCATATTAAATTTTTACTATCTTTGAATTTCAAAGTACTTTAATATGGATACAAAGCATCAAGAAGATTTACTTCATATACGCTCAATGATGGAGCGTTCCTCACGTTTTATTTCGTTAAGCGGGTTATCAGGGGTTGGTGCAGGAGTGTCTGCATTAGTTGGTGGTTTGTATGTGTACTTTCGACTTCAGCAATTGGGAGCAGATTATTTAGCTACTAATAGCCGGGTGTATCAAAGCTCTTTATTGAGTGAGTTTATAGTTGTTGCTATTTTAGTTTTACTATTCGCTATGAGTTTTGGAATGTTTTTTACTATTCGAAAAAGTAATAAAAACAACCTGCCAATTTGGACTTCGACTACAAAAAACATGTTGTTTAATCTCGCTTTGCCATTAGTGGTTGGAGGTGTTTTTTGTGTTGCACTATTGACGCATCAGTTGTTTGTATTTGTTGCACCTGTTACTTTAATTTTTTACGGTTTAGCGCTCGTAAATGCTGAGAAATATACATTTTCTGATATAAAATATTTAGGGTTTTTAGAAATTATTTTAGGTTTAATCTCTCTCTTTGTATTAGGTAAAGGCCTTATATTTTGGATAATAGGTTTTGGAGTTTTGCATATTGTATATGGAATAATCATGTTTAAAAAGTATAAGTAACATGAGTATCATTAGTAGCCTAAATAAAGATTTTGAAAGCAGAGTAAGACTTGGTATTATGTCAGTTTTGGTCGTTAATGATTGGGTAGATTTTACCGAAATGAAGTTATTATTAGAGGTTACAGATGGTAATTTGGCAAGCCATACTTCCGGATTAGAAAAATTAAATTATATCGAGGTGAAGAAAGAGTTTGTTGGGAAAAAGCCCAAAACGTCCTATCGCGTAACCAATTCTGGCCGTCTGGCCTTTGCAGAACACTTGAATTTTCTTGAAAAATTATTAAAACTATAGTCATTCCCTTTTTTTAACCCATTACTTTGAAAAACAAAGTACTTTTAAATTTAAAACATGAAAAAATATCATTTAATCTTCGGATCAACAGTAGTCTTCAGCTTTTTATTTTACAACGAATCACTCGGTCTAAACTTCGCATTGTTTGCGCTATTTTTGGTAACCTTGATTTGGTTGCACTTTAAAAATAAAGGATTAGCTTTTAAATTTTTTACCGTTACAACAGTGATGTCTGCCCTAGCATTTGCCTGGTATGGTGATGGAGCCTCTTTTTGGGCCTTATTCTTTTCGTTAGTTTTCTTGCAGTTCCAAAATCAGGAAGTGAAACTGAAGTTATTACAAGCTATTCCAATTGTAATTATCAATGGAATCACTTCACTAGGTCGTCCATTCATTTTTAGACAATGGCTTCCTCAGTTAGAAATAGACAATAATAGTGCAAAGAAATTAATAGCCTATTTAATTATTCCGATACTCTTTGTTACCGTGTTTTTTGTTGCCTATTCTTTCGGTAGTGACACCTTTTCGGGGATATTTGATTATGAGTTGGACCTAGATATATTGGATGTTATTCTGATAGCTAGTTTGGGATTTTATATTTCATTTGGCTTTTGGAATTATTTTACCCCGGACTATTGCTACACTTTTGATAAATTATTAGATAATGAATTTGCTACCTCTGAGAACGAAGAAATAAAACCTAGTTTTTCATTCTTAGATTTGGAGTTTGAAAGGAAAAGTGGTGAGATTTCGTTAATACTACTAAATGTTATGCTATTAGTATTTATTATCAGTTATAATTATGAACAGTTTTTCAAGGTATATCCTATTAGTAATTTAAGTTCGGCAACGCACGATAGAGTCAATGCAGTAATTATTTCCATTATTATGGCAGTGGGAGTGATTTTATTCTATTTCAAAAAAGGATTTAATTTTGATAGCAAAGCTATTTTGCTAAAGCTGTTAGCTAAGATCTGGATTGGTTTGAATGGTATTTTGATTGTTAGTTCTGCAGTCAAAAATTCAGAATACATTTTACATTACGGAATGACTTATAAAAGATTGGGGGTTTATGCTTTTCTGGTCATCACGCTTATAGGTTTGGGTATCACTTTTTATAAAATTAAAAACAAAAAGACTAATGCGTTCCTGTTTAATCAAATGATTTTGTGCCTGTATGGATTTTTATTGCTCTGTTCTTTTGTGAATTGGGGAAATATTATAACACAGTACAATGTAGCTGTTGGTAAAGGGAATGATAAAGATTTTCTAGAATATATAGAATACAATGATGAAGTTTATTTTGAATTATTTCCCGAAGAACGGACTAAAGAACGTAATAAAGCAACTAAAATATTAGATAACCAAAATGATAGTTTTTTGTCTAAATCTTTGTACTACGAAAACATTGATTTGAAATAATTATAAAAGCAAAAACCAAGATGAAAGTCTTGGTTTTCTTATTTCAAATATTATTTGATTATAATTTTAATACTCGCCTCTTCTCTTAAACCTAGGATCGTTTTTCTTAATGAATTCCGTTCTCCTATTTGTTGGTTCTGTTTTGGGTAAACTTGCCTCTTCAGTTTTACTCGAAGGTTCAATAAGCTCGTTTAGTTCTTTAATTTCAGCTTCGGTCAAATCGCGGTAACGCCCAACAGGAATATCAAGTGAGATATTAATGATTCGAATACGTTTCAATGCCGTAACATCGTAACCTAGGTATTCGGTCATTCTACGAATTTGACGGTTGAGGCCTTGTGTTAAGATGATTTTAAAGGTGTATTTTGATATTTGTTCTACCTTACATTTTCTAGTAACGGTATCTAGAATTGGTACTCCATTTCCCATTCGATCTATAAAACGATCGGTTATAGGTTTGTTTACCGTTACTGTATATTCTTTTTCGTGGTTATTTCTTGCGCGCAAAATTTTATTGACAATATCACCGTCATTGGTCATAAAGATCAATCCTTCACTGGCTTTGTCCAATCGCCCAATCGGGAAGATACGTTTGGGATAATTGATGTAGTCTACAATATTATTGTGTACGTCCAAATTGGTAGTACACTCAATACCTACAGGTTTGTAGAAGGCAAGATAAACTGGTTTTTCACGGCTTTCACGAATCAATTTGCCATCAATGCGTACTTCATCACTTGGAGCTACTTTTGTACCTAGTTCTGGAACTACTCCATTTATAGTGACTCTTCCTTGTTCGATGTATTTGTCAGCTTCACGTCGAGAACAGAAACCTGTTTCTCCGATAAACTTATTGAGGCGTTTAAGATTTTCTTCCATGGTGCAAAAATAGCAAAATTAAATCAATGTAGTCGTTTGTCTTTAATCTAAAAACGGAATCTCATATTTGTACACTGGTCTTATTTTTCGAGATCGAACAAAAACGAAATTATTGTGTTGTACAGCGCATCATCATGTAGACCATGCCCAAGACCATTTGTTTGGACAAATACAGCCCCTTTCCATGCAGCGGCAATGGCTTGACCTTCTTTGTACGCAACTATGCTGTCATCTACATCATGTGCAACGAGTCCTTTTGTGGATAAAGAGGTGGCGAAATTTGCGCCTGTAAATTGATTTAATTCTATTTTTGAGACGGCAACACACTTTTGCACTAAGCCGCTAACGATTCTATTATTTAAACGTAATAGGTGGGTATAGTTGTTCAAGATAGTGTTGAACTCGCTTGGCGCACCGAGGGTAACTACTTTTTTGACAGTTGTATTAGGGTAATGTGATTGGTAGTACAAACAGGTTTTTCCGCCAAAAGAGTGACCAATTAAAAAGGAAACCTTGTGGCGCTTGACCACGATGTCTATCGCAGCGGCATATTTTGGAATGTTAAATTCGGTTCCGCTACTTAATCCGTGTGCAGGGCCATCGATTGCAATAATGGTACTGCCGGTTTCTTTAAGATAGGGCAACGTTTTTTTCCATCTAGCCGAATTACTTTCCCAGCCATGAACAAGTAAAATTACTGTATCGTTTCCTTTCCAGGTGTAGGTAGCATATTGTTCGCCATCACTTTCTACCATTTCAATAGTGGCAGAAGTTAATGTTTTGGGTAGTTTATCTAAGGTTATTTTTCCTTTTCTCGGCTTGCTAAAAATGGAGTAAGCCAACTGGTTTGCTTTTTCGGGGAAAGCATAGCTCATTCCGTTGATGTATAAACCAACAGATTTGGTAAAAATAAAGTAAAGTGCTTTTTTCATATAAAAAAAAGCCACGCTGTTGGGCGTGGCTCGTCTTGTAAGTTTTATTTAGAAACTAGAAAATAAATTTTCCATTTTTTCTTTTTCTTCTTCAGCTAGTGAACTGTCAACCAAGATTCTTCCAGAGTGCTCATCAGTGATGATTTTCTTTCTTGAAGCAATTTCAACTTGAGTTTGTGGAGGAATAGTAAAGAACGATCCTGCAGATGCACCTCTTTCGATAGAAACTACAGCTAATCCGTTACGAACGCTAGAACGAATTCTATCGTAAGCAGCTAATAATCTATCTTCGATAGTTGCTCTGTATTCTGCAGATTTATCAGTTAAGAAAGTTTCTTCTTTAGCTGTTTCAGACAAAATATCTTCTAATTCTGCTTTTTTGTGTTTCAAGTGGTTTGATTTCAATTCCAATCTTTCTTTAGATTGAGAAATAACCTCTTTTTTGTGTTCGATAGTAGCTTTCATCTCTTTAATTTGCTTTTCAGCCAATTGAATTTCAAGTTCTTGAAATTCTACTTCTTTAGTCAAAGAGTTGAATTCTCTGTTGTTACGAACAGTTTCTTGTTGTTTTGTGTATTTTTTGATAGACTCTTTGTGCTCGTCTATTGCATTTTTCTTCGCTTTAATTTGATCTTCAATTACTTCAAGATCAGTTTTTAATTTTTCAGAACGCGTAGTTAAGCCTGCAACTTCATCTTCTAAATCCTCTACTTCTAAAGGAAGTTCTCCTCTCACGTTTCTAATTTCGTCAATTCTGGTGTCGATCAATTGTAAATCATAAATCGCTCTTAACTTTTCCTCAACGCTTAATTCTTTCGTATTCGTCATATTCTATAGGTACTTAACTGGATTTGTATTTTCTTCAGATAAAATGATTGCAAAATTAAGAATTTTTTTTCTAAGATACTCTACAATATAGTTTTTTGTATAGCGTTCTGATTCAAAATGTCCAATATCGGCCAAAATAAGTTGGTTTTCGGCTTCATAAAATTGGTGGTACTTCAAATCGGCTGTCAAAAAAGCATCTGCTCCTGATGCAATTGCATTTTTTATAGCATAACTACCAGATCCTCCGAGTACAGCAACTTTTTTGATTTCTTTTCCCAAAAACGTAGAGTGGCGTATACCGTCAGCTTGCATCTTTTGCTTTACCAGAATTAAAAAATCTTTTTCATTCATTGGTTCTTCAAGCTCACCCACCATACCTAATCCTATATTTTGATGTGCATTGAGTAGGTCGTATAGTTCATAAGCTACCTCTTCATAAAGGTGATTGGCAAACAATGCTTTTAATACGGTGCTTTCTAAATGTTTTTCAAATGTAACTTCAATTTTAACTTCGGTGTTTTCAACAAATTCAAAACGAGCACCAATCTCAGGATTGCTATTCGCATTGCCTTTGTATGTACCCGTGCCTTGCGAGTTGAAACTGCAATTTTCATAGTTGCCAATACTTCCGGCTCCAGCAGCAAATAGGGCAGAACGCAGTTTTTCTGCATTCTCTGGAACGGTATAGGTGATTAATTTTCGAATAAAATTCAACTTCGGAATCAATATTTTGGTATTTTTTAAACCCAAAGCATTACAAAATATTTTATTCACACCCTCTTGATGATTGTCTAGTGCTGTATGCACGGCAAAAATTGCGATGTCATTTTTTATGGCTTTCACAACCGCGCGTTCCACATAATTCTTGCTCGTAATTTTTTTCAAACCCGAAAAAAGAATCGGATGAAAACAAACCACCAAATTACAATTTTTTAAGATGGCTTCGTCGATTACATTATCAAGTGCATCGTGACATACCAAAACGCCTGTTGCCTCGGTATTGGCATCGCCAACCAGTAAACCAACATTGTCAAAATCTTCGGCATAACCCAAGGGCGCCATCTCTTCGAGTACAGAAAGGATTTCTTTTATTTTCAAAATATATCTTTTATAATAATGATTTAGGCGTGTCCCTACATAGTTTCGTCGTTCCTTCTTACTATTTCGGGCCGGGCTTTCCGCTTCAATCTTTTTTGGGACAAAAAAGCATTTTCACTACAAATGGAATTAATTGAACACCTATGAAAATAAATGCTCGGTGAAGTATTCCCTCACGCAATAAGTGCTTCGATTTGTATTTAGTTTTTTATTATTCCAAATACAACTTCAAATATAATTCATTTGGCTTGATAATAACTTTAAATTTTTTGAAATGAAATTAAATAGATCATTTTCTATTGTATATCTATTTCGAAAAAAAGCAGAGTAAAACCATTAAATGTGACCTAAATTTACATCAGTCTAATTTTGTATCTTTGTATTTCAAATTTATAGCTATGACAACAATCACCCTAAAAATCGATAAACGAACCAAAGCTGGTCAAGCGTTTATGGCGATGGCCGAATCTTTCTTCAAAGATGCCGATGGTATTGAAATCATTGAGAATAAGGTCGATGAAGTCCAAGAAGAGAGGGTTGAGTATAACCCAGAATTTGAAAAAATGGTTTTGAAATCTGCAAGAAGTAAAAATAGAACGGTTATTGATCCAAATGATGTATGGGGAAGTTTAGGATTGAAATAACTGATTTGGCTAAAAAGCAAATTGAAAAACATTATAAATCTGGAAATCAAGCTAGCATAAAAAAACTAGGTATTATATTCAAAGAACTTTCAGAAAGCCCGTATGTAGGTGTAGGTAAACCGGAACCGTTAAAGGGGAACTTAGTTGGTTTCTGGTCAAGAGAAATAAACAAAAAGGACAGGTTGATTTATACTGTAAATGAAGATCTTATAATTGTTGATGTCATTGCCGCCATGGGACATTATTCCGATAAATAATCATGAATATATTTAGAAAACTACTTTTTCCATTCGCTATTCTTTACGGGTGGGTAACAACAATTCGCAATTTCCTTTTCGATCAAGGACTAAAAAAGTCAACGGCTTTTGATGTACCCGTAATCGCTGTTGGGAATTTGAGCGTGGGAGGAACGGGTAAAACACCACAAATAGAGTATTTGGTCCGTTTGCTTTGTGACACTTACAAGGTAGCAACCTTGAGTCGTGGATACAAGAGGCAGTCAAAAGGATTTGTTCTGGCCGATAAAAATGCAAATGCATTGATTCTAGGAGACGAACCTTTTCAGTATTATCAAAAATTCCCGAAAATTCAAGTTGCAGTTGATGCCGATCGCACAAACGGAATACAGCAGTTGCTTTCGCAAAAAACAAATCCCGAAATTATTTTGCTTGACGATGCCTACCAACACCGAAAAGTAAAGGCTGGTTTGTATATATTACTAACAGCTTATGGAGATTTGTATGCGGATGATTTTATTTTGCCAACTGGTAATTTAAGAGAAAGTAGGAGTAGTGCCGATAGAGCAAAAATAGTTATTGTCACCAAATGTCCGGCAACACTTTCGATTGAGGCTCAGCAAAAAATTGCTACTAAATTGAAATTGAATACAAATCAAGATTTGTTTTTTACAACGATCCAATATGATGCTGTGGTACTTGGTGATGACAAAGTGATTCCCGTAGATCATTTGAAGAATGACCAAAAAATTTTGTTGGCCGGAATTGCAAAGCCAAAGCCTTTTTTTGATTTCTTAAAAAACGATTCAGATATTTGTTTGACTTATCCCGATCACCATCATTTTTCTGATAACGATCTGAATGATATTTTGCTGAAAGCCAATGGGAAGAAGATAATTACAACCGAGAAAGATTACGTTCGCTTGAAAGATAGTGTGCTCAAAAAACAATTGTATTACCTGCCTATCCGAAGTCATTTTTTGAATAAGGAACAAAATTTCCAACATTCGATTTTAAATTTTATTACTTCATTTTAAGAGTTGTAACTTACTTTAAAAAATAAAAAAAAATCAACCCGATCACAAATAAGATTGGGTTGATTTTTTTATCATTGCAAAGTATTCTACTTTACTGTTGCTTTATAAACTGCTTACAATTTAAAGCCGTATGCCAAACGCAAAGCAATTTGATTGGTGTCATATTCGGTATAGCCTTCATAACGTACACTTACATCTACATACTTAGTTGCGTATCCAATTCCTGGCGCATACAAGTACGTGTGTTGGTTTGATTTGTTGGTAACCGCAAAAGCTCCACCTACTTCACCTAATACATAAAAACGATCTTCCCAAACAAAAGCTTTGAATCCTGCTTTTACCGGAATGATTCCAAGATCTGCACGGTCATTGCTCACAAATAGATTGGTGAAACCAGTTGTCAAAATCAACGACGTTTTTTTAGATAAATCATATTGTAATCTTGCATCGGCTCCTAATGCGTAGTTATACACATCTTCATCGGTAGGCGCACCTATATTTAATCCAAACCCTAAACGGAATCCCTGGTCATAGTTAGGTTTTTTTTGAGCAAATGTTGTTGCACTCAATAATAATGCTAATCCTGCTAAAGCTACCTGTTGAATTTTTACCGTCATTTTCATAATTTTCTTTTTTGATTAATAATTTTTGTGGGCATGTTACAATTTTGATGCCATTTAATTTTCTTTGAAGCAAAACTACTGCTTTGCTTTAGGCTGTAGTTATATGATTTTTTGTAATTGTTATAGGATTCCAAGTTGGATTAATAATCATTGATTTATAAAAGGGAGTAATCACCCAAAATTTGAATACATCTGCTTACCTTTGCAACCTCAAAAAAAACAAGCGTGAACATAGCCGTATATTTCAAAGAGTTTTCATATAATTTTAAACTAGCCTATCCTATTATTATTGGTATGTTGGGGCATACCATTGTTGGTATTGTTGACAACGTGATGGTGGGACGAATAGGACCAACGGAGTTGGCAGCAGCGTCTTTGGCAAATAGTTTGGTGTTTGTAGCCATGTCGTTGGGTATTGGTTTTTCGACAGCAATTACTCCAATGGCAGCTGCGGCTGAC